>NZ_JBEPPU010000007.1:0-162269 GCF_040547465.1 Frigoribacterium sp. PvP054
GGCGTGTCCCGCGTACCGCGCCCCCGGGCGCGGGGGGCGGGGGGGCGGGGGGGGCGGGGCGCCCCCCCGGGGGGGGGGGGGGGGGAACCCCCCCCCCCCCCGCCTCCTGCACGTCCTCGCCCCGGCGCCCCGCCGACCGGGCCGGATGTCGGAGGCCGTGGGCATGATGGCCCCACGAGCACGACGACCCCGCCGGAGGCGCCCATGAGCACCGCAGACGACCCCACCACCGCGACCACTCCCGACCGCACGGGCTACGACCCGTCGTTCCTCACGGTCGACGTGCCCCTGCCGGCCGTCCACACCACCGTGCGCGAGCTGCCGTACGTCCACTTCACGGTGCTGCTCGACCCGGCCCGGCGCCTGGCCGCCCTGACGGCGGTCAACATCGACGGGGCGAGCCTGCTCGACCTCGGCCGCGGCGACGACTGGCACGTCGACGACCGCGTGCCCGACGACGAGCAGACCGGCCCCGACGTCTACGCCTCGAACGACCTCGACCGGGGGCACCTGGTGCGTCGTCGCGACCCGGTCTGGGGCGACCCGTCCGTCGCCGCGGCGGCGAACGTCGACACCTTCAGCTTCACGAACGCCGCCCCGCAGGCCGCCGAGTTCAACCAGTCGAAAGAACTCTGGCTCGGGCTCGAAGACCAGGTGTTGCAGTACGCCTCGACTCACCGGCAGCGTCTGACCGTCTTCACGGCACCCGTGCTGCTCGACGACGACGCTCCGTACCGCGGGGTCAGGCTGCCCCGCCGGTTCTTCAAGGTCGCGGCGTGGACGACGTCCGACGGTGGGTCGCTGCGCACGGCGGCCTACCTGCTCGACCAGTCGCCCGAACTCGAGGGCGTCGACCTCGAGGCGGCGTTCGCCCGGGCCCACGAGCTGGGCGACCCGCCCCCGCTCGGGCCGTACCGCACCTACCAGGTGCCCGTCCGCGACATCGCCGAGATGACCGGGTTCGACCTGGCCCAACTCGCCGAGGCCGACACCCTGCAGCCGGTGCCGACCATCGAGCCACCGGACGGCATCCGCGCCGGCTGGGTCCCGCTCACGTCGGTCGACCAGCTCTCGTTCTGAGGGCGGGGCCTCTCGCCCAGGCGGTTCGCATCGAGTCGTGCCACCATTCTCGGGCCATGGCACCGAACGACCGAGACCCCGTCGACCCCGCCGAGCCCTCCGACGAGGGGTCGGGCGACGCCGTGCCCGGCGACGCCACGTCCCGCGACCCCGAGCCGCGCGATCCGGGGCCGGTCCTGCCTCCCGAGATGCCGCGCAGCCTGACGATCCTGCGCGACGAGGACGCACCTCCGGTCCGCGCCGCCCCGTGGCGCGAGGTGCAGGTCGCCTTCGTCGTGCCGCTCACCTCGACCGACGCCGCCGCCGACGTCCGGCACCTGCTCGACGAACCCGAGCTGCACTTCTCGCCGGGCCTGCGTCGTGGAACCCTCGCGCTGCTGCCCCGTCGCTCGGCCCTGCTGCGGGTCGTGCTCGAGTGGGAGTGGTCGGTCGAGGCCGCCTCGTTCGCCGTCAACTCGTTCGAGCCCGAACCCTTCACGCCGGACGAGCGTGACGCCCTCGAGGCCTGGTCGCGCGCGACGGCCCGACGCCTGCACCTCTTCGAGGGCGCACTCGCGCGTGCCGTCGCCCGGGTCGACCACGACGTCGTCCGGGGCATCGACACGAGTTCGCCCGAGTCGTCCCTGGCCGGTGCGGCGGCCGCGGCCCGGGCCGCGCGAGCAGGCGTCGAGGGCACCGGGGCGGGCTCAGCCGTCGACGGTGCGTCCCGGCCGACCGACCTGGCGACGGCGGGCCCGGCGGCCACGACGCTGCGGACCGCCACCCTCGGGACGAGGCTCGCCTCACCGGCGCCCGGTGCGGCCCACCCGGTGGTCGACGTCACGCTGCCTGACGCGAGCGACCCCGGCTGGGAGGTGTTCGTCGACGCCGACAGCCGACAGACCCTGGGGTACCGCCGCACCCTCGACGTCGACGGCAGCGCGTACGCCTTCAGCTACCTCGTGGCGGACGACGTCGACGACGTCACGCCCGGCGACCTCGTCGACTGGCACGACCAGCACATCCAGCGCCAGCTGCTGGTCGAGGACGCCCGCCAGGCCTACGTGCACGTGCTCGCCGGGCTCGAGCCGCCGGTCTCGGTGCAGTACACGGTCTGACCGGCGCGCGCCGCGCCTCCTCGGCCGTCCCGAGGGGCCGGGCCGACGAGCCGGGCGGACGGAGGGGTCAGGGCGCGACGTCGACGATGGCGACGAAACGGGTGCCGACGCCGTCGACCTCGGCCCGGACGACGCCCGGCTCGGGCTCGGGCAGCTCGTCGGCGCCGTGGTCGTCGCAGCTGAGGTAGGTGTACTCGGGCCACCACTTCTTCGGCCGGGCCGCCTCGTGGTAACCGCAGACGACGCACTCGAGCTCGACCCAGACGGGCTTGCCCGTGCGGTTGGCGCGGGACTGCACCAGCCACGCCGGCGGGGTCCGCTCGATCACGACCAGCTCGTCGACCGTCATCTTGGGCGGCAGTCCGTGGCGCTTCGCCATCTCGAGCGGGATGTCCAGCCGCAGGGCGGCGTCTCGTCGCGTGATCACCCGCACACGCTACCCGTCAGCCCGCATCCGCCGCGAGCACCCGCCCTGTTGCCACGCGCAACACCGACCGTCAAGTCGGCCAGAGTGCCGACTTGCCCCCGAACGGGGGCCAGGCGGAGGCTCGAGCCAGGCGGCACGTGCCCGACCCACCCGGTCGGGCGATCACCGGGCCGCCCGTCCCGACGGCTCGGGCAGCAGCACCGCCCGACGGGGACCACCCGACACGCACCACACGAACGAAGGGGAACACCATGAAGAGAGCCGTCGCCGTCGCACTGACCACCGCGGCCCTGGCCGTCGGGTCGCTCGGGGTCTCGACCTCGGCCGTGGCCGCGGGGCCCGTCGACACCATCCGGTCGACGGACGTCGTCGGAGGCGAGAAGGCGCCCACGACGCCGTGGGCCGTCCAGCTGGTCTTCCAGACCGGGGGCACCGCGAGCTACGCCTGCACGGGCGAGCAGCTCAACGCCAGCTGGGTGCTGACCGCGCGCCACTGCATCGACGGCGTCACCTCGATGCAGGTGTACCACTCCAACAGCACGACGAACCCGGGCACCGCGATCGCCGTCGACCGCGTCGCCGCGGCACCGTCGGGTGACATCGCACTCGTCCACCTCAGCCAGTCGAAGGCCCTCGGCAGCTACCCCTCGGTGAACCTGGGGTTCCAGGCGACCTCGTCCGGCAGCGGGACGATCATGGGCTACGGCCTGCGGGCGAACTCGGTCCGGTCCGACGGCCTGTACCAGGCGACGGTCGGCCTGACCGGCCGCAGCACCGACGCCTACGGCGGGACCGCCCAGCACCTGAACGGCACGACCGGCGCGGCGAACCACGGCGACTCGGGCGGCCCGCTGATCGTGGGCGGCCAGATCGTGGCCGTCTGCTCGACCGGCGACGAGGCCGACCCGGGCGCGAACACGCGAGCGGGCTCGAACTACGCGGTGCTGTCGCAGAGCGCGAGCTGGATCCGCTCGACGGCCGGCCTCTAGTCCGGAGGCGGGCGGGTCCGGCCACCACGGGGGCTCACCGGCGCCCGGCGACGAGGGACCCTACCCACGACACGAGCGCAGGAGGCGCGCCCCGACCACGCGGCCGGGGCGCGCCTCCTGCGTCGTGGCGACCCGCGCCTCCTCGGTGCGTCGGCGGCGGCAGGCAGGCGCCCGCGGCGGTCCCACCCGGCCGCCGTCGCCCGACGGGCGGCGCCGACCCGTCAGGCGATCGGCTTCTCGAAGCAGATGGACTGCGGGAT
This sequence comes from Frigoribacterium sp. PvP054, assembly GCF_040547465.1. Lineage (NCBI taxonomy): Bacteria > Bacillati > Actinomycetota > Actinomycetes > Micrococcales > Microbacteriaceae > Frigoribacterium > Frigoribacterium sp. PvP054. The sequence goes on from NZ_JBEPPU010000007.1 coordinate 3,854, forward strand.
GGTCGTGACGTAGGGCTCGTAGGTCGGGATGCGCGTGAAACCGATCTTCTCGTACAGGGCGACGGCGTCCGGCTGCCGGTCGCCGGTCTGCAGGACGAGGCGACGGGCGCCGCCCTCGCGCGCGATCGACTCGACCTCGGCCATCAGCAGCCGACCGATGCCCCGCCCGCGCTGGCCGTCGGCGACGATCACGCGCTTGACCTCCCACTCGCCGTCGCGGTCCTGCACGAGGGCGTGGCCGACCGGGGTGCCGCCGTCGACGTCGTCGGCGACGACCAGCACGGTGCCCAACACGTTCGAGGGCTGGACGGTGAGGGCGGCGTTCCGCGCCTCGACGACGGCGGCGGGCTCGACCACGTCGCGGTGGTAGCGGACGGTCATCTCGGCGTCCATCGCGTCGCGCAGGGCGACGGCCCGGGGGTCGTCGAAGGCGACGCGTTCGAGGTGGAGCGGGGGCAGGGCGTGGTGGGCGGCGTTCGTCACCAGACGATTCTGCCCCTTCGTGGGCGGGCGGTCCGCCTCGGCGGGTTTCCGACCTAGAGGCCGACGCCTCGGGCGGCCATGAACGGCACGGGGTTCGTCGAGGCGCCGTTGACGCGCGTCTCGAAGTGCAGGTGGCAGCCGGTCGAGTTGCCCGTCGAGCCGACGAGCGCGATGAGCTGACCCGCGACGACGCTCTGGCCGCGCGACACCTTGATGCCGCCGTTGACGATGTGGCCGTAGGCGGTCGAGACGCCGCCGCCGTGGCTGATCTGGATGTAGTTGCCGTAGCCGCCCGTCAGGCCGGCGAACGTGACCGTGCCCGAGGTCGCGGCGTAGATGGGGCTGTTGCAACCGGGCGCGAGGTCGATGCCGTCGTGCATGCGGTAGACGCCCGTCACGGGGTTGACGCGCATGCCGTAGCCGCTCGACATGTAGCCGGCGCTGGGACGCACCCAGCCCGAACCGGTGGAGGCACCGCCGCCGGACGAGCCACCGCCCGAGGGCGCCGGAGCCGGTGCGGGGTTGCTCGGACGGGCTGCCGCCGCCGCCGCGGCCGCCACGGCACGCTGCTGACGGAGCACCTCGGCCTGGCGGGCGGCCTCGGCGGCCTCGGCCGCCTTGCGCGCCTCCTCGGCCTGACGCGCGACCTCGACGCCGGTGGCGTAGTCGGCCTCGGTCTGCAGGCTCTGGTCCTGCAGCACGGCGAGCTGGCCCTGGAGGCGCGACTCGTTCTCTTGCTGGGCGGCCACCGCGGACGCGGCGGCGTCGGACGCGGCCTGGGCCTCGTCCATCGAGACCTGTGCGGCACCTTGCAACTTCACGAGCGCGTCCGAGGCGACCTTGGCCTGGTCGGACAGCGACTGCGCGACGTTGCGGTCGGTCACCGCCTGCTGGCGGATGCCGTCGGTCTGCTCGGTGAGCTTGCTCATCGCCCCGAGGCGGTAGAGCAGGTCGCCCGCCTGCTCGGTGTCGCCCACCAGCTGGGACGAGACGTCGCCACCACCCGTGCGGGCGAGCTGCGCCGAGACCTGACCGGCCCGCTGTTCGCTGGCGTCGGCGACGGCGCCCTTCTCGTCGGCCTGCGCCTGCAGCTCGGAGAGCTTGGCGGCCCCGGCGTCGGCGTCGGCCTGTGCCTTCTCGAACGCGATGCCGAGACGTTCGGCCTCGGCCTGGGCATCGGCGGCGTCACTCGCCAGCTGGTCGAGCAGGCCCTGGATGCGGCTGACCTCGGCGGCCTTGGCCGACTCGTTCGACCGGGCCGCCTGGACGTCCTCCCACGAGGGGTAGCTGACGGCCTGCGCGGTCGAGGCCCCGAGCACCGAACCCGACACGACCAGCGACAGGCTGAGCAGCACCGTCGCGGCGGCGGCGATGCCTCGTCGGCGGGGCGGGGTCACGGGCGAAGTCACGGAGGGGGCACCTATCTGTGGTCGGTCCTGGCCCGCAGGACGCGTCGGATCGACGGTCGTCGGGGGTGGGGAACCCGATCAGCCTACGGGCGGAACCGGGAAGGGTAAACCCGCACCTCAAGGTTTCTCGTCATCGGCATGTCCCCAGTCAGGGGTTCACATGCGATCGCACGACATGACGTCAGTCACACGAGTCACACGATCTGTACCCCGAAAACCAGGAGGCGCGGTGCGGCGGACCCCGCGGGTCGCGGCGACGGGTGTCGCGTCGCGCGGCCTCGGAGCCCTGCCGGGCCCGATCGTGGGCGACGGGTCAGTCGACGAAGGCCGAGTTCAGCCGGTGCAACGCCGCGGCGAGCGCGTCGACCTCGGCGGCCGTCCAGCCGGCGAGTCGATCGGCCAGGGCGGACCGGTTCGCGTCGACGGACCGGGCCAGCAGGTCACGCCCGCGGTCCGTCAGGGCGAGAGCCTGGCCCCGCCGTCCCTCGCCGCCGGCCGCCGCCCCGGGTTCGACCAGCCCGAGTTCGACCAACCCGCCGAGCTGACGCGACACGGTCGACCGGTTGAGGCCGAAGTCCGCGGCGATGTCGGTGGCGCGGCACCCCGGGTTCGCGGCGATGAAGGTGACGAGCGAGTGCTCGACGAACGACAGCGGAGCACTCTTGTGCCGCGCACGGGCGACGGCCCGTCGCGACACCGTCTCGAGCTCGGAGTACACGGTGTCGATGCCCTGCTGCCCCCGCTGGTCCGTCACGCGCCCAGCCTAGCCACGGGTGATCGGGAACAGCGGAGCGGCGTTTTGTGTTGCATAATGCAACTGTCAGACCGATCGGGCAACGGCGCCCCCCGACCACGAGGAGCACCGTGACGACCACCGACCTGACCCTGCACCGACCCGGCGACCGGGTCCGCCCCGACGACGAGGGACGACGCGACGAGGCGTCACGCCCCGACCCGCGCCTCCACCGCGGCCACCAGCACGTCGGTCCGACCGTCGCGCGCCGCCCGCGCCCCGACGCCGCGGCCTGGCGCTCCCTGGCCCTGCACGTGCTCATCCCGCTCTTCCTCGCGACGGGGATGGCCCTGGCCTACCTCGGAGCCTTCGGCCACCCGGCCCCGCACCACGTCCCCGTCGCGGTCGTGGGCACCTCGGCCCAGAGCGAGGTCTTCGCCCAGCAGCTGAACGACGCCGACCCCGACGCGCTCGACGTCCGCACGGTGGCGGACCCGGCCGCCGCCCGGGCGCTGATCACCAGCCGCGAGATCTCGGGGGCGTTCGAGGTGGGTGCCACGGACGCGACGCTGTACGTCTCGTCCGCGGCCTCCGACACGACCGCGAACGTCCTGCAGAAGGTCTTCGGACCGGTGGCGTACCGGCTCGGCCTGCCCCTGCAGGTCGACGACGTCGTGCCGAGCGGCGGGGGCGACCCCACGGGCCAGGGGCTCTTCTTCCTGCTCGTCGCCCTGAGCGTCGGTGCGTACGCGAGTGCCGCGGCCATCTCGGCGGCGAGCGCCCGGCTGGGCCTCGGCTCGCGCCTCCTCGCCGGCGTCGTGACCGCGGCCGTCGTCGCGGCCGTCGGCACGGTCGTCGTCGGTCCGGTCTACCGGATCGTCACCACCGGGCTGTGGGGCGTGGCCCTCGTCAGCTGGCTGTACGTCACGGCGATCGTCGTGATCGGCATCGGCCTGCACCCCCTGCTGCGCCACTGGACGACGCCCGCGCTGACGATGCTCTTCGTCATGCTGAACTTCACCAGCTCGGGCGGCGTCTTCTCGTCGCAGCTCGTGCCGCCGTTCTTCGGTGCCCTCGGCGCCTTCTGGAACGGCTCGGCCTGGCTGCGCGCCACCCAGTCGATCGTGTACTTCCCGGGACAGGGCTGGGGGCGGGCCGGCCTGACGCTCGCCCTCTGGCTGGCCGTGGGCGTCGGCCTCGCCGGGCTCACGCACCTCTGGAGCGTCCGCCGCACCCGGCTCGCGGACGAGCGCGTCACGGTGCGCGAGGACGAAGAGGGCATCGCGGCCTGAGCCGGCCGCCGGACGGTCCTCACGAGGAGGCGCGGTGGGCGATGATCGCGCGCCGCGCCTCCTCGGGTCGTCGCGGCCCGGCCGACCCGGCCGGAGCTCGTGCGAGACTCGACCGGTGACGACGACGCACGAGACCCTCCGGCCGCCCCGACGCGACGAGCGCAACTGGGCGGACAGCTTCAGCTACGGCGCGACCGAGGTCGTGACGCCGACGTCGCTCGACGAGCTCCGCGGACTCGTCGCCGGGGCCCCCCGCATCCGGGCGCTCGGCACGCGTCACTCGTTCAGCGACGTCGCCGACGGCCGCGGCCTGCTGGTCTCGACGACGGCCCTCCCCTCCGACCCGGTGATCTCCGACGACGGTCGCAGCGTCACGATCGGTGCAGGCACGAACTACGCCGCCGTCGCCCGACACCTCGACCGCCACGGGCTCGCGCTGCTCAACATGGGGTCGCTGCCGCACATCTCGGTGGGCGGGGCGATCGCGACCGGCACGCACGGCTCGGGTCTCGGCCTCGGCAGCCTGGCGAGCGCGGTCTCGGCGCTCGAGATCGTCGGACCGGACGGGTCGCTGCGCACCGTCCGTCGGGGGGAGCCGTCGTTCGACGGCAGCGTCGTGGCGCTCGGCGCCCTCGGTGTCGTCGTGCGGGTGACGCTCGACGTGCAGCCCGGGTTCCGGATGCGCCAGGACACGTACGTCGACCTGCCCTGGACCAGCGTCGACGACCACCTGCTCGACGTGTTCGGCGCGGGCTACAGCGTCAGCTTCTTCCACGAGTTCGACCACCGCATCCGCGAGGTCCTGGTGAAGTCACGCGTGCCCGACGGCCTCGCGGACGTCTCGATGCCCCGCGAGCTCTGGGGTGCCCGGCCGGCCCCCGTCGACGAGCACGCCGAGGTGACCGGCACGAAGTCGACGCCGATGGACGGCAGCGTCGGCTCGTGGGCGGACCGGTTGCCGCACTTCCGCATCGACGCGACGCCGTCGGTGGGCTCCGAGCTGCAGAGCGAACACTTCGTCGCGCTCGAGGACGGGCCGGCCGCCCTCCGCGCCGTGCAGCGACTGGGCGACGCCCTGCGTCCGCACCTCCACACCTGCGAGACCCGCACGGTCGCGGGCGATCCGCTCTGGCTGAGCCCGACGCCCCGCGACAGCCTCGCGATCGCCTTCACCTGGAAGAAGCACCCGGCCGAGGTCGGCGCCCTGATCCCCCGCGTCGAAGAGGCGCTGGCCCCGTTCACCCCGCGGCCGCACTGGGGCAAGCTGTCGGCCCTGCCTCCGGCGTCGATCCGGGCGGCCTACCCGCGCCTGGACGACTTCGCCGCGCTCGTGCGCGAGGTCGACCCCGACGGCAAGTTCTCGGGCCCCGCGCTCGAACGTCTGCTCGCCTAGCCGGTCGTCGAGGTCGCGTCCGTGGCCTCGGACCGCCGCCCGACGAGGACGGCGGAGGCGGTCAGTACGACTCGCCCGTGGGGTCGGGGGCGTCGAGGTCGAGCAGCTCGGCGCCGCCGACGGGCAGGCCCTGCCACGTCTGCAGACGCCAGCCGCGGTCGAGCGTGCCCTCGAGCGTGACGACGCCCGTGTTCTCGAGCAGGTGCCGGCGGATGAACTCGTCGTCGGCGTTGACGGCCCGCGAGCCGACCCAGGCACGGATGGCCGCACCGTGGCTGACGGCGGCGACCGTCTCGTGCCCGTCGCGCTCGCCCGCCGCGACGAGCTCGGCGAGGGCGGAGTCGTACCGTGCGAAGAACTCGTGCCCGTCCTCGGAGCCGGGCACCCGGGCGTCGAGGTCGCCCGACGCCCAGGAGAACACGCGACCGACGTAGGCCGTGACCGCGTCGGTGTCGCTCCGACCCTCGAGGTCGCCCGCCCTCACCTCGCGCAGCCCGTCGAGCACCACGGGGGCGAGCCCCCGGGCGTCGGCGAGGGGCGCAGCCGTGAGCTGCGTGCGGACGAGCGTGCTGACGGCGAGGGCGCCGATCGACTCGTCGGCGAGGGCGGCGGGGAGCGCCTCCGCCTGGCGCCGCCCGAGGTCGGTGAGCCCGACCCCCGGGGCGACGGTGCCGAGCTTCCCCTCGACGTTGTCGGGCGTCTGACCGTGGCGGATCAACAACAAGCGCATGATCGTCCACCCTACGGTGGGCCTCCGACACCGCTGCCCCGGGGCGGAGGCGCGAGGCGGGCGACGACGGGCGATCGGGCTGCGCGGAGTCGTCGGGCGGCGGGCGGCGGGGTCAGGCGTCGGGCCAGAGGCTGCCCGCGTCGACGACGGCGTCGGCCCGGCCCCGGGTGGAGCGGACCAGCCGGGCGGCGACCTCGTCCGGTCCGGCCGCCCAGGCCTCGGCCGCCTCGGGCGTCATGCCGAACCGGACGTGACGCGCGACCAGCCACCGTCGCCGGAGCGCGGCCGGGGTGTCGACGAACCACACCTCGTCGAACGCCGACCTCACGTCGGGCCACGGGGCGAGCTCGGCCAACAGGTAGTTGCCCTCGCTGACCACGACCTCGACGCGCGCGTCGACCTCGATCGCGCCCCCGATCGACTCCTCGACCCCGCGGACGTACTCGGGTGCCCAGACCGTCGACCGGCTCGTCCGCAGACGGTGCAGCAGGGCCAGGTAGCCCTCGGCGTCGAACGTGTCGATCGCCCCCTTGCGGTCGAGGCGGCCGAGCCGGGCCAACGTCGCACCGGCCAGGTGGAAGCCGTCCATCGGCACGACGACGGCCCGCACGCCCACGCGCGAGAGCCCCTCGACGACGGCCGCGGCAGCCGTGCTCTTGCCGCCACCCGGTTCGCCCGCGACTCCGATCAGGGTGCGGACGGGCGTCGGAGCCGGCCCGGAGGACGACGCGCGGTGCCGCGAGGAGCCGAGCCGCGCCTCCTGCGCTCTGGCGTGGACCGCGAGGGCGCGGGCGACGAGGTCGTCGACCGAGCCGAGCGGGGTCGCCGTCACTCGGGGCGGCCGGCCGAGCCGGGCACGGCGCCCGGGTCGTCGCCGACGTCGGCCGTGCGCAGTTCGGTGAGGGCGGCCTCGCGGCGCGACCGACGCCAGGCCAGCAGGGCGTGGAGGGCGATCGGCACAACCGAGAGCGCGACGAGCACGACGGCGAGCACGTCGATGTGGTCGCGGATGAACGGGATGCCGCCGAGCAACGACCCGAGGACGGTCATGCCCACGGCCCAGAGGAACGCCCCGGTGACGTTGAAGAGGAGGAACTTCGGGTACCGGTAGCCCGCCGTGCCGGCCGCGAGGGGGACGTACGTGCGGACGATCGGGACGAACCGCCCGAGGATCAGGCTCGTGCCCCCGTACTTCGCGAAGAACGCCTCGGCGCGCTCGAGGTAGGCGGTCTTGAGGATGCGGGCGTCGTCCGTGAACAGGCGGCGGCCGAAGCGGTTGCCGAGGAGGTACCCGACCTGGTCGCCCAGCACCGCGGCGACGAAGGCGCACAGCGCGATCACCCAGACCTGCAGGCCCAGCGCCTCGTGCAGCACGCCCGCCGTGAAGAGCAGGGAGTCCCCCGGCAGGAAGGGGAAGAGCACGCCCGACTCGACGAACACCATCAACGAGATGCCGGCGAGCGCCCAGGGTCCGAGGGCCGGCAGCAACTCGTCCGGGTTGAACAGGACGAACCCCCCGCCGGTGGAGGCGGGCAGGGCGGCGAGCAGGGCGTCGGCGATCACGAGGGACGACCCTAACGGGTCGACCCTGCGGCGCGGCGTCCGCCGAGCGGACCAGGCCGTCCTCCGGCGGTCTCGGCCGGGCGGGGGATGCCCCCGCGCACGCCACGCACCTAGCCTGGGGCGATGCGGACACCCCCCAGCATGCCGACGACAGGACGCACGCGATGATCGAAGCCCGGAACCTCACCAAGATCTACGGAGACAAGCGCGCACTCGACGACGCCACCTTCACGGTCCGCCCCGGCCTGGTCACCGGGTTCCTCGGCCCGAACGGCGCCGGCAAGTCGACCACCATGCGCATGATCGTGGGCCTCGACCGACCCACCCGCGGCAGCGTGACGGTCAACGGCAAGCGCTTCGCCGACCACGCGGCCCCGCTGCACGAGGTCGGCGTCCTGCTCGACGCCAAGGCCGTGCACACCGGCCGCAGCGCCCACGACCACCTGCTGGCCATGGGTGCCACGCACGGCATCGGCAAGAAGCGCGTGGCCGAGGTGATCGCCCTGACCGGCCTCGAGTCGGTGGCGAAGAAGCGGGTCGGCGGCTTCTCGCTCGGCATGGGTCAGCGCCTGGGCATCGCCGCAGCGTTGCTCGGCGACCCCGCCACCGTGATCCTCGACGAGCCCGTCAACGGCCTCGACCCCGAGGGCGTCGTCTGGGTGCGCACCCTGGCCCGCTTCCTCGCGAGCGAGGGCCGCACGGTCTTCCTCTCGTCGCACCTCATGAGCGAGATGGCGCAGACCGCCGACCACCTCATCGTCCTCGGGCGGGGCAAGGTGCTCGCCGACTCCCCCGTCGCGGACGTCATCTCGCAGGCCTCGGGCGACGCCGTCCGCGTCCGCAGCCCGCACGCCGACCACCTCGTCTCGCTGCTGCGGGGCCCCGACGTCGCCGTCACGGCCGTCGAGCCCGGCGTGGTCGAGCTGCGCGGCGTCACCGCCGAGCGGGTCGGCGACCTCGCCGCCTCGTCGGGCGTCGTGCTGCACGAACTCACCCCCCTCGTCCGCTCGCTCGAGGACGCGTACATGACCCTCACGCAGGACTCCGTCGAGTACCACGCAGGAGGCGCGGCGTCGGGCAACCACGTCGCCCCCGACACGCAGACCCCCCAGGGAGCGACCCGATGACCGCCACGACACCCACCCGCCACCTCGACCGGCCCGCACCTCCCGCCTCCAGACTCTCCTTCGGGGGCGTGCTGCGCAGCGAGTGGATCAAGCTCCGCACCCTCCGGTCGACGTGGTGGTGCCTGGCCGTCATGGTGGCCGTCATCGTGGCCTTCGGCGCCCTGTTCTCGACCAGCGCCGGCTTCTTCGCCCTCGACGGCGCGACGCGTGAACAGCAGCAGGCCGTGGTGGCGCAGTCGGTCACGGTCGGCGTCGTCTTCGGTCAGTTGGTCGCCTCGATCCTCGGGGCCCTCGTCATCACGGGCGAGTTCGGCACCGGCATGATCCGCTCGACCTTCACGGCCGTTCCCCGCCGCGGTGCCGCCCTGGTCGCCAAGTTGATCGTCGTCGCCGTGACCCTGTTCGTCGTGTCATTCATCGGGCTCGTGGTGTCGCTCCTCGTCAACAGCGCGATCCTGCCGCTGCACGACATCTCGGTCGACTTCGCCGACGTCGCACTCTGGAAGACCGTCCTGGGTGCCGCCGTCTCCGTCGCGGCCATCGGCATGATGGCCCTCGCCCTGGGCGCCATCATCCGCAACGGCGCGGGCGCCATCGCCTCCGCCGTCGGCATCGTGTTCGTCCTGCCGATCGTGCTGCAGCTCTTCATGACGGCCAACGACTCGGTGTGGCTCTACAACCTGAACGAGATCATCCCGCCGAACGCCAGCGCTCGCCTCTACGACTACGTCGTGGACGGGCGGTCCGCGACCATGCTGCCCGTGCCCGAGGGCGCCTGGGCACTCGAGCCCTGGACGGCCCTGCTCGTCCTGGCCGGTTGGGTCGTCGTGCTCTTCGCCGTGGCCTTCGCACTCGTGAAGCGACGCGACGTCTGACCGACCCGCACCGCGCCTCCTCGGGGTGACGGCGGGGCGATCGTGACGGATCGGGAAGAACCGGACCGTCTCGTACGTTCAGCCGCACAGGCACACCCGCCGTCACCTCCGAGGAGCCCCATTTGAGCAACGACCTCTCGCCCGCGCCGACCACCGTCCCGGGCGCGTCACCGACCTCGACGTCGAACGCCCACGGAGCCGACGCCTCGGGCGCCGACGGCGGCCAGGCCGCGACCGACGCCCGCAACAAGCTCGTCATCGGGTTGCTGCTCGTGTCGGCGTTCGTGGTCATCCTCAACGAGACGATCATGGGCGTCGCGCTGCCCAGCCTGACGAGCGACCTCGGCATCACGGTCACGGCGGGCCAGTGGTTGACCACGGGCTTCATGCTCACCATGGCCGTGGTCATCCCGATCACGGGGTTCCTGCTGCAGCGCTTCAACACCCGACCCGTGTTCATCACGGCCATGAGCTTGTTCAGCCTCGGCACCGCCATCTCGGCCGTCGCGCCGGGCTTCGGCGTGCTGCTGCTCGGCCGCGTCGTCCAGGCCTCGGGCACGGCCATCATGATGCCGCTGCTCATGACGACCGTCCTCACCCTCGTGCCGCCGGCGACCCGGGGCCGCACGATGGGCAACATCTCGATCGTCATCTCGGTCGCGCCGGCCATCGGGCCGACGATCTCGGGAGTCATCCTGAGCGTGCTCGAGTGGCGCTTCATGTTCATCCTCGTGCTGCCGATCGCGTTGGCCGCCCTCGCCCTCGGCGCGGCCCGCGTCAAGAACGTCACCACGCCGAAGAAGGTGCCGCTCGACGTCACCTCGGTGATCCTCTCGGCATTCGCCTTCGGCGGGATCGTCTTCGGGCTCAGCTCGATCGGCGAGGGTGCGGAGGCGGCCGTCCCCGCATGGGTCCCCCTGGCCGTCGGCGTCCTGGCGCTGGTCGCCTTCGTGCTGCGCCAGCGGTCGCTGCAGCGTCGTGACCGCGCTCTGCTCGACCTGCGGACCTTCCGCTCGCGCACCTTCACCATCTCGGCCTCGGTGCTCGGCGTCGGCATGATCGCCCTCTTCGGCACGCTGATCGTGCTGCCGATCTACCTGCAGAACGTGCACGGCCTCGACCCGCTCGCCACCGGCCTGCTGCTGCTGCCCGGCGGTCTCGTGCAGGGCTTGCTCTCACCCGTCGTCGGCCGCCTGTTCGACCGTTACGGGCCGACCGTCCTGCTCGTGCCCGGCACGACGCTCGTCAGCGCGGTGCTGTGGTTCATGTCGACGGTGTCCGAGTCGACGCCCATCCCGATGGTGCTGGCGGCGCACGTCGCCCTCAGCATCGGCCTGGCGTTCATGTTCACGCCGCTATTCACCTCGGGCCTCGGCTCGCTGCCGTCGAACCTCTACTCGCACGGCAGCGCGATCGTCGGCACGGTGCAGCAGCTCGCCGGCGCCGCGGGAACGGCCGTGTTCGTCACCGTGATGACGCTCGCCGCCACCGCCGCCGCCAGCCAGTCGGGCGTCGGCGTCGCGGCGACGGGAGCGGGCGTCCGCGCGGCCTTCCTCGTCGGGGCGATCATCTCGGTGTTCGCCGTCGTCGGGTCGTTCTTCGTCCGCCGCCCACCCGTGGTCGAGGGCGCCGAGCCGGTCGTCGCCCACTGACGCCGGGGCGCCGAGTCGGTCGTCGCCCGCTGTCGGCGGGGCGGCCGAGTCGGTCATCGCCCGCTGACGACGGGGCGCCTGTGCCGGACCCGGCGCCCGTCCACCCGCAACGGCGCCGGTGCACGTGCCCACACCCGCGCCCGGCGCGAACACCCACCCGGAGCCCCCACCGGTCGGCAACTCCTGACTCGTGACGGGCGTCGGCCTCGTGTCGCCGTCGTCACGGCCCGTGCCGCCCTGTGGTCCTGCGTTCCCGACGTGCGCCTCCGTCCGACGATCAGCCGTCCCCGCGGCCGCGCGGCGACCGGCCTGCCGACCTGGATGTGCGGCGAATTCCTGGCCGGTGCGGCACGCCGAAAGGCGACTGCCCCGCGGTCGGCCCGTCTCTCCTCGGAAGCCCTGCGTTGCCGACGGGCACCGGCCCGAGGCGGACGGTGCCGGGCTCCGGGCACGGTCGCGGACAGGAGCGTCGCGCGCGAGTAGCGTCCGTGCACGTGCAGATCGTGCACAGTTGCACACCACGCACCCGTCGTCGCATCACCGGGAGGCCGACCCATGACCAGCACACCCGCCACCTCGTCCGGAGCGACCAGGAGCCTGGTACCCGCCCGCATGGACCGGCTCCCCTGGACGCGGTTCCACTGGTCGATCGTCGTCGGTCTCGGCTTCTCCTGGGTGCTCGACGGGCTCGAGATCCAGATCGTGGCGTCGGCCGGATTCCAGGCCGACTTGGGCCTGACCGCGGCGGAGGTCGGCCTGCTGGGAACGATCTACCTCGTCGGCCAGGTGTTCGGCGCGCTGATCTTCGGGCGCATGGCGGACAGCCTGGGGCGCAAGAAGCTCTTCATCCTGACGCTCGCGATCTACCTCGTGGCGAGTGCCATCGCCGGCCTGGCGCCGAACTTCGCGTTCTTGGCCGTGTTCCGATTCTTCGCCGGTGCGGGCATCGGCGGCGAGTACGCCGCGATCAACTCGGCGATCGACGAACTCATCCCCTCGAAGTACCGCGGCCGCGTCGACATCGCGATCAACGGCACCTACTGGGGCGGGGCGGCCCTCGGCGCCACCGCCAACATCTTCCTGTTGAACCCCGACCTTTTCGCCGAGAACGTCGGCTGGCGCATCGGGTTCTTCATCGGGCCTGTGCTCGGGCTCGCCATCATCTACCTGCGGCGACACATCCCCGAGAGCCCCCGGTGGCTGATGACCCACGGTCGCGAGCAGGAGGCCGAGGCCACGGTCGACGAAATCGAGGCTCGCGTCGAGCGCGACAAGGGCACCGATCACCTCTCGCCGGTGTCGGACGACCAGGCCATCGAGGTGGTGGCGGCGGGACGCATCAGCTTCGGGACGATCATCCGCACCCTGGTGCGTGACTACCCCAAACGGACCTTCGTCGGCGCCGCGATGATGATCACCCAGTCGTTCCTCTACAACGCGATCTTCTTCACTTACGCGCTGGTGCTGCAGAACTTCTACGGCACGAGCCCCAGCAGCACCCAGTACTTCTTCCTGATCTTCGCCGTGGGCAACCTGCTCGGCCCGCTCGTGCTCGGTCCCCTGTTCGACAGTTGGGGACGGCGCCAGATGATCTTCTTGACGTACGCCGTGTCGGCAGTCGTCCTCGCCGTGTCCGCCGTCCTGTTCCAGGCGGACGTCTTGAACGCGGCGACCCAGACCGCCTTCTGGAGCGTCTCGTTCTTCTTCGCGTCGGCAGGAGCGTCATCTGCCTACCTGACGGTCAGTGAGATCTTCCCGCTCGAACTGCGCAGTCAGGTGATCGGGTACTTCTTCGCCCTCGGCCAGATCGTCGGGGCCGTCGCGCCCAGCCTGTACGGAGCACTCATCGGCGACGGGAGCGACCGGGGCCCGTTGACCGGCGGGTACTTCCTCGGGGCGGGGGTCATGCTCGTCGGCGGTGTCATCGCCCTCCTCTTCGGCGTGGACGCGGCACGCAAGTCGCTCGAGACCATCACGACTCCCCTCTCGGTCGTGCCGCCGTCGAAGCAGTCCCCCCGGGGCTGACTCCGGCGTCCCGGCGTTCCGGGTCGCCGAGGTGGGCCGACACCCACCTGCCGATGATGCGGCCGTGGTGTCATCGGTCCGTGCCCGGCGGTCGGGTGCAGCCCGTACCGCCGACACGTCACACCGTCAGCACTTCAAGCCATCAGCTCCCCACCGTCCGCACTCGCCCCGCCGAGACCCCGCGCGTCCGTCCATTCGGTCAGCACACGACCGTCGGCAACTCCTGCCCGATGCCCTGCCGCGGCATGGCGAGGCGCCAGCGCCTGCGCCCCCGGGGCCCGAGCACCCGCGGCAACGAGGAATTGCCGACTTCCGCCACGGGCCTGGCGCCACCCGCCATGTGGATGAGGGCGTCGACGGCATCCGCAGTCGATCGCCACCGGTCCCTGACCATGCGGGCGCTGGCCCGGAACGGAATCCGGCCGCTCCGGGCGATGTCGGAGTCCTTGGCCCGGTCCTTCTCGAACCGATCGGCGTGGTGGGCCCGCCCATCGGTCTCGAGGCCGATGATTCCGTCGACCACCATGTCGATGACCTTGTTCGTTCCCTTGATGGGCACCTGTCGCACGACGTGGTGCCCGGCACGTCGGAATCTCGTGCCGGCGACGCTCTCGAGGATGCTTTCCGCGCCTCCTTCGCTCCAGGCCGCGAGCCCGGCGGCGTCCGCTCGGAGACGGGACAGCACCTCGGCCGCGTCGTCGTCGTCCGAGACGATGCCCGCCTCGCGGGCCCAGTCGACGAGCAGGACGGCGTCCTCGAACGAGTCGGCGTCGATGACCGCACGGGCGAGGGCGTCACGAGGATCGACCGCCCAGGTCGAGCCCCGGTCGCTCAGGTCGAGCGAGTCCCACACGACCCTCACTCCGCGGCGTCGCCGGAGGCGTGACGCCGTCTGGGGCACCGACACGGTGACGGGCGGCCGACGCCACGACCAGGCCCCGAGCAAGTGCAGAGCGGATGCTCCCGTGAGCCGACCGCCGACAGCCACCGCCACGTGGCGAGGGTCGCCCTTCGGCCAGGTCGAGTACCACCCCCGCCTGGGTCTGCTGACGCTGCCTGACCGGACGGCGCTGGTCAGGTGACGGTCGGTGGCCCCGTGCGCGACCAGGTCGCGTTTGTGCAGGAGTCCCCCGGCAGAGGCGACGAGTTCGGCGATCGTGGTCATGGGATGCGACAGTGTCGGAGATGTCGACGAGATCGCGGAGGCGGCGCCTCCGTTGTGCACGGAGTGGAACCGTTCGCCCCTCGGGAGGAGACGTCGGCGTCCCGGTCGCCACGTCGACGGCGACGTGATTCGCCGCCCTGTCGCCAACTCCCCTCCGTCGCCCGGGTGCTGCCGTGGTCGTGGTGGCCGGCCCGCGGGCGTCGACCGCGGTCAGGAGTTGCCGTCGCGGTCGGAGTGGCGGGACGGAGTGACAAGGGTCAGGGAGCGGACAGCGCTGGCCTGAGTCGTGACAGGTCTGGCCCGATGCCGATGTCCACGAGCACCAGGCGACCCGCGAGACGCGACGCCGGGGCGACGAGCAGCCCGACCTTGCACCCGCCGAAGGTCACGGTGACGTCCGCGGCGAGCACGACGAGCGGGTCGGGGACGGCTCCGTCGTCCACGCCGATCCCGCTCGGCACGTCCACGGCGACCACGACCGGCGAATCCGAAGAACGGGTACCGATACCGGCACCGGCACCGGTACCGGTACCGGCACCGAGCATGGCCGTCACGACGCGGAGGGCGTCGCCCCGCAAGCCGGGCCCGTCCGAGCCCGTCCCGACGAGACCGTCGAGCACCACGTCGTACCCGGGGAGCAGCTCGGAGACGACCGCCTGGTCGCTCCAGGATGGGACGTCGCCGAGGACGGCTCCAGCCCCGAGCGCGGCGGCCAATGCCTCCTCGTGCATGCGCGTCCCCACGGGCACCACGGTCACGACGCCCCCCGACGGCACGAGTTCGCGAGCGAGGGACTCCCCCGCGTAGAGGGCGTCGGCCCCGTTGTTGCCGCTGCCCACGAGCAGCAGCACGCGGGCGGCACGGACCCCACGGCGAGCGCGAGAAGCGTGCAGC
This sequence comes from Frigoribacterium sp. PvP054, assembly GCF_040547465.1. Taxonomy (NCBI): domain Bacteria; kingdom Bacillati; phylum Actinomycetota; class Actinomycetes; order Micrococcales; family Microbacteriaceae; genus Frigoribacterium; species Frigoribacterium sp. PvP054. The sequence goes on from NZ_JBEPPU010000007.1 coordinate 19,195, forward strand.
ACCTCCCGGACGACACCTGCCAGCCCGTCGGCTGCCCGTTGCATGAGCGGTTCGCCCGCTTCGAGATGAGGACGTTCCGCCTGGCGGATCTGCGCGGCCGTCCATGCGTCGATCATGACCCCAGCCTGCCCCGGTCACCCGTCGGCCGACCAGACGTCGCCTCGCTCGGGCGCAGCTGAGCCGAGCCGCTGCCAGGGCAGACCGTCCCAGAATTCGGTTGAGGGTGGATCGGGGGTGCCACCGGGTTGACAATTCCACCGCCACGACCCAGCCCGTGCCGCCGATGCTGGTCGACCCGGCCGATCGTGAACACGGCGCAGGACTTGCCGACGGTCAGCGCCGCCGAGCGCCGCCGAGGGCCGATGGGCGCCACCGGGTCGACAATTCCACCGCCACGACGCAGCCCGTGCCGCCGATGCTGGTCGACACGGCCGATCGTGAACACGGCGCAGGACTTGCCGACGGTCGGGGCCGCCGAGGGGGGAGGGCAGGCAGGGGAGGTCAGCCCGCCCGCGAGCAGCCAGCTCGGCCCGCTCACGAACAGGCGTGCAGGCACGGGTCGACCAGCTGACAGGCAGGGAGGCTGGCAGGCTGACCCAGAGGCAGACAGACAGACAGACAGACAGACAGACAGACAGACAGACAGACAGACAGACAGACAGACAGACAGACAGACAGAGAGACAGAGAGGCTGGGAGGCTGGCAGGCTGACCCAGGCGCAGGCAGGCGGGCACCCGGGCGGACACGCAGACGGGCAGGCACGCAGGGCGTGCAGGCCGGACGAGCAGAACGCGCAGAACGTGCGCAGCGAGCACTACGACCACAACCCGCGCCGACCACCGGGCACTGCCAGACTGGCCGGATGCGCGCGAGCACCCCGAACCCCGTCGACGGCACCGAGATCGCCTACGAGGTGGACGGCGACGGCCCTCCCCTGGTGCTCGTGCACGGTTCGGGCCTCTCGCGCGGCACCTGGCGCGGCCTCGGCTACCTGCGCGACCTGCAGCGCGACTTCACCGTGGTCGCCCTCGACATGCGGGGCCACGGCAAGAGCGGCAAGCCCCACGACGCGGGGTCGTACTCGATGGAGCTCCACCGCGGCGACGTCGCCGCCGTCCTCGACGCGACGGGGCTCGAGCCGGCGCACTACGTCGGCTACTCGTTCGGCGCGCGCATCGGCCTGTCGATGGCGGCGAACGAGCCCGGCAGGCTCCGCACGCTGACCACGATCGGTGGCAGTTGGGCTCCGATGAACGGCAACATCGGGGCGACCTTCACGCCCGACTGGCACGACGCGCTCACGACCGGCGGCATGGCCCGCCTCGTCGACCGTTGGGGTGAGACGATCGGCCGCCCCATCGACCCCGAGACGCGTCTCGCCTTCATGCAGGACGACCCGGCCGCCCTGGCCGCGTTCTTCACCGCCGCCGAGACGGGTGGCGGCCTGACCGTGGCGCAGCTCGACTCGGTCGAGGTCCCGACGCTCCTGCTCGCGGGCACGCGTGACGTCGACCGTCACCGTGAGTCGCAAGAGGCCGCGCGGCGCATGCCCGCCGCCGTCTTCTACTCGCTCGTCGGCCAGGACCACGCGTCGTCCCTCCTGCCCGTCGACCAGGTGACCGACCTGCTGCGCACGTTCCTCGAGACCGTCGACGCCTGACGGCCGTCGACACGGCCAGGAGGCGCGGCGGGCCCTGGGAGGCGCGACTCACGACCCGGGCGTCCCCGGCAGGCGCGACCCACCGCTCCGGGAGGCCCGACCGACGACCACTGATGACCCCGGGGAGGCGCGACCCGCGACCGCGGGACCCCCCGGAGGCGCGGCTCCAGGCCCGGTACCCGCCGAGGCGCGAGCGGATGCCCGCCCCGGCTGCGAGAATGGGCTGACCATGGGCATCAGTCGACGAGCGTTCTTGACGGGTTCGGTCTCGGGGGCCGCGGTCCTCGTGCTGACCGCCTGCACGACGGGTGCGCCGACGCCCACCGGCAGTCCGTCGCCGACCGGTGCCGTGACGACCCCGACGACGAGCCCGTCCGCCGCCGCCCCGGGGACGATCGCCCCCGCCGCCTTCCGTCGCAGTTCGTGGGGCGACGACCCCTACGCGCTCGGGGCGACGAGCCACCTCACCCCGGGCACGACCGACGCGGATCGCCGCCTGCTCGGCACCCCGATCGACGACCGGCTCTTCTTCGCCGGTGAGGCGGTGGCCGCCTCGATGGGCGGCACGGTCTACGGGGCCCGTCAGTCGGGCTTCGACGTGGCCGCCCAGGTCGCCGAGGTCGCCGCGACCGACGAGCGCATCGCCGTCATCGGGGCCGGCATCGCCGGGGCGACGGCCGCACGTTCGCTGGTCGAGCGGGGTTACGACGTCGTCGTCGTCGAGGCCAGGGGCAGGGTCGGCGGCCGGGTGCACAGCGTCCGCGACGACGACTGGCCCTTCCCGGTCGAGCTCGGCGTGGGTCTGCTCGAGGGCTCGGGGGCGGTCGCGCTCGAGGCCGCGCTCGCGCTGGCCCGGGTCCGCACCCGCCCCCTCGACGACACCCTCGAGGTCCGCACGTCCGACGGCACGGTCGACTCGGTGGGCGACGCCGTCGACCGGCTCGACCGGGCGGCGTCCTGGGCCTCGGCCCGAGCCGGCTCGAGCGACACCGGCACCGGCACCGGCACCGGCACCACCACCGGGGCCGACGCCGACGCCGCCACGAGCGTCACCGACGCCCTCGCGGGGTCCGGGGCCGACCAGGTCTCGACCGTCCCCGGCCCCGACGGCGTCTCGGACGCCGACCGGCTCGCGCTCGTCCTCGACGACCTGCTGCCCGCCCGGTGGGGCGCGGGGGCCGACGACCTCGCCGCCGCCGCGCTCGGCGACGCCCCCTCGGCCGACCTGCTGCCCACCGGCGCGACGCTCGTCACGGGCGGCCTCTCCGGCTTCGTCGCCGGTCTGCTCGACGGGCTCGACGTGCTGCGCGACAGCAACGTGGTGCGTCTGCAGTACGGCGACCAGGGCGTGGGGCTCCGCTTCGCCACCGGAGAGTCGCTCTCGGTGGACCGCGCCGTGTCGACGATCCCGCTCGGCGTGCTCAAGTCCGGGGTCCCCGAGTTCTCGCCCGAGCTGCCCTCCACGCACGCCGACGCGATCGAGGCCCTCGGCGTCGGCACCCGCGAGGTGCTCTGGCTGCGCTTCGACGAGGCCTTCTGGTCGACGCAGGCGACCGTCTGGGCCGTGCTCGACGACGAGGCGCCCTACCGGCTCTTCGTGAACCTCCTGCCGGCCACCGGTGCTCCGCTGCTGCTCGCCCTGACGGGCGGCGAGGCGGCCTCGGCCGTCGCCGACCTCGACGACGACGACGCCGTGGCCGCCGCGATGCGCAGCCTCGCGCCCTACCTCGACCTCGTGGCCGAGGGGTCGCCGGCGCCCACCGCCGAACCGTCGGCCGACCCGACGGCCTGACCCGCGCCTCCTCGTCGCGTGACCGCAGGAGGCGCGGTGCGCGTCGACGACACCGGCTCGCGGCCCCGCGACCTCCGGGCGTGCGGCCGCACGTGGCTCAGGGCGACGAGGGCGACGATCACCCCGACGATCACCCCCAGCGCGATGCCGTTGTAGAGGACGAACTCACCCGGCCAGGTCACCTGGGCAGGATCGAGGAAGAAGTACGGGTACCAGCCGACGTCGGCGCCACGGACGATCGTGAAGACGCCCCAGAGCAGCGGGAAGACCAGGACGACCGAGACCACGCGCCAACGCACCCGGGGCCGGTCGGGGGCGAGCACCCAGTCCACGAGCACGAAGGTCGGGACCACGAAGTGCAGCAGCTGGCTCGACCACGGCACCTCGATGCGGTAGTCGTGGCTCGCCGACTCGGCGACGATGATGCCGAACACGATGCCCGACACGATCACGTAGGTGCTGACCAGGGCGTGGACGGCGGCGAACCAGCCGGGTTCCGGTCGACCGACGAGCAGGAGCGCCCCCGCGGTCGCGAGGACGACCACGTTGGCCATGTTGCTCTGCTGCGTGAAGTAGCTGAAGTAGTTGATCGAGCTGAAGGTGCTGAAACCGAGGACGTAGACGAAGTCGGCGACGAGCGCGACCACGCCGACGGCGGCCGCGAGCAGGCGTAGGACGCCGACAGTCCGTCGCACCGTGTCACGCCCTCCGGGTCCGGTCGTGTTCTGGGGGAACGTCGATCGTACTAGCCCTCGACGGTCACCCGACGCGGCGAGGCCGGGCCCGCACGTCCTCACGACATGCCGGCCCGGCCTCGATGCCCGATGCCGCCGTGACGCGACACCGTGCCGATCAGGGGATCAGCTGGGGATGTAGTTGAACTCGTCCGGGTTCGGGCCGGTGCGCTCGTCCTTGTTCAGGGCGGTGATCGCGGCGACGTCGGCGTCCGTCAGCTCGAAGTCGAACAGGTCGAAGTTCTCCTCGACGCGCGAACGGGTGACCGACTTCGGGAAGACGATGTCGCCCCGCTGGATGTGCCAGCGCAACGTCACCTGGGCGGTCGTCTTGCCGACGCGCTCGGCGATCTCGGTGATGGTCTCGTCCTTCAGCACGCCGCCCTGGGCGATGGGCGACCAGGCCTCGGTGTGGATGCCCTTCGAGACGCCGAACTCGCGGAGGGCGTCCTGGGTGAGGTACGGGTGCACCTCGATCTGGTTGACGACCGGCACGACCGAACCCTCGTCGAGGATGCGCTCGAGGTGGGCCTGCTGGAAGTTCGAGACGCCGATCGACTTGGCCCGTCCGCTGGCGTGGATCTCTTCCATGGCCTTCCAGGTCTCGACGTAGTCGACGTCGATGCCGGGCAGCGGCCAGTGGATGAGGAAGAGGTCGACGTAGTCCTGCTTGAGGGCGTCGAGCGTGCCGTCGAACGCCTTCAGCGCGTCGTCACGCTTGTGGAAGCCGTTGTTGAGCTTCGAGGTGACGAATATCTCGCCGCGGTCGATGCCGCTCTCGGCGATGGCCTCGCCGACGCCCGCCTCGTTGCCGTACATCTCGGCGGTGTCGATGTGGCGGTAGCCGACCTCGAAGGCGGTGAGGGTGGCGTCCTTCGTCTCGGCCGGGTCGACCTGGTAGACGCCGAACCCGAGCTGGGGGATCTGGATTCCGTTGTTCAGGGTGATGGTGGGGATCGTGGTCATGTGTAGAGCCAACCACCGACCCCCGCCGAGCCTTCCGAGGAAGCCCTGGCGCATGTACCCCGGGCGTGTTACAGTCATGAGTCGCTTGGGCCCCTCTTCTCACAGGGGCCCCGTGCGGTGACGACCGAGTCCACACCGGTGCACCGCCCGAAAAGCCTCGCGAGACGACCTCGCCGGATGCGCACGACGACCACCGATCGTCGTTGCCCTACTTCTCCGGCCGCCGTCTCCGCAGGCCCGACCACCGCCTCCTGGCGGACCACGACCGCCCACCCGGCGGGTCGTCCCACGGATTCTGTCGCAGCACAGAGCACACATCGAAATCGAGCATCATGAACGACATCATCAGCATCACCGGCACGGTCACGACCGTGCCCACCCTGACCACCGCCCGTCTCGTCGAGTTCGTCGTCGTCGACGACCGCGGCACCGAGTTCGCCGTCCGCGCCTGGCGCGACGACGTGGCGGCCGCGGTCCGCCCCGGTGCGACGGTCACCGTCCACGGTGCCGCCGGCTGGGTCATCCCGGGCCGCAGCTGGCGCCACGAGCCGAGCCGCACCATCGTGCAGGCCTCGACCGTCGAGACGCGCGAACTGGCCCTCGCGGCCTAGGTCGTCCCGGCGCCCGAGGCGCGACGACTTGCAGGAGGCGCGGTGGGGCTCACGGCCGCACCGCGCCTCCTGCGGTCTCCGCCCTCCGACGACGACGGGCCCGGCCACCGAGAGGTGACCGGGCCCGTCGTCGCGTCCCCGGAGGACCCGGAGGCATCGGCGCGGAGGCGTCGGGGACCGGCCCGTCAGAGCCCCTGGGCGCGCACCAGGATGGGACGGTGGTCGCTGACGCCGGCGGGCAACGTGACGACGTCCTCGATCTTGAGGTCGTAGCTCGTGGCGAAGTCGAAGTGGCCCTTGACGTACTTGTAGCCGAGGTAGGTCGGGGTCGAGCTGCGCGTCAGCACGAAGCCGTCCCGCTCGATGTGCCTGCGCAGACCTCCGTGGAACCACGGGTAGTTGAAGTCGCCCACCATCAGCATCGGCACGCCCGGCGCGAGCGAGCGCATGAGGCGGTGCGCCGACTCGACCTGTTTCTTCCGCAGGGCGTTGGTGGCCGTCAGCGGAGCTGCGTGGAAGGAGCCGATCAGGACGTCGCGCCCGCTCTGCCGGTCGGCCAGGTGCATGGCCAGCAGACGCTCGTGCGCCGGCGACATGACCCGGTCGTGCATCGACTTCTTGAGGGCGTACACGTTCGTGCCCAGCAGCTCGAAGCGCGAACGCCGGTAGTAGGCCGCGAGCCCCAGCCGGTTGTTCTGCGTCGACGCCGCGAGGGCGAACTCGCCGAACTCGTCGGGGATGTCCTTGGTGTCGGCCTCCTGCAGGCACAGCACGTCGGCGTCGTTCTCCTCGGCGAGCGATCGGATCTCGCCCTTGGCGGTGTGCTCGCGCAGGTTGTAGCTGACGACGCGCATGGTGTGTCCGTTGTGTTCATCCACGAGTAGCGAACCTAGTCCACGAGTGTTTCGAGCATGTGCAGGTTGGACGAACGGGGGGTGCCGGATGCGGCGGACGTCGCGTCCGCCGCACCCGGCACCCCCCGTCGTCGGCTACGCGTCGTGGTTCGAGCGGTCGGCACCGGTCGCCGTCGCGGCACGAGCCGCCCGACGACGCGTGCCGATGACGAGCGCGGCTCCCAGCAGGGTCAGCAGGGCGGCCAGGCCGACCGGGCCGGCCAGCTCGGCGCCCGTGAAGGCGAGACCGGTCGTGGTGCCACGGGGCGTGGACGCGACCGGCGTGGTCGGACCGGCCGCGGGGGCGGCGGCCGGCGTCGACGGCGAGGCCGTCGGCGTCGTGGGCGTGCTCGCAGCTGCGGGGACCCGGGCGAACCAGGCGTTCGAGGCCGTCACGGCCTGACCGGACTCGATGCCGCGGGCCGTCACGGTGCCGACGTCGTGGTGGTCGACGCTGCCGGCCTGGACGCCGCCGAGTGCCGCGGTGCAGTCGAACGAGGCGCCGACCGCGAACGGTCCGGCCCAGGTCACGCCCGACGCCGGGCCGCCGAGCGGCGAGAAGTCGCAGCTGAGGTCGGTGACGGTGCCGTTGGCGACGACGGCGTCCGAGACGGTCACGTCGGCGAGCGCGTCGGCTCCGGAGTTGGTCACCTGGTAGACGAGGGAGGCGGTGCCGTCGGCGCCGAGGAGGACCGCGGTCTCGGCGGTGTCGGCCGCGTGTCCGGCGTCGTCGTCCTTGGTGATGGTCACGGCGGGGACGGGCACGTCTCCGCTGCCCTCACCGCCGGCCGAGGCCTGCGTCTTCGAGGCGCTGACCGAATCGGTCGTGGTCACGCCGCCGACGACGGTCGACACCGTCGCGAGGTTGGTGAAGGTCTGGGCGGGCGTCGCCGTGCCGGTGGGGGCGGGCAGGCTCACGGCGATGGCGACGCGGTCCTGCACGTTCTCGACCTGGGCACCCCAGTTCACCGTGAAGCCGGCCGGCGAGCACGTGTACGACGTGGGCGCGACCGCGAGGGGGGCGGCGAGGCTCCCGTCGGCCTTGACGCGGATCGAGTCGAAGACGATGGTATCGCAGTCGTAGCTCCAGGCCTGGCCCGCCGGCACGGCGTCGGTGGTCGTGGCGGACTCGAAGGCGCCCAACGGGGTGAGCACGTGCCAGGTGAGGAAGCGCGAGGCCGTCGAGCGGCCCTGGTCGGCTCCGGCGTAGGTGCCGTACTTGGTGGGCTGGTCGAGGCCACGCAGCGACCCGGTCGGCGTGACCTCGGTCGTGAAGGTGCGGCCGTCGTTGGTGGTCGAGGTGAACGGCGTCGGCACCCCGGACGGCGTGGTCAGCGACTCGAAGTCCGACGTCACGAAGGCCTTGCCGCTCACGTCGAGGTGGTCCTCGGCGTAGGCCGTCATCGTGAAGGTGACCACGTAGGGGCGGGTCCCGACGACCGTGGCCTCGGCCACGACGGCGTCGGTCGCGGGATCGCGCAGGGCGAAGCCGGTCGGCAGGTTCTTCAGGTGCTCGCTGAGCGTGAGCGTGAAGGTGTCACCGGCCATCGTGTCGTCCGGCACCTGCCAGGCGAGCGTCGTCGTGAGCTGGGTCCCCTGCTTGGGGTTCGTGGGGGTGACGGTCACGTTCGTGATCGCCCCGTCGATCTCCCTGGCCTGGGCAGAGGTCGCAGGCCCGGTGAGGGCGGCGGTTCCGGCCAGGGCCAGCACGGCGAGCAGGGCGGCGGACAGGCGCAGGGCCCTCCGCCCGCGACGGGGAGACCCCGCGAGGGTGAGCGAGTGCATGGTGGTGCCTTTTTCGGGTAGGTCGGACGCGCGCCTCGACCTGCTCCCCCTGCGCCGTGTTCGGGTACGGCGCAGGGGTCGGGTGAACAGGGATCGTCACGTCTCGGGTGCCCCCAAACTAGGGCCGGGTTGCTGACAGTGTCCACCATTCGGGGGACAGATCACCCGGATGGGCGTGCGGGCGACGCCGGCGGTCCCCCGAGCCACCCGCTCCGGGGGACACGGCGACCCGGTGCCGACGCGCGGGCGGGTGGCGACTCCCCTGGCCCACGCCGGCCGACGACGGGCAACTCCTGACCGGTGCACGGGCCCAGGGCACGAACCGGCGCGCCCCGGACGGCGCGGCGGCACCGGGCAGGACTTGCCGGCACCGCCAGCCGACGACGGGCAACTCCTGACCGGTGCACGGGCCCGGGGCACGAACCGGGGCGCCCCGGACGGCGCGGCGGCACCGGGCAGGACTTGCCGGCACCGCCAGCCGGCGACGGGCAACTCCTGACCGGTGCACGGGCCCGGGGCACGAACCGGGGCGCCCCGGACGGCGCGGCGACACCGGGCAGGACCTGCCGGCACCGCCAGCCGGCGACGGGCAACTCCTGACCGGTGCACGGGCCCGGGGCGCGAACCGGGGCGCCCCGGACGGCGCGGCGGCACCGGGCAGGACTTGCCAGCCAGGCCGACCGGCGACGGGCAACTCCTGACGGGTGCGCGGGCCCGGGACGCGAACCGGGGCGCCCCGGACGGCGCGGCGGCACCGGGCAGGAATTGCCCCCAGGTCGAGGCGGAGACGGGCGGGGACGCGGGGAGGCGGTGGCCGCCTCCCGTGGGGAAGGTGACCACCGCCTCCTGGCCGTCAGGCCGTCAGGCCGTCGGCGCTGCTACCAGCGCCACGGGAACCACCCGTAGAAGAGGTCGCCGAGGGCGTTCCAGATCCACTGGAGGACGTCGCCGAGGCTCCAGCCGCCCCCCGGGTTGCCGGGCTGGCCCGGGCCGGGGCCCGGGTCGGTGGGCACCTCGGGCGCTTCGCCGGACGCGACCGTGAGGTAGGTCACCTGCCCGGTGTCGCCGTAGACGACGCGGCCGAGGTAGGTCTGCTCGTAGGCCAGGTCGGTCCACGACGCGGTGAGCGTCGCGGTCTCGCCGAGTCCGGCCGAGAGCGTGGCCGGGTCGACCGTGAGGCCTCCGACGGCCGTCGCCGGGTCGAGCAGGTACGACGTGAGCGTGTAGTCGAGCGCTCCCGACCCCGAGTAGAAGTCGACGAGCAGCACGTACTCGCCGGCCGCGGGGGCGTCGAGGTCGATCTGCTCGTCCGCCGAGCCCGTCGCCGAGACGGCCGCGAGCTGGTCGGGCGCACCGTCGGCGTCGGCCGTGTAGAGCAGCAGGTCGAGGTCGGCGGTGTCGTCGGCGCTGTCGAGCACGAAGCGCGCGTGGGTGGTGCCCTCGGCGATCGTGACCGGCGTCTCGGCCGCGGCGGCTCCCGCCGTGCCCGACCCGGTCGTCACCTGACCGGCGACGAGCCCCTCGGTGGTCAGCGGCAGCTCGAGCGCGTCGCCCGCGGTCACGTCGAACGCGGTCTCACCCGTGGCGCCCTCGCCGGCCACCTCGGCCGGTGCCTGCAGCCGGACGGGTCGGACCGCCAGCGGGCTGCGGACGTCGTGCTCCCCGTCGCTCCAGGTCAGGTACCCCGTCGCGAACTCGTCGAGCGCGGCCGTGGTGCGGGTGAAGGTGACCGTGTAGTCCTGCGTCTCGCCCGCCGCGGCGAACGTCAGGGTCGAGGGCTCGACGGTCGCGGTGACCCCGTCCATCTCGATCGGGGCGACCGTGTAGGTGCCCGCCTCGGTCGAGGTGACGCTGCGGGTGACCTGGGCGGTGCCGGCCAGCGAACCGACGCTGATCGACGGCAGGTTGAGCGACGAGTCGGTCCCCTCGACGGTGTCGATCGAGTCGACGTAGGCCTGCCAGTCGGCGGGGCCGTTCTCGTAGACCAGGCCGGGGTCGAGGAACGCGGTCGGGTCGACGTGGCCGGCCCCCTGGGCGAAGACGTCCTGGCTGGGGGCGCCGTCCTCGCCGACGAGGTCGTAGGCGGTCGTCATCATGGCGGACTTGACCTCGTCGGGGGTCCAGTCCGGGTGCACGCCCTTCGAGAGGTACAGCGCCGCGAGGCCCGCGATGTGCGGGGACGACATCGAGGTGCCGGAGAGGAACTCGTACGTGCCGGGCTCGCCCTGCGCGTTGGCACCGTCGGCGAGGATCGCCACGCCGGGCGCTGAGATGTCGGGCTTCAGCAGGTTGCCGCCGTCGGCGGTCACCGGACCACGCGACGAGAAGCCGGCGATCTGCGGGGTCGCGGGCTCGGGCAGCGCACCCGGGTTGCCGTCGAGCAGCGTGACGGTCGCGCCGTCGGTGTCGGCGTACGCGTGGATCGCGGCGTAGTCGTCGGCGTTGAGGTGGACGGTGGGCACGGCGTGCTCGTCGAGGTCGACCGAGCTGCTCGTCGGGTTGACGAGCACCATGCCGATGCCGCCGGCGCGCTCGACCTCGGCCGACTTGGCCGTGCGGTCGTAGACGCCGCGGTCGCAGAGCACGATCGTGCCGGCGGCCTTGGCGGGGTCGAGGGTGTCGGGCGCACACAGCGTCACGGCGGTGGCGTCGGCACCGGCCGCGGCGACCGCGGTCGACGAGACGAAGTCGCCCGTGAGGCCGTCCTCGCCCGTCGGCACGGTGATCGAGCCGCCGAGGTAGTTCGTGCCGTCGGCGGTCTGCACCGTCGCGCTGTAGCTGGGGATGGTCGACGCGGCGACGGTGGTGATCCACGGTGCGGCGTTGTCGGCCGTCGTGGGGGTCGGGCCGTCGTTGCCGGCCGAGGCCGCGACGAAGACGCCGGCCGAGGCCGCGCCGAGGAACGCCTGGTCGGTGGCCGAGAAGGTGCTCGTGGCACCGCCGCCGCCGATCGAGTAGTTGATGACGTCGACGCCGTCGGTGACCGCGGCCTCGATGGCGGCGATCAGGTCGAGCGTGGCGCACCCGTCGTCGTCGGTGCCGACGCGGTCGGGACCGTCCCAGCAGACCTTGTAGGCCGCGATCTTCGCGGCCGGGGCGACGCCCGACACGGTGCCGAACGAGCGGTCGCCGATGGTCGCCTCGACGTCGGCGTTGCCCGCGGCGGTCGAGGCGGTGTGCGACCCGTGGCCGTTGCCGTCACGGGGCGAGAGGTACTCGCCCTGCTCCTCGGTGCCGATGTTGCCGACCCCGAAGCCGTCGACGAAGTACCGGGCGCCGATCAGCTTGGTGTTGCAGTCGCTCGCGTCGAACTGGACGCCGGTCTGGCAGACGCCGGTGAAGGTGCCGCCGTCGCCCTTGGCGAAGACGGTCGCGTCGCCCTCGAGGTGCGGTTCGGCGTCGCTCGCGGAGCCCAGCGGGTCGCCCGCGAACGAGGCGTTGCCCGCCGCGATGCCCGAGTCGATGATGCCGACCACGACGCCCTCGCCGGCCTTGTCGCGCCCCCCGACGGCGTCCCAGACGCCGCCGTTCCCCTCGGCGTCGCCCAGCCCGAGGAACTCGGTCGAGGGCGTCGCCTGCAGCTTCAGCAGTTCGTTCCTCGACACCGCGGCGACCGCCGGGTCGCTCGCGAGCTTCGCGGCCTGGGCGGCCGTGAGGTCGGCGGCGAAGGCGTTGGTGGTGATGGCGTAGCTCGCCTCGACCGTGGCTCCCGCCGCGGCGGCGACGTCCTGCTGGACGTCCTCGAGGTGCGCGGCGTAGTCCTGCACGGGCGCGCTCTGCGCGTCGAGGTGGCTGCCCTGGGGCACGGCCGTGCGGGCGAGCCCGGCCTTGCCGCCTTCGTAGGTCGCGGCGGCCGGTTCGCGCAGGGTGACGACGTACTTGCCGTCGGCGAACTGGCTGTCGCCCACGACCGCGGGACCGTCGGCGGCGAAGGAGGCGGTGGTCGGGACTGCGACGAGGCCCGCGGCGACGACGCCGGTGGCCAGGATCGCGGCGAAGCCGCCGCGGAGGCGGCTGCGGGGAGGTGCGGACGGCCTGCGTCGGCCGGATGGTGTGATCACGGATCGCCTTTCGATGCACGCCGCTCGGAGCGTGCTGTCGGGGGTGCGCCGCGGCCCCGGGCCACGGTCGATCCATAAGAACTACCTGTGAATGCGCGTGACCCTCTAGTGGGGGTCATGGCCGAAACCGGCCAGTGACCTCCATCGGCCACAGAGTTCACACGAGGAGGCGCGGGCGGGGCACCGAGGCCGTCCTCCCTTGGGGGGACGCACGCCCCCGCGCCGGTCCGACCGGGGTCGCTCCGGCGGCTCAGACCCAGCCGCGCCGGGCCGCCTCGACCCCGGCGTGGAACCGGTTGCTCGCCCCGAGCTCGTCGAAGAGCGCGTGCAACCGGCGACGCAGGGTGCGGGACGAGATGCCGAGCTGCGATGCGATGACCTCGTCGGTCGCCCCGGCGGCCACGAGGGCCAGCAGGTCGCGCTCGGCGGGGGTCGGGGGTCGGGACGCGACGCGCGCCTCCTCGTCCCGCGTGGGGGATCCGCCCACGGCGGACGACGCGGGATCGGGCCAGGGGGCGGACGTGGGCGTCGACGCCGCGAGTCGGGCCGCCACCTCGGCCCAGTCGACGGCGGGCCCGCCCGCCCCGGGAGCACCGGGCACCGGCAGGGCGCTGCGCCAGCGGGCCTCGAACAGGTCGTAGAGGGCGGCGACGAGCGGCTCGGACTCGGTCACCAGGGCCTCGGGCCGGTCGGGGTCGTGACCGATCGACACCAGGGCGACCCGACGGTCGGCGACGGCCAGCTTGACGGGCAGGTCGTGGGTGATGCGGGCCTCTTCGCCGTCGGCCCCGAGACGGTGCACGCCCTGCCAGCTGCCGTCGGCCGAGATGCTCGCCACCGTGTAGACGGCCCGCCAGCGCACCCCGCGCCCGAGGGCGACCCGCTGGGTGGACTCGTTGGACGCGACCACGTAGGGCGGCCGGTCGAAGGCGACGAAGTCGGTGGTGGCGCGGTGCTCGAGCCGCGAGTACCAGTCGCCCACGGCGGCGTGACCGACGACGACCCGGGTCAGCTGGTCGGCGTCGTGCGGGCGCCTGCCCTCGTCGAACAGCTCGCCCAGCTCGGGCACGGCCGCCCGCACCTCGACGAGCTCGTCGGCGCGCGCCGCGACCACGGCCGGCAGGGCCACCCGCGGGTCGACCGCGCCGTACCCCTCGCCACCCGCCGTCCGCTGGACGAGACCGAGCGAACGGAGGCGCTCCAGGGCGGCCAGGGCCGTCGCCTCGTCGAGGTGCTCGGCCCGTGCCACGGCCCCGGGCGTCGGCCCGGCCGCCGCCCCGTCGGCGTCCGCCACCCCGGCCCCGGCGACGACGTGCCGGTAGACCGCGACCGCGACGTCGTCGATGCCGAGCGCGGAGAAGGACGGAAGGGGCACGGGACGATCTTGCCCCGTCCCAGCCGACTCTTGGTAGCGTCGTCCAGATGACCGGACACGGGGCGGGGCGGTGAGCCGCGAGGCGATCGCGTCGCCGGCGGCGACGTCGCTGAGGCGACCCGCCTTCACGGTCGACCTGGCGGGCCGCGTCTCGGGCAGCTGGCGCAGCCTGATGGTGGTCTACCTCGCGTCCCGGCTGTTCTCGACCAGCGTGCTCTTCGCCGTCTACGAGATCGCGAAGCTGGCCGGGGCGACCTTCATCACCCCCGGCAGCGATCGCAGCTACCTCGACTTCACCTCGTCGTGGGACGCGGACCGCTACCGCACCATCGCGCTGCACGGCTACCCCTCGACCCTGCCGACCGACGCGGCGGGCGAGGTGCTGCCGAACGAGTGGGCGTTCCTGCCGGTCTTCCCGTACCTCTGCCATCTGCTGATGGTCGCGACGGGCATGGACTTCACCGTCGCCGCTCCCCTGCTGGCCACCGTGTTCGGGGCGGGGGCCGTCGTCGTGCTGTACCGCCTGCTCGTCACGAAGGTCGGCCACACCGGCGCGGTCTGGGCCGTGCTGCTGTTCTGCTTCGGGCCGATGGCGTTCGTCCTGTCGATCGGCTACGCGGAGAGCCTGTTCCTGCTGCTGATGTTCGGCGGCCTGTACGCCATGCAGCGGCGGCGGTACCCGCTCGTGGCGGCGGCCGGCATCGCGGCCTCGTTCGTGCGGCCCGGGGCGCTCGCCCTCGCGTTGGCCCTCGGCGTCCACCTGATCGTGCGCTGGCACACCGAGCGCGAGCGACCCGCCGGCGGATCGTCGGGGGCTGCCGCCGACGCGGTGGACGACGCGGCGACGCGGGCAGGCGACGCCGCCGGGTCGCGACGGGTCGCCGGGGTCGACACCGCGCCTCCTGAGCTCGTGACCGCCGCCCGGACGGTGGGCCGACGGGCCTGGGCCGGGCTGCGCGAGTTCGTCGTCGGCGGCCGCATGCCGACCCGCGAGCTGACGACGATCGTCGTGGCGGGGCTCGCGATGGCGGCGGCGGGCCTGGCCTGGCCGGTGGTCGCGCACGTGGTCACGGGTCAGTCGGACGCCTACCTCGAGACCGAGATGGCCTGGTGGGTCGACTACGTCGGTCGGCCGGCGTTCATGCCGCTGACGCCGTGGTTCTTGCTGGCCGGCCGCTGGCTCGGCATCGCGGGCATCGTGCTCGTGCTGGCCATCGTCGGGTCGTTCACGTTCTGGATGACCCGCCGCTCGACGCTGCGCCTCGGCCACGAGGTCGTCGCGTTCGTTGCCGGCTTCTTCGCCTACCTGGTCGCGGTCTTCCTGCCGCAGCAGAGCCTGTTCCGGCTGCTGATGCCGCTCAGCCCGGTGCTCGGCACGCCCGCGATCTCGACGCGTCCGTGGCTGCGCCGCACCCTGCTGCTCGGCGGGGCGGCGCTGCAGCCCGTGGCCGTCGTCTTCGTGTTCCTCTTCACCGCGCCGTAGCGACCGCGGCGTCGCCGCCGGCTGTCACGACGGACACACCGCCGAATGGACACGACACCGTCGCATTCCTCGGTGTCTCGTCCACTCGGCGGTGTCCGGTGGGCGGGGCGCAACGCGTCCCGCCCGGAGGCACCGGCGCGCTACGCGGCGGCGGGGGCCAGCTGCATCGCGTCCGCGAGCAGGGCGACGGACCGGAGGCGCGCGTCCAGCGACGAGGACGAGTGCGCGACGATCAGCTCGTCGGCCTGGGCGGTCCGGGCGAACTGCTCCATGTACTCCCGGGCGTCGCCGGGCGTGCCGACGGCGGTGTAGGTCGTCATGGTCTGGACGTGCTGGCCGACCGGGGTGCGCAGCAGGTGGTCGAGCTCGTCGTCGCCGAACTCGCGGGTGGGGTCGATCTGGCCGCTCTGGCGCAGGAGCATCAGCAGACGCTGGCGCTTGACCTGGGCGAACTGCACGTCGGCCTCGTCGGCGTCGTCGGTGACGATCGCGTTCACGGCGGCGAGCACGTAGGGCTCGCTCAACTGGGCCGACGGCTGGAACTCGCGGCGGTAGGCCGAGACGGCGTCGATCAGGTCGCCGGGGGCGAAGTGCGACGCGAAGGCGTAGGGCAGGCCGAGGGCCGCGGCGAGCTTGGCCCCGAAGAGGGACGAGCCGAGGATGTACAGCGGCACGTTCGTGCCGGCACCGGGGACGGCCTGGACCCCGGCGACGCGGGACTCGCCGGCCAGGAAGGCCTGGAGTTCGACGACGTCCTGGGGGAACCGCTCGGACGACGACGGGTCACGGCGCATGGCGCGGAAGGTGGCCTGGTCGCTGCCGGGGGCACGACCGAGACCGAGGTCTATGCGGCCCGGGTGCAGCGTCTCGAGGGTGCCGAACTGCTCGGCGATGGCGAGCGGCGAGTGGTTCGGCAGCATGACGCCGCCCGAGCCCAGTCGGATCGTCGAGGTCTGGCTGGCGATGTGGGCGATCAGCACCGACGTCGCGCTCGACGCGATGGACGCCATGTTGTGGTGCTCGGCGTACCAGACCCGCCGGTACCCGCTCGCCTCGGCCTGCTGCGCCAGGGCCACCGAGGCCGCGAAGCTCTCGCGCACGGTCTGACCGGGTGCGACGGGGGCGAGGTCGAGGATGGAGAGGGGGATGCTCATGCGGGGGTGAACAACGACGGGCGTCGTCGTATGCCCGCGAGGACGACGAGTGGTCCCGGACCGTCCTCCGCCGGGGGGCGAGGAACGATGCGGGACCACTCGGTGCGGGCCGCGCGACGCGCGCCCGGGCCTAGAGGCCGCGGGCGAGGCGGTGGTAGGCGGCGTTCCAGGCGACCTCGTGGCGGAAGTCGCGGATGCGGGTGTCCTCGTCGATGACGAGCAGCTCGGTCTCGACGATGCGGGCCAGGTCTTCGAAGGCCTCGAGCCCGACGGCGGTCGACATCACCGTGTGGTGCGCAGCGCCGGCGGTCAGCCAGGCCTCGGCCGACACCGCGAACGACGGACGGGGCTTCCACACCGCGCGCCCCACGGGCAGGTTCGGGAGGTCTTCGTCGGGGTCGACGACGTCGACCACGTTGACCGTCAGGCGGAAGCGGTCGCGCACGTCGCTCATCGCGACGACGACGGCCGGGCCGGGGTCGGCCGAGAAGACCAGGCGCACCGGGTCGTCCTTGCCGCCGATGCCGAGCGCGTGCACCTCGAGCGACGCGCGACCCGACGTCAGCGACGGGCTGACCTCGAGCATGTGCGCCCCGAGGATCTTCTCCTCGCCGGGCACGAGGTGGTAGGTGTAGTCCTCCATCAAGGAGGCGCCACCCGGCAACCCGGCGCCCATCACGGCGGCCGCACGCACGAGCACCGAGGTCTTCCAGTCGCCCTCGGCGCCGAAGCCGTAGCCCTCGGCCATGAGGCGCTGCACCGCGAGGCCGGGCAGCTGCTTGAGCGCGCCCAGGTCTTCGAAGTTCGTCGTGAAGGCGTGGAACCCGCCCGCCTCGAGGAACGACCGCAGGCCGATCTCGATCGCGGCGCCGTCGCGCAACGACTGGTGACGCGCGCCACCGGCCCGCAGCTCGGGCACGACGTCGTACTCGGCCTCGTACACGGCGACCAGGTCGTCGATCGCCGACTCGGACGCCGCCGCGACCGCCTCGGCCAGCTCGTTGACGCCCCAGGTGTTGACCTGCACGCCGAAGGCGAGCTCGGCCTCGGTCTTGTCGCCCTCGGTCACGCCGACGAAGCGCATGTTGTCGCCGAAGCGGGCCAGCTTGAGGGACCGCATGGCCGAGGCACCCGCGGCGGCGCGCATCCACGTGCCGACCTGCTGCTGGACGCGCGGGTCGCTGACGTGGCCGACGACCGTCTTGCGCGGCACGCCGAGGCGGGTCTGCATGTAGCCGAACTCGCGGTCGCCGTGGGCGGCCTGGTTGAGGTTCATGAAGTCGAAGTCGATGTCGGCCCACGGCAGGGCGACGTTCGCCTGCGTGTGCAGGTGCAGCAGCGGCTTGCGCAGGGCGTCGAGGCCGCCGATCCACATCTTGGCCGGGCTGAAGGTGTGCATCCAGGCCGTGACGCCGACGACCGAGTCGTCGAGGTTCGCCTCGAGCATCGTGCGGCGGATGGCGTCGGCGTCGGTCAGCACGGGCTTCCAGACGAGCCGCACGGGCACGTCGGAGGCCGCGGCGAGCTCGTCGGCGATGGCGCGCGACTGGTCGGCGACCTGCTTCAGGGTCTCTTCGCCGTAGAGGCCCTGGCTCCCGGTGAGGAACCAGACCTCCTTCGAGGCGAGGAAGGCGGTCGGGTCGAGGGTGTCGTTCGTCATTTCAGTTCTCCTGCGGGCGCTTGGCCGTAGACGTTCTGGTACCGGTCGAAGAGGGCGTCGATGCTCTCTGCCGGGATGGGGAGGGGTTCGCCGAGCTGGCGGGTGATGTGGACGGTGCGGGCGACGTCCTCGGTCATCACGGCGGCCTTGACCGCGTCGCGGGCGTCCTTGCCGATCGTGAAGACGCCGTGGTTCTGCATCAGGACGGCGCGGCTGCGGTGGCCCTCGAGCGTCGCGACGATGCCGCGACCGATCGAGTCGTCGCCGATGATGGCGAACGGACCGACGGGGATCTCGCCGCCGAACTCGTCGGCCATGGCCGTGATGACGCACGGGATCGCCTCGCCGCGGGCGGCCCAGGCGGTGGCGTAGGTCGAGTGCGTGTGGACGACTCCCCCGACGTGGGGCATGGTCCGGTACACGTAGGCGTGTGCCGCGGTGTCGCTCGACGGGCTGCGGTCGCTGCCCGGGGTGCCCTCGACCACGGTGCCGTCCAGCCGGCAGAGGATCTGGTTCTCGGCCGTCAGGTCGTCGTAGAGCACGCCGCTCGGCTTGATGACGAAGAGGTCGGTGCCGGGCACGCGACCCGAGACGTTGCCGCCCGTCCAGACGACCAGTCCGTACCGCACGAGCTCGGCGTGCAGGGTCGCCACGTCTTCGCGGGTGGCGTCGATGGCCGCCTGCGTCGAGCGGTCGATCCAGCCGGTCATGCGGTCACCTGCGACTCGGTCGAGGCGGAGGCGGTGGCGTCCTGCTCGACCGCGTCCGCGCCTCCTGCGTCGACGGCGGGGGCCGAGGAGGCGCGGCTCGCCTCACGACGCATCGCCCGCAGGCGGTGCATCACGTCGTTGCCGCCCCGACCGAACCAGTCGTGCAACAGGAGGTACTCGGCGTAGAGGGCGTCGTAGGCGTCGGCGTTCGCCTCGTCGGGCGTGTAGGTGGCGCGGTCGACGCTGCCCATGGCGTCGGCCGCCGAGCGGATGTCGGGGTAGGCGCCGGCGGCCACGGCCGCGTGGATGGCGGAACCGAGGGCGGGGCCCTGCTCGCTCGTGATCGTCGAGATCGGCAGGCGCAGCACGTCGCTGTAGGTCTGCATCAGGTGGGCGTTCTTGAGCAGACCACCCGCGGCGATGAACTCGGTGACGGGCACACCCGACTCTTCGAAGGCCTGGACGATGCGGCGGGTGCCGAAGGCCGTCGCCTCGAGCAGGGCGCGGTAGCCCTCTTCGGGCGTCGTGCTGAGCGTCTGACCGACGATGACGCCGCTCAGCTCGTGGTCGACGAGCACCGAGCGGTTGCCGCTGTGCCAGTCGAGGGCCACGAGGCCGTGGGCGCCGACGGGCTGTTCGTAGGCGAGATCGGTGAGGTGCTGGTGGACGCTCTTGCCCGCGGCCGCGGCGGCCTCGACGGCCGACTGCGGCACCTGGTTCTTGACGTACCAGGCGAAGACGTCGCCGACGCCGGACTGCCCGGCCTCGTATCCGTAGAGCCCGTCGACGATGCCGCCGTCGACCACGCCGCACATGCCGGGCACCTCGGCGAGCCGGTCGCCGTTCATCACGTGGCACGTGCTCGTGCCCATGATCGCGACCATCTGGCCGGGCTGGGTCGCCTTCGCGGCCGGGGCGGTGACGTGCGCGTCGACGTTGCCGACGGCGACGGCGATGCCCTCGGGCAGCCCCGTCCAGCCGGCCGCCTCGGCGGTCAACGTGCCCGCGACGTCGCCCAGGGCGCCGATCTCGTGCACGACCTTGCTCTCGGCGAAGTCGGCGAAGTCGGGGTTGAGCGCCGCGAGGAACTCGCGGCTGGGGTACTCGCCGTCCTGGTAGATGCCCTTGTAGCCGGCGGTGCAGGCGTTGCGGACGTACCGGCCGCTGAGCTGCCAGACGATCCAGTCGGCGGCCTCGACCCAGTGCTCGGTCGCGGCGTAGACCTCGGGGTCCTCTTCGAGCAGCTGCAGGCCCTTGGCGAACTCCCACTCGCTCGAGATGAGCCCGCCGTAGCGCGGCAGCCAGGTCTCGCCGCGCTCGGCGGCGAGCTCGTTGATGCGGTCCGCCTGCCCCTGGGCCGCGTGGTGGCGCCAGAGCTTGACGAAGGCGTGCGGGCGGTCGGCGAAGCGCTCGAGCTCGTTGAGCGGCGTGCCGTCGGCGGTGGTCGGCACCATGGTGCAGGCCGTGAAGTCGGTGCCGATGCCGACGACGGCCGACGGGTCGACGCCCGACGAGCGCAGGGCCTCGGGCACGGCGTTCTTCAGCACGTCGACATAGTCCGACGGCACCTGCAGGGCCCAGTCGGCGGGCAGGCGCTCGCCCGTGCCGGGCAGCGTGCGGTCGACGACGGCGTGCGGGTACTCGAACGTGGCGCTGGCCAGTTCGGCGCCGTCGCGCACGCGCACGACGACCGCACGGCCGCTCAGCGTGCCGTAGTCGACGCCGACGACGTACGAGTCGGCCGAGGTGCCGGCGGGGTCGGGAACCCCGGGCGACGAGTCGGAGGGGATGGCGGTCTCGGCCATGGAACGTCCTTGTCCTGATGCGAAAGTGAGCGCTCACATTCTCACATGCGAGGGCTCGCGCGTGCAATCTCGTGAGGCGCGGGTCGGGTCGATCGGCCACCGTGCCCGGGGCCGGGCCCGCCCCCCGCGAGCGGCGCTCGACGATTTGCCTAGGCAGAGGTTCTGCGCCGGACGCGGGGGCCACACGGGCAGGCCGGACCGGGGCCGGGCCCGACCACCCCGAGCGGCGCTCGACGTTCCGCCTAGGCAGAGGTTCCGCGCCGGACGCGGGGGCCACACGGGCAGGCCGGACCGGGGCCGGGCCCGACCCCCGCGCGCGGCGCTCAACGATTTGCCTAGGCAGAGGTTCTGCGCCGGACGCGGGGGCCACACGGGCGGGCCCGACCGGGGCCGGGCCCGACCCCCGAGCGCGGCGCTCAACTATTTGCCTAGGCAGGGGTTCGGCGCCGGACGAGGGGGTCACCCGGGCAGGCCGGACCGGGGCCGGGCCCGACCACCCCGAGCGGCGCTCGACGTTCCGCCTAGGCAGAGGTTCTGCGCCGGACGCGGGGGCCACACGGGCAGGCCGGGCCGCGGGCGCGGGTCAGCGGGCGCGGGCACCGGGTCAGCGCGCGGGCGCAGCCGTCGAGCGGCGGACCACGAGCTCGGGGCCGAGCGCCGCGACGGGCGCGTCGTCGCCCGCGAGCACCGCCTCGACGGTGGTCATGAGGCGACGGCCGAGGGCCTCGAAGTCCTGGCGCACGGTCGTCAGCGGCGGCACGAAGTGCTCGGCCTCGGGGATGTCGTCGAACCCGACGATGCTGACGTCACGGGGCACGACGAGCCCGGCGTCGACGTACGCGTGCACCACGCCGAGCGCCATCTGGTCGTTGCCGCAGAACACGGCGGTCACGTCGTCGCGCCGGGCGAGCTCGCGGCCGATGCGATGACCGGACCCCGGCGTCCAGTCACCCCGGCACAGCAGGCTCGAGTCGACCCCGAGCCGGGCGCACGCCTCGCGCCACCCCCGCTCGCGGTCGCGTCCGTCCATCCACCCGTCGGGCCCCGCGACGTGGGCGATGCGCCGGTGCCCGAGCGCCGCCAGGTGCTCGACGGCGGCCTCGGCCCCGGCGGCCTGGTCGAACGACACCGTGTGGTGGCCGTCCTCGGCCTCGCTGTCGGCGGTCACCAGCGGCACCGAGACGTCGGAGCGCCGCAGCACCTCGAGGGCCTCGGAGTCGGGGGCGATCAGCACGATGGCGGCGACGTTCTGCCCGACCAGCGAGTCGAGGGCCTGACGCATGCCCTGGCGGTCGTCGACGTCGAGCGTGGCCATCGACACCTGGTAGCCGGCGCGGCGGGCGGCACCGTTGAAGCCGTGCATGGTGCTCGACGGCCCGTAGAACGGGAACCCCGTGCTGATGACGCCGAGCGACCGGGTCTTGCGACTGGCCAGGGCCCTGGCCGTGAGGCTCGGCCGGTAGTTCAGGTCGTCGATCGCGGCGTCGACCTTGGCCTTCGTGGCGGGCCGGACCGTCGGGTCGCCGTTGACGACCCGCGACACGGTCTGGTGCGAGACGCCGGCCGCGGCCGCGACGTCGAAGAGGGTTGCCACGAGATGATCCTATTTCGGTTCGGTTTGCGGACGACGGTGTCCTGCGCGGCCGACCCGCGCCTCCTGCGGTCCGACCGGGTGCCCGCCCGGGGGCGGAGAGACGAGGAGGCGCGGCTCCCGTCACCGGGAACCGCGCCTCGTCGACGGGTGTCGCGTTCGTTACTTGCCGGACGAGGCGGCGCGACGCTTGTTGAAGACGTCGAACGCGACCGCGGCGAGCAGCACGAGGCCCTTGATCAGGGACTGGTACTCGGTGCCGACGCCGAGGATCGACAGGCCGTTGTTCAGGATGCCGATGATCAGACCACCGATGATGGCGCCCGTCACCGTGCCGATGCCGCCGGTGACGGCGGCGCCACCGATGAACACGGCCGCGATGGCGTCGAGTTCGAACCCGGTGCCGGCGCTGGACGCGGCGAGGTTGAGCTGGCTGGTGAAGACGATTCCGGCCAGCGCCGAGATGACGCCCATGTTGACGAACAGCAGGAAGGTCACGCGCTTGGTCTTGACGCCCGAGAGCTCGGCGGCGTGGACGTTGCCACCGATCGCGTAGACGTGACGACCGAAGACCGAGTTCTTCATGACGGTCGAGTACACGACCACGAGCACGGCGAGGATGACCAGCACGATCGGGGTGCCCGAGTAGCTCGCGAGCAGGAACCCGACGTACATGACGAGCGCGACGGTGAAGACGAGCTTGGTGACGAACCACAGGAACGGCTCGTCCTCGAGCTGGTACTTGCGACGGGTCGCACGACCGCGCAGTCCGGTGCCGATCAGGGCGATCGAGGCGACGGCGCCGAGGATCAGCGTCAGGGGCTCGTAACCGGTGGTGCCGAAGGCCGGCAGGAAGCCCGAGCCGATGTTGCGGAACCCCTGGGGGAACGACGAGATCTGGGTGCTCTGCAGGGCGATCTGGGCGGCACCGCGGAAGGCGAGCATGCCGGCCAGGGTGACGATGAACGCCGGGATGCCGAAGTAGGCGATCCAGAACCCCTGCCAGGCACCGACCAGCGCGCCGAGCACGAGGCAGAGGACGACGGCCAGCGGCCAGGGAAGGCCCCACTGCGTGATCATGACGCCGGCCATGGCACCGGTGAAGGCGACGACCGAGCCGACCGAGAGGTCGATGTGGCCGGCGATGATGACCATCACCATGCCGATGGCCAGGATCAGGATGTAGCTGTTCTGGACGACCAGGTTCGACACGTTGATCGGTGCGAGCGTGATGCCGTTCGTGGTGATCTGGAAGAACAGCACGATCACGATCAGCGCGATGAACAGGCCGATCTGACGCAGCTGGCCGCCGAGGTACGAGACCGCGCTGACGATCGGGTTGCCCCCGGAGCCGGACTGCGGCTGACGGGACGTGGGCGACCCGCCGGTGGGCTTCGGGTCGGTGGCCTGGGTGGGGCTAGGCGCGCTCATTGACGGGGCTCTCTCGTTCGAGGGTCATGTACTTCAGGAGGAACTCGGGGGTCGCCTCGGCGATCGGCACGTCGGCCGTGATGCGCCCCTCCGAGAGGGTGTAGATGCGGTCGCAGATGCCGAGCAGCTCGGGCAGCTCGGACGAGATGACGATCACGCCCTTGCCCGCGTCCGCGAGCTGGTTGATGATCGTGTAGATCTCGTACTTGGCACCCACGTCGATGCCGCGGGTGGGTTCGTCGAGGATCAGCACGTCGGGGTCGGCGTACATCCACTTCGACAGCACGACCTTCTGCTGGTTGCCGCCCGAGAGCTTGCCCGTCACGGCGGCCACGGTCGGCGCCTTGATGTTCATGCTCTTGCGGAAGCGCTCGGCGACGGTGCTCTCTTCGGACCGGTTGACGAAGCCCCAGTTCGCGAGCTTGCCGAGCGCCGAGCCCGACACGTTGCGGGTGATGTCGTCGATCAGGTTCAGGCCGTACTTCTTGCGGTCCTCGGTGGCGTAGGCGATGCCGGCCGCGATGGCCTTGCTGACCGTCGAGGTGTCGACCTCCTGGCCGCGCTTGTAGACGGTGCCCGAGATGCCGGTGCCGTAGCTCCTGCCGAAGACGCTCATCGCGAGCTCGGTGCGTCCGGCACCCATCAGCCCGGCGATGCCGACGATCTCGCCGGCCTTCACGCTGAGGTGGGCCTGGTGGATGATCTCGCGGGTCGCGTCGAGCGGGTGGTGGACGGTCCAGTCCTCGATGCGGAGGAGCTCTTCGCCGACCGTCGACTCGTGGGCCGGGTACCGGCTCTCGAGGTCACGGCCGACCATGCCCTTGATGATGCGGTCCTCGGACACCTCGTCGGCGTGCATGTCGAGGGTCTCGATGGTCTTGCCGTCACGGATGATCGTGACCTTGTCGGCGATCGCCTTGATCTCGTTCAACTTGTGGCTGATGATGATCGACGTGATGCCCTGGCCCTGCAGGCTCTTGATCAGGTCGAGCAGGTGGGCCGAGTCGTCGTCGTTCAGGGCGGCCGTCGGCTCGTCGAGGATGAGGATCTTCACGCGCTTCGACAGCGCCTTCGCGATCTCGACCAGCTGCTGCTTGCCGACTCCGATGTCGACGACCTTCGTGATCGGGTTGTCGCGCAGCCCGACGCGGGCCAGCAGGCCGGCGGCGTCGAGGTTGGTCTTGTTCCAGTCGATGAACCCGCCCTTGGCCTGCTCGTTGCCGAGGAAGATGTTCTCGGCGATCGACAGGAACGGGCTGAGGGCCAGCTCTTGGTGGATGATGACGACGCCCGCGGCCTCGGAGTCGTTGATGTTCTTGAAGTCGACGGGCTGGCCGTCGAGCAGGATCTGGCCGTCGAACGAGCCGCTCGGGTAGACCCCGGAGAGCACCTTCATGAGCGTCGACTTGCCGGCGCCGTTCTCGCCGCAGATGGCGTGGACCTGGCCGCGCTCGACCTCGAGCGTGACGTCCTGCAGGGCCTTGACGCCGGGGAACGTCTTGGTGATCTCCCGCATCTCGAGGATCGTGTTCGCCACGTGTTCCTTCTTCCGTGTGTCGGGTGGGTGCTGCTGGGGAGCAGAGGAACGAGGAGGCGCTGGTCGGCGACCGGCGCCTCCTCGGTTCTCGGGGGGAGGGACCTACTTGAGGTCGGCCTCGGTGTAGTAGCCGCTGTCGATCAGGACCTCTTTGTAGTTGTCCTTGGTGACGATGGTGGGCTGGAAGAGGTACGTCGGGACGACCTTCTCGCCGTTGTCGTACGTCTTGTCGTCGTTCGTCTCGGGCGTCTTGCCGGTCAGCAGGTCGTCGGCCATCACGACGGACTGGTCGGCGAGCTGACGGGTGTCCTTGTAGATGGTCGAGTACTGCTGGCCCTCGATGATCGACTTGACCGACGCGGCCTCGGCGTCCTGGCCGGTGATGATCGGCAGGGCGTCACTCGAGTAGCCGGCACCCTCGAGCGCCGAGATGATGCCGATCGAGATGCCGTCGTAGGGCGAGAGGACGCCGTCGAGCTTGGTGCCGCTCGAGTAGGTCGAGGCGATCAGGTTCTGCATGCGCGCCTTGGCGGTGGCGGGGTCCCACTGCTGCGTCGCGGCCTGCGTGAACTGGTCCTGGCCGGAGCCGATGGTCAGCGAACCGTCTTCGATGTAGGGCTTGAGGGTGTCCATCGCGCCGCTGAAGAAGAAGTTGGCGTTGTTGTCGTCGGGGCTGCCGGCGAAGACCTCGATGGTCTTGGGCGAGGCGCCGTCGACCTTCTTGCCGTCCGCGTCGACGAGGCCGAGACCGGTCAGGAGGCTGGTGCCCTGGTCGACGCCGACCTTGTAGTTGTCGAACGAGACGTAGTAGTCGACGTTCTTGTTGCCCGTCAGCAGGCGGTCGTACGAGATGACCTTGATGCCGGCCTTGGCGGCCGAGTCGAGCTGGTCGCTGAGCGAGCCGCCGTCGATCGAGGCGACGATGAGCACCTTGGCGCCCTTGGTGATCATGTTGCTGATCTGCTGGACCTGCTGGGGGATCTTGTTGTCGGCGTACTCGAGGTCGACCTTGTAGCCCTTGTCCTCGAGGGCGCTCTTGACGGCGTCGCCGTCCTTGATCCAGCGCTCGGACACCTTGGTGGGCATCGCGACGCCGACCAGCGCGCCGGCGTTGTCGCCGCTGCTGCTGCCGCCGGCGTCACCGCCGCGTCCGCCGGCACCGCCGGAGCAGGCGGCCAGGGAGAATGCCATGCCGACGGCGACGATGCCGACGAGGAGCTTTTTCTTCACGGTTGTTCCATTCGTGTCAGGTGTCATCTCGACGGCGTCGTCGATGACGGGTGGTGGTGCTGTGGAGGGATCACTGTGGTGCAGGCACGCGACGACTCGGGAGGTCGGGGACGTGCCGGGCCGACGGGTGCGCGAGGCGTGCCCGTCGGGGCCGAGGGGACGTCAGGCCGGGGCGGCCGCGAGGAGGCGCGGGGCGGGCGACGTGCGGAGGCCGGGCCGAGCGGCCGGGCGGGGTGCGGTGCTGTTCACGGTTGACCTCTTCGTCAGGAAACGTGTGGCGGGGGCGTCACGGAGTGGTGCGTGATGGTCCGTCGCGAGGACGGTCGAGCGCTGACCTGAGAATGTGAGCGCTCACATCGGGTGGTGCGGGGCAATACTGAACGAGGTCCAGGTGCTTGTCAAGTCGATGCGCCGTCGGCGTGTCGCGGCAGGATTTACACGTTCGCCACACGCCGTTCACGCGCATGAGCGGTCGTCACGTCACAGTGTGGCCATGATCACCGCGACCGCGACCGTCCACACGGCGCACGACGCCGCCGGCCTGTTCTGGTTGTCGCGTCGCCTGCTGGCCGAGCACCGGGCCGCCCGGGTCGACGTGGGCCAGTACCTGGTGCAGCTCGCCGACGCGGGCACCGTGCTGCTGACCGAGCTGCCCGACGCGCTGCGCTTCGACGTCGTCGTGCGCGACGAACTCGCGGCCCGCCGGACCCGGCGTGCCCTCGAGGCCGCCCTCGAGCGCTGCCTGCCCGGCACGGTGTCGGCGATGACGTGGCAGACCGAGGCCCTCGCGGCGGGCGCCGAGGTCGCCTGAGCCGTCCGCACCGCGTGTCGTGCACGGCACCGCGTCTAGACGGGGTGCCGTGCACGAAACGCGGTGCGGAGCGGGTGGGGCGGGCCGGGCGGGCGGGCGGGCGGGACAGGGCGGGTGCCGCGGCTAGAAGGCCGTGATGGTCCAGCTCGCGGTGTGCGCCTCGCCGGGGGCGAGCAGCACGAGGTCCTCCCCCGAGTTGAACGCGTCGGGCGGACAGGTCATCGGCTCGACGGCCAGGCCCACGCGGTCGTTCTCGGGTTCGGGCCGGTCGGCGGTGTGCACCTGCACCCAGGGCAGCTCGCGGCCCCACGACATGGTGACGCCGTGGCCGTCGCGCGCGGTGACCGTGGCGGCGACCCGCGCCTCCCGGGCCTCGGCTGACCCGCCGTCGCCGGCGCCGTCGCCGCCGCCGAAGGCGAGGCCGGTGAAGGCGTGGTCGACGAAGAGGTCGCCGATCGCGTGCCCCTCGCGGAAGTCGAAGCCCTCGCGGTCGCCCACCGGGCGGGTGCCGACGGGCACGAGGCGGTCGTCGGTGACCTCGAGGTAGCTCGCGGCGGGCAGGTCGAGGGTCCAGTCGTCGACGCGGCCGTCGCCGGCGACGAGGTACGGGTGCGGGGCCGTGCCGTAGGGCGCCGTGCCCTCGCCCACGTTGCGGGCCGTGACGGTCGTGGTCAGGCCGTCGTCACCCAGCTCGTAGACCACGGTGAGCGCGAGCCGCCAGGGGTAGCCGTCGCTCGGCACGAGGACGAACGAGGCCGACGCCCGGGCGGCCTGGGCCTGGTCGAAGCTCCAGTCGGCCCAGTGCACGAGGCCGTGCAGGGCGTGCCCGCGCTCGACCTCGTTGAGGGCCAGCTGGTGCTCGACCCCGTCGCGCTCGTAGCGTCCGTCCGTCACGCGGTTCGGCCAGGGGGCCAGCAGGGCGCCCCGGAAGCCGGGCCGGACCCGGTCCGCGGCGAACGGCACGACGAGGTCGCGGCCCTCGAAGGTCAGGGCACGCAACGTGGCCCCCACCGCGGCCAGCTCGGCGCGGTAGCCGTCGCGCTCGAGCACGACCTGGGCACCCGAGACCGGGACGGGCGAGGTGGCGAGGGTCGCCGTGGGCGGTGCCCCCGGCGCGGGCTCGACCACGGGCGCGGTGGTGCCGGGCACGGGGACGTCGGCGACGGGGGTGGGTTCAGACATGGGCGGGCTCTCCGAGGACGGACGCGGACAGGAACGCGTTGCGGAAGCGACCCTCGGGGTCGACCGACTCGACGTGGGCGGCGAAGTCGCCGAGGCGCGGGTGCACCCGGCGCAGCTCGGCGTGCGTCGCGGTCGACACCTTGCCCCAGTGCGGGCGGGCGTCGAAAGCGCCCAGCACGCCCTCGATCGCGGGCAGGGCGGCGAGCACGTCGGCCGGCCGGCGGTGCCAGGTGAAGTGGAAGGCGACGCTCTGACGGCCGCTGCTCGGGCTGATCCACGCGTCGTCGGGGGCGATTGTGCGGATCTCGCTGACCATCAGCACGTCGGCGAAGGTGTGGGCGATGCCCCGCAGCCCCTCGATCGCGGCCGCGGCGTGCTCGGCGGGCACGAGGTACTCGCTCTGGATCTCCTCGCCGGCGCTCGGCGTGAAGTCGAAGCGGAAGTGCGGCAGGCGTTCGAGCCACGGGCCGGCCACGCCGCCCTGCTGCGTCACGGCCGCGGTCTCGGCCCCGGGGATCATGTGCGTGGTCGCGTCGGCCCGCACGGCGCCCAGGTCGCGCAGGTCGAGCCCGACCTCGTCGCCGACGCGGTGCTTCGACCAGACCTGGTCGACCCCGTCGCCGTCGTAGCGCGTGAAGAAGCTCAGGCTGTAGGCGCTGGCCAGCACGGCGTCGAGGTGCTCGAGGGCGGCCTCCCAGGGCAGCCCCTCGACGATCGTCTGCTCGACGTCGAAGGTCGGCACGGTGTCGAGCTCGAGGGCGGTGACGACGCCCACCGCGCCGAGCGAGACCACGGAGGCGCCGAACGCGTCGTCACCACGGCGCACGGTCTCGAGGCTGCCGTCGGCCCGCACGAGCTCGACGGCGCGGACGCCGGCCGAGAGGGCGGGGTTGCGGACGCCCGAGCCGTGGGTGCCGGTCTGGACCGCGCCGGCCACCGAGATGTGCGGCAGCGAGGCCAGGTTGTGCAGGGCGAGGCCACGGCGCTGCAGTTCGCCGGCGAGCGCGGCGTGCGTCGTGCCCGCCCCGACCCGGACGGAGCCGGCGGCGGTGTCCACCTCGACCGGGGTGGCGAGCGCGTCGAGCGACACGAGGGTGCCGTCGGTGTCGGCGACGCGGTTGAACGAGTGGCGAGACCCGAGGGCCTTCACCCGACGACTGCCGGTGACGACGTCACGCAGTTCGTCGATGCTCGTGGGGCGACGCAGGTCGGTCGTCGAGTACTCGACGTTGGCGGCCCAGTTCTGCATGGAGACTCCTTCGGCTCGGGGTGCTCCGTCGAGTCTAGGCGCGCCGCCGGGGTGTCGTGTGAGCGCTCACTTCGCCTGCCACCCGAGCAACGGCCCGAGTCGCTCTGCGGCGTCGGTGAGCACCTGCGTGTACTCGGCCAGGCCGAAGTCGAACGGCAGCTTGACGATGAGGTCGTCGACCTCGCGCATCGCCGCGTTCTCGCGCAGCTGCTCGGCGATCCACTCGGACGGGCCGACCAGGTCGCGGTCGAACATCATGCCGCGGGGCCCGTGCGCCACGGTGGTGCGGTCGCGACGGGAGGACGCGTAGGCCTCGTACGCCGCACGCTGCCCGGCGGTGGCCGTGTCGGTGGGCAGCACGACCGCGCCCTTGGCGACCCGCGCCTCCTGACCCGCCGGGTGGGCCGCGCGGAAGGCGCGGATCTGCTCGAGCTGCGACGCGGCGAAGCGGGTCGGCTCGACCGGACCGGGCGCACCGGCGAAGCTGACGTTGCTGATCAGCATGCCGAGCCCCTGCCGGCCGGCCCACTCGGCCGACCGCGGACTGCCCGCGCCGTACCAGACGCGGTCGGCGAGTCCGGGGCTCTGCGGCTGCACCCGGCCCGTGTAGACCTCGATGCCCTCGGTGCCCTCGAACGCGCTGACCTGCTCGCCCCGCACGAGCGAGAGGAACTTCTCGACCCGGGCGTACGAGAAGTCCTGGTGGTCGACCGCGTCGCCGTAGAGGTGCGGGCCGACCTCGTCGTAGCCGCGGGGCTCGCCCACGCTCACCCCGAGCTGCAGCCGACCGCGCGAGAGCACGTCGACGGTCGCCCAGTCCTCGGCGAGGCGGAAGGGGTTCTCCCAGCCGAGCGGCATGACGGCCGTCCCGAGGGTCAGCCGTGAGGTGCGCTGCGCCGCCGCCGAGAGGAAGGCGACCGGCGACGAGATGCCGAACTGCAGGTGCCGCGTGCGGGTCCAGCCACCGTCGAGCCCCAGCGCCTCGGCACGCTCGAACAGCTCGAGCCCCTGCTCGAGGCCGGCCGTCGGGTCGGCGCCCTCGAAGGCGCCGATGGTGAGGAACCCGAGGCGGCGCAGCGGTCTCGGGGCGACGGACGGCGAGGACGGCGACGAGGAGGCGGTGGTCACCCGTCGAGCCTAGCCAGACGACGTCGGGTCCCCCGTCGCGTCCCCCGTCCCCCGTCTCGCGTCCCCCGGACTGGGGACCGCTCCACCCCCGTACTGGGTGGCCGTGCCCCGTTGTCCCCCGGCCCCGGGTGGGGTTCGCTGGACGGAGCCGTTCGAGAGCCACGCGTCGACGACGACACGACCACGGACGACACCACGACTTCAGGGGACACCACCACGATGGATACCGCAGAGCCCGACACCGGACGCCCGGGCACGACCGACCCGTCGGACGCCGCCACCACGTTCGACGCGGCCGCCACGACCGGCACCCGGCCGGCCACCGCGACCCGGGCGGTCCGTGTCCGCCCCGAGCGCGTCACGCGGGTCCGACGACCCGCCACCTTCGTCCTGTCGTGGCTCGACGTGCCGAACGACGGCACGGACCCCGGCCTGCCCCTGGGCACCTGCCTCGTGCTGCGCACGGTCGGCCGCTCGGCGCGCGACGTGCTCGTCGACCTGCCCGGCGGACCCGTCCGCGGCCGCGACCGGCTTCGCCCGGGCACGATGCTCGGCATCGCGACCCCGGTCGAGCTCGACGCCCTCGTCGCGCTCGGCACCGTGTTCGTCGAGTGGTCGGACGGCCGCGGTGGCAGCCGCACCACCTGGCTGCGCGTGCCGCCGGTGCCCGCGCGCTACCGAAGCCCCGCCGCCCGCTGACCCGGCCGCGCCGCGCCTCCTGACACCACCGCGTCTCGCGTCGGCACCGCGCCTCCCCGGGTCAGCGTCGGTAGGCCGCCGCCGGGTGCGTCCCGGGCAGGCGGGGCCCGCCGCCCGTCAGCCGCTCGCGCAGCGTCTCGCCCGGCACGTACGCCTCGCGGAGCCGACCACGGCGCCGCAGCTCGGGCACGACGAGCTCGACGAAGTCGGTCAGCGTGTCGAACGAGTGGTACTGGCGCAGGTTGATGCCGTCGATGCCCTCGTCGTCGAGCCAGCGCTCGATCTCGTCGGCCACGACCGTCGGCGTGCCCGCGACGAAGAACGTGCCGCCCCAGGCCTCGTCGACCGAGTCGATCAGCTGGCCCACCGTGATGTCGAGGGGCAGCGCGGCCGCGCCCGGGTGGTCGAGCCGTCCCTCGGCCTCGAGTGCCTCGCGGACGCTGCGGTCACGCGGGTGCGACGGCGCGTCGAACGGGATGCTGCGGTGGACCAGCTTGCCCTGCTCGCTCGCGAACGACCGGTAGAGCGCGAGCTTGTCGGCGACGACCTCGTCGGTCTCGCCCGTGACGACGCCCGCCTGCACGATGAACGAGACGTCGTCGGCGGAGCGCCCGGCCAGGACGGCGGCCTCGCGGGTGGCGGCCCCCACCGCCTTGACGGCCGGACCGCCGGTGAACACCACCTCGGCGTTGCGGGCCGCCTGCTCGACGCCCTTCGGCGAGGCCGTCGCGAGGAAGAGCACGGGCGTCCGCTGCGGCGACGGCTCGCTGAGGTGCGGGCCGGCGACGCGGAAGTGCTCGCCCACGTGGTCGATGGCGTGCACCTTCGACGGGTCGGTGTAGACGCCCGAGCCGGGGGCCAGACCGTCGGCGGTGGGGTCGGCGACGACCGCGTCGTCCTCCCACGAGCCCTCCCACAGCTTGTAGAGCACGTCGAGGTACTCGGCGGCCCGGGCGTAGCGCTCGGCCTTCGGGATCTCGGCGTCGAGGCCGAAGTTGCGCGCGGCGTTCGGCAGGTACGACGTCACGACGTTCCAGCCGACGCGGCCCCCCGTGAGGTGGTCGAGCGTCGACATGCGCCGGGCGAACGCGAAGGGCGGCTCGTAGCTGGTCGAGAACGTGATGCCGAAGCCGAGGTGCTCGGTGACCGCGGCCATCGCCGGCACGACCATCATGGGGTCGCCGTTCGGCGCCTGGATGCCCTCGAGCAGGGCCGGCGCCGGGCTGTCCCCGAACACGTCGTACGCACCCAGCACGTCGGCGAGGAAGATCGCGTCGAAGCCGCCCCGCTCGGCCAGGCGCGCCAGCTCGAGCCAGTAGGCGAGGTCCTTGTACTCGCTGCGGTGGTTGTGCGGGAGCCGCCAGAGGCCGTGCGTGATGTGGCCGACGCAGTTCATCTCGAACAGGTTGAGGATCAGCCGCTTCTTCGGGGCGGGGGCGTCGACGGCGCCGGTGGCGGTGGCGGCGGCGGACGGGTCGGTGGTGGCCGGGTCGGACGCGGCCGGGTCGGCGGACGGGTCGGATGTGGCCGGGTGGGTGGCGGACGGGTCGGACGCGGGGGTGTCTGCGGTGCTCACGCGTCCTACTGTGCCGCACCGCGCCTCCTCGTCCACCGGGCGGCGACGCCGTGTTGCGCATGGTCTGGGCTCTTCGCACCGCGTTTCGTGCACCGCACCCCGCCTAGTCGCGGTGCGGTGCACGAAACGCGGTGCGGGGCGAGGCGTGCGGGGCGAGCGGTGCGGTGCGGGGCGCGAACCGGGCGGCGTCAGCCCTCGCGGATCGTCGTCGTCACGTCGACGAGGCTCGGATCGGCGGGCGCCGAGCCGAAGCCGAAGCGGACGGGCGGGTCGAGCGGCGCGAGCGCCCCGAGCGGCCGACCGTCGAACCGGGCGTCGACCGCGACGACGCGGCGGGCGAGCGTGACTCCGTAGTACTCGCGACGTCCGCCGCCGGCCGTGCCCGCGGTGCGGGCCCCGGGCACGAGCAGGCGCGCCACCGGGTCGATCAGCGTGAGCCAGCCGGGCCGGGTCGCGAACGCCGCCGGAACGAGGCGCAGCAACCAGCCGAGCGGCGACACGGGCCCGATCTCGAGCGACAGGTCGAGCACGTCGTCACCCGAGGCGTCGGGCCCGGCCGACACCCGCAGCGTCCGGTCGACGCCGCGCCACGAGACCGGCTGCACCCGCACCTCGTCGAACGTGTACGTCGACGAGACGTAGTCCGCCACCGCCTGCGACGGAGCGAGCAGTGTGCGGTGGCCGTCGGCGGCCTCGACCATCACGTCGACGAACCGCCCGAGCGGCGAGCGGTTCCAGAGCCCGACGACGACCCGCGTGCCGGAGGTCGTGCCGAAGCCGGCGATGCGTCCGTGGAACCTCTGGTCGGGGGCCGCGCTGTTCATCGTTCGACCGTACGCCGACGGCGCTGCACGCACCGCGCCTCCCGAGGGCCCGTCGGTCGCGCCGCCGGGGCGGGACCGTGCGGAGACCACCCCGGGAGGCGCGGGTCGAGTGACCGGGTCGGCTCTACTCGGGCACCCGGGCCGAGACGGTCTCGAGGGCGGCGAGCTCGTCGGCACCGAGGGCCACGCTCGCGCTCGCCAGCAGGGCCGGCAGCTGCTCGAGGGTGCGGGCGCTGGCGATGGGGGCGACGACGCGCGGCTGCGCCTGCAGCCAGGCGAGGGCGATGGTCGCGATCTCGACCGAGTGGGCGCTCGCGATGTCGCGGAGGGCCGCCACGACCTCGAGTCCCTCGTCGCTGAAGTAGCCCTCGACGTTGCCGCTGCGAGCACCGGCGATGTCGTCGCGGGTCTGGTACTTGCCGGTCAGGAACCCGGCGGCCAGCGAGAAGTACGGCGTGACGCCGAGCTGGTTCAGCGCGGCGAGCGGTGCCAGGTCGCGCTCGTAGGCCCCGCGGGTGACGAGGTTGTAGTGCGGCTGCAGCGCGACCGGCGCCGCGAAGCCCTCGCGGCGGGCGATCTCGATCCACTCGGTGATGCGCTCTGGCGAGAAGTTCGAGATGCCGACGTGCCGCACCTTGCCGGCCTTCTGCAGCGCGTCGAAGGCGCCGAGGGTCTCCGCGAGGTCGTCACCGGTGTCGAAGTGGGCCCAGTACAGGTCGATGTGATCGGTCTGCAGGCGGGTCAGCGAGGCGTCGGCGGCCGCGGCCACGTTGGCGGCGCTCAGCCCCGGGAACTCGGGGTGCTGGCTGACCTTGGTGCCGATGACGAGCTGGTCGCGACGGGCGGCGCCGCCCTGCGCGAGCCAGGTGCCGATCACGGTCTCGGACTCGCCGCCCGAGTTGCCGTCGGCCCAGGCCGAGTACACGTCGGCCGTGTCGACGAAGTTGCCGCCTCCGGCGACGAACGCGTCGAGCACCGAGTGCGACTCGGCCTCGTCGCTGGTCCAGCCGAAGGTGTTGCCGCCGAGGGCGAGGGGGAAGACGTCGAGGTCGGATGTTCCGATGAGGGGCATGCGGGGGTTCCTTTCGCGGACGTCGCGCCGGGTCGGCGTGGCGACTACCCAGGTCTAACGCGTCGGGTGCGACTTCGTTCCCAGCCTCGCACCGTGACGACGCCGTCGAGTGGACGCGGCACCGCCGCACGTCACGGCGTCGTGTCCACTCGGCGGTGTCCTGGAAGGAGCGGCTCAGTAGCCCTGCTCGACGTCGACGACGCCCTCGGGCTCGCCGCCCTCGGCGAGCGCCCGCACGTTGGCCTCGACCCGGGCCTGGAACAACGGCTCGGTCATGGCGTTGGTGTTGGCCTGGTGCGGGGTGATCAGGGCCCGGGGCTCGGCCCACAGCGGGTGGCCGTCGGGCAGCGGCTCGGGGTCGACGACGTCGAGCCCGGCGGCCCCGATGTGCCCCTCGGCGAGCGCGGTCACCAGCGCGTCGGTGTCGACCAGGGGGCCACGGGCGATGTTGACCAGCACGGCGGTGGCCTTCATGGCGGCGAACTCGTCGGCGCCGAGCAGGCTGCGGGTGCCGCCGGTCAGGGCGGCGGCGACCACGACGACGTCGCTGGTGGGCAGCACCTCGGCCAGGCGGTCGACGGTGATCGTGCGGTGGGCGCCGGGCACGGCCTCGTCGGTGCGACGGACCATCGTCACCTCGACGTCGAACGGCTGCAGCAGGCGCAGCAGCTCGGTGCCGATGCCGCCGGCCCCGACGATCGTCACGCTCGACCCGTTCAACGAGATGCCGCGCTGCTCGCGCTCCCACGAGGAGGCGCGGGCCCTGATCTGCAGGGACCGCAGGGTGGCGAGCGTCAGGGCCAGGGCGTGTTCGGCCACGGGTGCGCTGTAAGCGCCCTTGGCACTGGTGAAGACGAGGCCGTCGCGGGCGGTGGCCTGCATGGTCTCTACGTAGGCGTCGACGCCGGCGCTCGGCAGCTGCACGAGGCGGACCGCCGGGTGCTGCTCGATCGCGGCGCGCAGCTCGTCCTGGTCGACGCGACCGCCGACGACGATCATCTCGGTCTCGTCGCCGAGCTCGACCAGGTGCGCGTCGGTCGCCTCGACGGCGCGCCCGGCGGGGCCCACGCCCCACGTGTCGCCCGACGACCCCTCGGAGTCGGCGGTGGCGGAGGCGGCGGGCAGGACGGTGACGGCGACGGTGCTCATCGCTCCACCGTATCGATCGGGTCACGAAGACGACTCAGGCTCGTGTCCTGCTCGCCCGGGTGGCAGAGTGGCGCCGTCTGCCGGTCGCGAACCCGATCGTGGACGCGGGAGGCACGGGTCAACGGCGACGCGCGCCTCCTCCTCTCCGGCTCCGGCCGCCCGGTCGCCCCCGGGTGCCCGCGGGGGTACGCTGTCCCACGGCCCACCAGGGCCCACGGCCCGTCCGGGCCCGGCGGCAGCACCACGGAAGGCAGGTGAGCGGCGATGGCTGGTGACAGTACTGGCGCCCCGCGGCATCCCTCCGTGGTCGCGCCGTCCACCCCGCTCGTCTGAGCGACGGGGTCGACCGACCACGAGTGACGCCCACGGGCACCGACGTCTCCCGTCGACGCGCGTCGTCGGCGATCCGCGCCTCCGGGTGTCGCGTCGCCGCCCGTGTGCGTCGCCTCCGGCCCGCACCGCCCGCCCGTCGTCCACGCGACCGTCGTGACCACCATCCGACCCGACGTCGGCGCCGACCACGACGCCACGCACCACGAACGGCAGGGAGCGCAGACCATGGCACTCATCGACAACGGCATCTACGTCGCGGGCCACCGCACCGACAGCCCGGCGAACCTCGACGAGACCTTCGAACTGCTGCACGAGCACCAGGGCATGGCGTGGATCGGCCTCTACCGGGCCGACCCCGACGAGGTGCGGTCGATCGCACAGGAGTTCGACCTGCACCCGCTGGCCGTCGAGGACGCCCTCAAGGGCCACCAGCGCGCCAAGCTCGAGCGGTTCGGCGAGACGCTGTTCGTCGTGCTGCGCTCGGCCCGGTACCTGGACGCCACCGAGACGGTCGAGTTCGGCGAGGTGCACGTCTTCGTCGGGCCGGGCTTCGTCATCACGATCCGGCACGCCGAGAACCCCGACCTCGGCCGGGTGCGCCGGCGCCTCGAGTCGAGCCCGGACCTCCTCGCCCTCGGGCCCGAGGCCGTGCTGTACGCCGTGCTCGACCAGGTCGTCGACGGCTACGGACCGGTCGTCGCGGGCATCGAGAAGGACATCGACGAGATCGAGGACGAGCTCTTCGGCGGCGACCCCGAGGTGTCGCGGCGCATCTACGAGCTGCTGCGCGAGGTGATCAGCTTCCAGCGGGCGACGAGCCCGCTGCGCGGCATGCTCGAGAACCTGCTGCGCGGGTCGGACAAGTACGGCGTCGACGTCGAGCTGCAGCGGTCGCTGCGCGACGTGCTCGACCACGTGCTGCGGATCGGCGAGCGGGCCGACACCTTCAGGGCCCTGCTCGAGAACGCCCTCACGGTGCACTCGACGCTGGTGACCCAGGCGCAGAACGACGAGATGCGTCGGTTGTCCGAGGCGGGGCTCGCCCAGAACGAGGAGACCCGGCGCCTGTCGGAGGTCGGCCTGCAGCAGAACGGCGAGGTCAAGAAGATCTCGGGTTGGGCGGCGATCCTGTTCGCGCCCACCCTGGTCGGCGGCGTCTACGGCATGAACTTCGACCACATGCCCGAGCTGCACTGGCAGTTCGGCTACCCGATGGCGGTCGCCGCGATGGTCGCGGTGGGCGCGAGCATCTGGGGCGTGTTCAAGTGGAAGAAGTGGCTCTGACGGCGTGATGCGCCGGCCCGCGGGGGCCGGGACGCAGAGGACGCGGGAGGCGCGGGTCGGGTGACCCGCGCCTCCTGCGTCCTCGAGGTGGTGCGGTGCTGCGGCTCGGGCCTACGCCTCGAGCGCGGCGTCGAGGGTGATGTCGACGCCCGTGAGGGCCTTCGAGACCGGGCAGGTCTCCTTGGCGTTCTGGGCGGCCTCGAGGAAGGCTGCCTCGTCGATGCCCGAGACCTCGCCGCGGACGGTGAGGGCGATGCCGGTGAGCTTGAAGCCGCCGGCCGAGTCCGGGCCGAGCGAGACGTCGGCCTTGACGTCGAGGGCCTCGACGGTGCCGCCGGCCTGGCCGAGGACGGCCGAGAACTGCATGGCGTAGCAGGCCGAGTGGGCGGCGGCGAGCAGCTCTTCGGGGCTGGTGGCGCCGTTGGCGTCGTCGGCGGCGCGCTTCGGGAACGAGACGTCGTAGGTGCCGAGCTTCGAGCTCGAGAGCTCGACCTGGCCCTCACCGGTCTCGAGGCTGCCGTTCCAGGCGGTGCGTGAGGTGCGAGTGGGCATGGAGTGCTCTCTTTCGTGGGGTCGGCGCCGAGGGGTGCCGGACGGGGTGGAGGGGGATGTGGTGGGTCAGTGGAGCTGGTCTACGGGGGCGGGCGCGTGGTCGGCCGACGCGACGGCGGCGGTCACGGCGGCGGTGTTGGCCCGGACGGCGGCGGCGAGCGCGGCGATGTCGGCCCGCAGCGCCTGGAGGTCGGTCAGTTCGAGGCCGGTCGCGCCGCAGATCTGGTCGGCGAAGCCGGCGGCCTGCTCGCGGAGGGCGGTGCCGGCGTCGGTCAGGGCGACGTCGACCGTGCGCTCGTCGGCCGCCGACCGGGTGCGCGTCAGCAGCCCGTGGGCCTCGAGCCGCTTGAGCAGGGGCGACAGGGTGCCCGACTCGAGCTGCAGCTGTCGACCGAGCTCGGTGACGGTGGTCGGCCCGCCCTGCCAGAGCACGAGCAGCACGAGGTACTGCGGGTAGGTCAGGCCGAGCGGGGTGAGCAGGTCGCGGTACCGGGCCGTGACGGCGCGCGAGGCGTTGTAGAGCGCGAAGCAGATCTGCTCGTCGAGCACGGGCGTGGGGCCCGGGGTCGTCGTCGCGGCTGCGGTGGTCATGTCGAGGACTGTAGCACGTCGCGCGCGATTGAGTTGTGCGCAACTCGTTTCGCGGACATCGGGCTGATCACCGAGACGCACCGCGTCAGTCGGCGTCGGCCCGGCGTTCGCGGAAGGCGACCATGTTGACCCGGTTGCCGCAGCGCACGCTGCAGAACCGCTTCGACCCGTTCCGCGACAGGTCGACGAAGACCCCCTCGCAGTCGTCCGCGGCGCAGGCCCGGAGCCGACCCGTCTCGTCGGTGCGGATCACGTCGACGAGGGCCAGCGCCGACTCGACGCGGATGCGGTCGGCGAGGGGCGCGTCGTCGCTCGTGGCGTGCAGGTGCCAGTCGAGAGCGTCGTGCCGCACGAGACGGGGCGACGACACGCTGTCGGCGAGCATGCGGTTGACCTCACCGGCCAGCAGGTCGCGCCCGAGCGTCCAGATGCGCCGCAGCTCGGCCCGCACCCCCTGCACCGCGGCCAGCTCGGCGTCGTCGCGGTCGAAGCGTCCGGAGAAGGCGAACGCGTCGAGCAGGGTCGTGAGCTCGGCACGGGTCGAGAGCTCGTCGTCGCCGGAACGACTGGCGCCGGCACCCGTGTTGACCAGGGCGACGTTGAACTCGAGGACGTCTTCGGTGTCAGGGGCGAAATGCAAGTTGACTCCTTGTTCTGGGCGGTCGTACGCTCACGACAGAGACGGCGCGTCACCACCCATTGTGCATGACGGCCCTGACAGAAGGACACCCCGTGAGCACTGGTGCGATCACGACCACGACGCCGACGACCCCCGTCGCCACGGGCCGCCCGGCCTCGACCACCGCAGGGCTGCTCGTCGCCCTGGTCGCAGCGGCCTCGTTCGGCTTCTCGGGCCCTTTCGTGAAGCCGCTGCTCGAGTCGGGCTGGAGCCCCGTGGCCGCGGTCACCGTCCGTGCCCTGATCGGCGGGGTGGTGCTCGCCCCCGTGGCGACGTTCGCCCTCCGGGGTCGGCTCGGTCCGATCTGGCGGGCCCGGTGGCGGGTGCTCGGCATGGCCGTGGTCGGCGTCGCCGGCACGCAGGTCTTCTACTTCGCCGCGGTCGTCCGCATCCCGGTCGGCACGGCGATCCTGATCGAGTACCTCGCCCCGCTGCTGCTCGTCGGGGTGGCGTGGGCGACCACGCGGCGCGTGCCGCAGGTCGTCGTGCTCGTGGGCTCCGTGATCGCCTTCGCGGGCCTCCTGCTCGTGGTCGCGCCGAGCGGCGGCGTGGCGCTCGACCCCGTCGGGCTGGCCCTCGCGGGGGCGGCCATGGTCTGCTGTGCGGCGTACTTCGTGATCGCCGCCCGCCCGAGCGGCGACCTGCCGCCGGTCGCCCTCGCGGCGTCGGGCCTGCTGGTCGGCTCGGGGTTGCTCGGGCTGCTCGGACTCACCGGTCTCGTGCCGTTCACCACGTCGGCGGCGGACGTGCCCCTCTTCGACGCGGTCGTGCCGTGGTGGGTGCCGATGCTCGTCGTCGGCGTCGTCGCCACCGCGCTCGCGTACGCCACGAGCATCACGGCCAGCAGCATGCTCGGCTCGCGCCTGGCGTCGTTCGTCGGCCTGCTCGAGGTCGCGGCGGCCGCCCTGTACGCCTGGCTGCTGCTCGACGAGGCCCTCACCCCGCTGCAGCTCGGCGGTGGCCTGCTGATCGTCGTCGGCATCGGGTTCGTCCGGGCCGAGCGCACCCGCGAGGCGGAGGTCGTGGGCGACGCGGTGGTGGTGGACGCGGCGGTCACCGACGGCCGTGGTGCGACCATGGGGTGATGGACTCCGTCGAGAACGCCGACCTGCACGCCCTGCCCCGCCCGCGGACGGCCCGCGAGGTCGCCGCGACGTTCGGTCGCCCCGTCTTCACGTTCGTCGACCAGCCACGCCTCGGTCTCACCCAGCCCGGCACGATCTCGCACGACGACGTGCTGCACACCGTCGCCCTGAACTACGTGTTCGTCGCCGACCCGTCCGACCCCGACGCCGCGTCGAACCTGGTCGAGGGGGTCGCCGAGATCGACACCCACGTCGCGAACGCCCTCGCAGCCGGACGACCGGACTGGTTCGTGGACGGGCTCCGGGCGTTCCGGCACCCGCTGCTCTGGGAGGCGGTGGTCACCATGGTCGCGCCCGCCGACCCGGCGCCGCCGGCCGTGCCCGCCACGGTGGCCGACCACCTCGCCCGGCACGTCGACCACGTGCTGGTCAACACCGCCGAGGGACGGAGCACCCGATCCGACGGCGCCGCGCCCGTCCTGGACGCCCCCGTGGCGGTCCACCACGCGCGGCCGGGAGCGGTGCTCGTCGTCGACGACGTCGAACGCGACGCCGTGCTGATCGACACCGACCCCGACGTCGTGGGCTGGGGCGCCGAGGTCGACGGCTCGATCGTGCTCGTGGTCGTGCCACGGGACCGGGTGCCGCTGCTCGACCTGCGGTTGACGTCCCTGTCGGGCTGACCCGCGCCTCCCGGGCGGGAACGTCGGGGGGCCGTGGCACGGGCGAAGGACGGGCATAGGGTCGGGGGGTGACCTCGACGACGCTGCCGCGCAGCACGCCCTCCGCCCAGGCCGTCGACGCGGCGGGAGTCTCCGCCTTCGTCGACGCCCTCGAGTCCACCGCCGGAGTCGAGCCGCACAGCATCATGCTGCTGCGCCACGGCCGGGTCGTCGCCGA
This sequence comes from Frigoribacterium sp. PvP054, assembly GCF_040547465.1. Taxonomy (NCBI): domain Bacteria; kingdom Bacillati; phylum Actinomycetota; class Actinomycetes; order Micrococcales; family Microbacteriaceae; genus Frigoribacterium; species Frigoribacterium sp. PvP054. The sequence continues at coordinate 60,787 of NZ_JBEPPU010000007.1, forward strand.
GGGCTGGTGGGCCCCGTACTCGGCGGACCGCGTGCACCTGCTCTACTCGCTGAGCAAGAGCTTCACCTCGTCGGCGGTGGGCTTCGCCGTGGCCGAGGGCCTCATGAGCCTCGACGACACCGTGCTCAGCCACTTCCCCGAGCTCGACGCCGAGGTCACCGACCCGCGCAGCCGGTCGATGCGCGTCCGGCACGTGCTGGCGATGGCCAGCGGGCACCGGGCCGAGACGCTCGACCATGCACTGGCGATCGACCCCGTCGACGTGGTCCGCGGTTTCCTGCTCACCCCGCCCGACGACGAGCCCGGCACCGTCTTCGCCTACAACCAGCCCTGCACCTTCAGCGTGGGCGCCGTCGTGCAGCGGGTCACCGGGCAGTCCCTCACCGAGTACCTCCGCCCCCGACTGCTCGACCCGCTCGGCATCGGCGAGGTCGGTTGGCAGCGCGACGAGTCGGGCCGCGAGCTCGGCTACAGCGGACTCCACGCCACCACCCACGCGATCGCCGCCCTCGGGCAGCTGTACCTGCAGCAGGGCGAGTGGGACGGCGTCCAACTGCTGCCGCGCGAGTGGGTCGCCGAGGCCACCCGCGCTCACGTCTCGAACGCCGGGGAGGCGAACCCGGACTGGGCGCAGGGCTACGGGTTCCAGTTCTGGATCGCCCGGCACGGCTACCGCGGCGACGGCGCCTACGGTCAGTTCGCCGTCGTGCTGCCCGAACACGACGTCGTCCTCGCGCTCACCGGCCAATCGCTCGACATGCAGGCCGTGCTCGACGCCGCGTGGACGCACCTACTGCCCGCCTTCACGACGGACGCGTCACGGGTCGACGCCGGCGTCGACGGGCCGACGGCGGCCGACACCGCCCTGGCGACCCGCCTCGCCGGCCTGACGCTGCCCGGGGTGGCCGGTCCGACCGAGCACGACGCCGCCCCGGTCCGACCGTCGGCCGAGGAGGCGCGGGTCGGCGACCAGGACTCCCCCGGCACCGAGCGGCTCGTGTCGTTCACCGCGGCCGACGGCAACGACCAGCCCGGCCTGACCATGGTCGAACTGCGTGCCTCGCCCGACGCGGCGACCACGCTCACCCTCGTCGAGGGCGACGACCGCCTGGTGGCCCGGGTCGAGGCCGAGGACTGGGTCGTCACCGACGACACGAGCACGGGGACCGGCGCCGGGTCCGGGTCCGGCTCCGGAGGCGCCACCACCCCGGTCGCCACGAGCGCGACCCGGTCGGCCGACCTGCTGCACGTCGACCTCGTCTTCGTCGAGACGCCGCACCGCTTGCACCTGACGCTCGACGAGGCGGACGCCACCTTCACCGCCCTGTGGGAGACCCAGCCGCTGCACGCTCCCGCGCTGGCGCAGCTGCGGATGCCACGGAGCTGACGCACCCGCGGATGCCACCCGACCGACGCACCTGCGGACGCCGCGCGACCGACGCAGCTGCGGAAGGTACGCGACCGGCCCGGCCCGCGCCTCCTGCGGGGTCGTGTGGCCACGTACGACGGTGAACCCCTTTCGCGAAGACGAACCCCGATCTCTCGGGGTTCGTCTTCGCGTCCGGGGTTCGTCGGTCATCCGGTGCGAGGCGGCTCAGCCGAGGACGCCCGTGTGCTCGAGCACGATGTTCACGCCGATCAGGATGAGGATCACACCGCCGGCGATCTCGGCCGGCTTGCCGAACTTCGCGCCCACCCGGCGACCGACGAGCACGCCGACGAAGGTCAGCACGGCCGTCGTCACGCCGATCAGCAGGATCGCCCAGCCGATCGAGACGGGCAGGAACGCCAGCGTCACGCCGACCGCGAGCGCGTCGATGCTCGTCGCGATCGCGAGCACCGTCAGTTCGCGCAGGTTCAACCGGTCGGTGTCCTTCTCGTCGTCCTCGTGCGACGAGAACGCCTCGTAGAGCATCTTGCCGCCGATCAGGGCGAGCAGGCCGAACGCGACCCAGTGGTCGAAAGGAGCGATGTACTGCGCGAAGGTCGAGCCCAGCAGCCAGCCCAGCAGCGGCATGAGCGCCTGGAACGCTCCGAACGTGACGGCGATGACGAGCGCGTGCCGCGGGTTGAAGCGCGTCATGTGCAGGCCCTTGCCGAGGGCGACGGCGAAAGCGTCGGCGGAGACGCCGAGCGCGATGAGGAAGAGAGCCCAGAACGACATGGGGGCAGCGCCTTTCGAGACGGTCCGGTGGAGACGCCGTCGTCTCGGAACCTGACGATCCTGCCATGCCGAGCGCGCCTCCTGGACCGGAAAAGTGCTGATCAGAGGTATTCGGCGAGCCGAATCCGGGGTGTCGGCGGGCCGTCGCGCCGGGCGTCACGACCCGAACCGCCGCGACCCCCTGCACCGGCGCTCGACTATCTGCCTAGGCAGGGGGTTGACGCCGGTCGCGGGGGTGCGGCACGGGAACGCCCCGGCCACCCCCTGCACCGGCGCCCGACGATCTGCCTAGGCAGGGGGTCGGCGCCGGACGCGAGGGTGCGGCACGGGAACGCCCCGGCCACCCCCTGCACCGGCGCCCGACGATCTGCCTAGGCAGGGGGTCAGCGCCGGACGCGAGGGTGCGGCACGGGAACGCCCCGGCCACCCCCTACATCGGCGCTCGACGATCTGCCTAGGCAGGGGGTCAGCGCCGGACGCGAGGGTGCGGCACGGGGAACGCCTCGGCCACCCCCCGCATCGGCGCTCGACGATCTGCCTAGGCAGGGGGTCAGCGCCGATCGCGGGGGTGTGGGCACGACGCGCGGCGCGGGCAGGAGGCGCGGCGCCGGTCAGGCGGGGACGAGCACGTCGCGGGGCAGCACGGCGTGGACGCCCCAGGTGCGGTTCGCGACCTGCGTGACCCGCAGGTCGACGACCGTGCTCGCGAAGGCCAGCGCCGTGGCCGCGTCGAGCGAGTACAGCTGCTGCATCCACTCGACCATCGCGGCGAGCGCGTCACCGCTGGCGACGTTGAGGTCGGCGTCGAAGCCGAAGGTGATGCGGGCCTGGGGGGTCTCGGCGTGGATCGTCGAGAGCGGGCGGTCGGTGGCCAGGCCGACCCGCGCCTCCGTCGTCATGCCGGTCTCGATGGCGGTGCCGCCGACCTCGCCGTCGCCCTGGGCCGCGTGGCCGTCGCCGAGGTAGAGCAGGGCGTCGTCGACGGCGACGGGCAACCAGAGGGTGGTGCCCGCGACGAGGTCGCGGCAGTCGATGTTGCCGCCCACGGAGGCGCGGGGCGGGATGGTCGAGTGCTCGCCGGCCTCGGCGGGGGCGAGCCCCATGACGCCGAGGAACGGCGCGATCGGGCGGCGGAGGCCACGGCTCTCCGTGGCTGTGCCGGCCTCGCGGTCGATGCTCCAGAGCAACCAGGCGGCGTCGGCGTCGACCAGGCCGAGGTGGCGGGTGATCGGGGTGTCGGCGGCTGCGGCGACCGTGAAGCCCCAGTCGTCAGGGGTGAGCGAGAGCAGGTCGAGCTGCAGCATGTCGCCCGGGCGGGCCCCGCGGACGGCGATCGGGCCGGTCAGCGCGTGGCCGCGGCGGGTCGGGAAGAGGTACGGGGTCACCTCGCCGGGCACGGTCTGCGGCTCGAGGTGCCCCGACGCGTCGAGCGAGCGGACGACGACCGTGTCGCCGGGGTCGATCGTCAGCACGGGCGCGTGGTCGCGCGAGAAGACCTCGGCGGCGGTGTCGGTGCGGGGGTCGAGGCGGTGGGTCGTCATCGTCCGAGCGTAGGCGGCCCACCCCGCCCGCCGGGGATGCCACCCGGCGCGGACGCAGCCCGCCGGGGACGCGACCCGCCCAGGCTCGATCGGTACGATGGAGGCCCGTCGTGCCGACATCCCGCCGCACCCGATCACAGAGAGACCGACGCCGCCATGGTCCTGTTCTTCCACGTCCTCATCATCGCCATCACCGTCGTCGGCGCCGGGCTGATCACGGCCGCGTTCGTGGGGCTCGCCACCTCGAAGTGATCCGGGCCGCAGCGCCGACCGGCGTCGCCCGGGTCGGCCTCGACCCCCAAAGACCCGTTTGACGGTCGCCTGCGCGGCTTGCACGATGGCGGCATGTCCGCACTCGACGACCTCCGCGCCACGGCCCACCCGATCCGCCTGCGCCTGCTCTCGCTGCTGACCGGAGTGGCGATGAGCGCCGCCGAGGCCGGTCGCGAACTCGGGCTGTCACAGGCGACCGCGAGTTACCACCTGCGCGTGCTGGAACGGGTGGGACTGGTCGAGGTCACCGAGGTCGTCCGCATCCGGGGCGGCGAGGCGAAGCGCTACCGGCACCTGTCGTCGGCTCGACCGTTCGCGGTCGTGCCCGCCACGACCTCCGGCTCCGGCACCGGCGACGACTCGGACGACGGCGCCGCCGCCGACGAACGCGCCAGCTACGTCCAGGCCCTCGCCGACGAACTGTCGCGTCGCTCACCCCGGCGCACGACCGGGCCGCAGGTCTCGACCGACGCCGAGCTGTGGGTCGACGCCGAGACCTGGCACCGCGTGGTCCGTCACGTCGGCCACGCCTCGGCCTTGCTGCACGCCGCCGCGCGACGACCGCGTACGCCCGGGACGAGCCCGGTGTCGATGACCGCCGCGCTGTTCCCGATGAAGCGACCGTGACCCGGGACGCAGGAGGCGCCTCCACGGCCCGCGAGGCCGCTCACGACCGTCGCGGCCCCCTCGCGCACCGGGAGTTCCGCTGGCTGCTGTCGGCCCGGACGACCGGGGTGCTCGGCAATGCCGTCGCCCCGATCGCCCTCGCGTTCGCCGTGCTCGACCTGACGGGGTCCGCGGCGGACCTCGGGCTCGTGGTCGCGGCACGCTCGGTGGCCAACGTCGCCGTGCTGCTCGCCGGCGGAGTGCTCGCCGACCGCGTGCGGCGCGACGTCGTGCTGGTCGGGACGTCGGTGGCGGCGGCCGCGACGCAAGCCGTCGTCGCGGCGCTGGTCGTCACAGATACGGCGACGATCCCCCTGCTCGTGCTGCTCGGCGTGGTGAACGGGGCGGTGGCCGCCGTCAGCCTGCCCGCCGCGGCGGCCCTCGTACCCGAGACGGTGCCCCCCGACCTGCTGCGACCGGCGAACGCCCTGCTGCGGCTGGGACTGAACGGCGGCAGCGTCGTCGGCGCCTCGGCCGGCGCGGGCATCGTCGCGGTGGTCGGGCCCGGGTGGGGTCTGGCGATCGACGCGGCGGGCTTCGCCCTGGCGGGGGTGCTGTACTCGCGGTTGCGGCTCCCGGCCGGGCAGCGACCGGGCGCGGGCACGGGCGCGTCGGTCGGGTCGGGCTCGTCGGTGGTCGGCGACCTGCGAGAGGGCTGGCACGAGTTCACCCGTCGGTCGTGGGTGTGGATCGTCGTGGTGCAGTTCGCGGTGCTGAACGCCGCCTTCGTCGGGGCGACGACGGTGCTCGGCCCGGTCGTGGCCGACGGGTCGTTCGGACGGGCGGCCTGGGGGCTGGTCGTCGCGGCCCAGACCGTCGGCCTCGGCGCCGGGGCCGTCGTCGCCATGCGATGGCGGCCGCGGCGCGGTCTCGCCGTGGGCGTCGGACTCATGGTCGTGACGGCGGTGCCGGTGGCCACGCTCGGGCTGGCCCCCGTGGTGCCCGCGCTGGTGGTGGCTTTCCTGCTGGGCGGCATCGCCCTCGAGATCTTCGCCATCTCGTGGGACCAGTCGCTGCAGTCCCACGTGCCCCGCGCCTCCTTGGCTCGCGTGTACTCGTTCGACATGGTCGGTTCGTTCGTCGCCGTGCCGCTCGGCGAGGTCTTCGCCGGCCCGGCGTCGCAGCTGTTCGGCACGCGACCGACGCTGCTCGTCTGCGCCGCGGTCATCGTCGTGGCGACGACGGCGGCCGTGTCGACGCCGAGCGTGCGCGCCCTGACGACCGAGGAGGCGCGGCGGACGGCCTAGGGACCAGGCGCGTTCGACACGTCCTCCCCCGCGGCGCCCGACCGGACCATGACGTCGCGTGGCCGCGCGTCCGCCCTACCGGGCCTTCACCGTCGCCAGCTCGTCCCAGTGGGTGGTCGCGCGGGGCGAGACCATGTCGCGCTTCATCGACCAGCCGCGGCGGTGGCGGAGGCCTGCGACGCCGAGGCCGAGGGTGTCCTCGCCGAACTTGCCGGCGATGCGGTCGATGACCGCGCCGTAGGCCGGCGGCGTCGCGTCGCCGTCGCCGAAGACGTCGAGGCTGGCGTGCTCGTCGCGCGGGGTGAGCTCCATGAGGGTGACCCCGGCCCGGACGTAGCGCTTGCCGGCTTCGAGCTGTGGGCCGAGGGCGGCGATGGCCGAGCGGTACAACAGGGCGGCGTCGTCGGTGGGCTCGGGGAACGCCACCGACACCGAGTGGTTCGTGTGGGCGGCGCTGTCGGAGAAGGGCGACGTGGCCGTGAAGCAGCGCATCAGGCGCGTCAGCGAGCCCTGCTTCCGCAACCGCGCCGCGGCCCGCTGCGTGTAGACCGACAGCACCTCTTCGAGCTCGGTCACCGTCGTGATCGGCACCGCGAAGGACCGCGAGTGGTAGATCTGCTCGCGCTCGGGCTGCACCTGCTCGATCGGCAGGCAGTCGACCCCGCGCAGCTCGTGGACAACCCGGGCCTGCACGACGCCGAAGCGCGTGCGGATGCGGGCGGCGTCGGCGTCACGCAGGTCGGCCGCCGTGTGGACGCCGAGGGGCGCGAGCTTCTTCGCCGTCCGGCGGCCGATGCCCCAGACGTCGCCGACGTCGACGCTCGCCAGGATGGCGGTCTGCCGGTCGGGCGTGTAGCTGCCCAGGTTGCAGACGCCGGCCAGGGCGGCGTTCTGCTTCGAGCCGCGGTTGGCGAGCTTCGCCAGGGTCTTGGTCGGTGCGATGCCGATGCTGACCGGGAGGCCGATCAGCTTGCGCATCGCGCGTCGGATCTCGCGGGCCTGGGCGATCGTCTCGTCGAGCGTGCCGGTCAGCTCGATGAACGACTCGTCGATCGAGTAGACCTCTTGGTCGCTCGTGTACCGGCTCAGGATCTCGGCCGACCGCGCCGACATGTCCCCGTAGAGCTCGTAGTTGCTCGAGACCGCGACGACGCCCTGCATCGCCGCGATCGGGGCGATGCTGTGCCAGGGCGCCGCCATGTCGACGTTCAGGGCCTTCGCCTCTTGCGAGCGCGCGATGACGCAGCCGTCGTTGTTCGACAGCACGACCACCGGCTTGCCCTCGAGCGAGGGGTCGAACACGCGCTCGCACGAGACGTAGAAGTTGTTGGCGTCGACGATCGCGATGCTGCGCTCGGACGTCGTGGACCTAGACACGGTGCAGGCACCGCGTCACGACGCCCCAGATCGTGGCCTCGTCGAGCTCGGAGAGCACGATCTCGGGGTAGGCCGGGTTCTCGGGGCTCAGCACCATCTGCCCCTGCCGGTACGACAGGCGCTTGACCGTCAGCTCGGCGTTGACGACGGCGACGACCACGTTGCCGTCGTGGGCGTCGAGCCCGCGGTCGACGACGAGCTCGTCGCCGTCGAAGATGCCTGCGCCAGTCATGCTGTCGCCGCTCACCCGCACGAGGAACGTCGCGGTCGGGTCGCGCATCAGGTGGCGGTTGAGGTCGACCGGCCCGTTGTAGTACCCCTGGGCCGGCGACGGGAAGCCGGCGTGCACGGCCTCGGAGGCCTGCTGCGGCAGCAGGTGGTCGGGCCGTTCGTCGCCGCCGACGGGACCGACGACCACGGTCACGGCGCGACCACGCCGTCGGAGGCGGGCTCGGCGGAGCCCGAGGGGTCGCCGAGGAGGCGCGCGCCGGTTCGCGCGGTCGGCTGCCGGTGGTCTCTCATCACGCCTCCCACCGAGGACGCTACGTCACGCCACCGACATCGTCGGAGCCGGAACGGCTCACCGGGTGTGCGGGGGCCCGTCGGGACCGGCGACCGGGAGCACGGCTGCCAACCGCCCGAGCATCGAACCGACGAGCTCGAGCGTGACGTCGTCGTACTCGTCGAGTGCCGCCTCGAGGGCGGCCGCCGAGGGATCGAGGAAGACCGCCGCACGCTGCCGGGCCACCTCCGTGGTGCGGAGCGTGACGACACGGCGGTCGTCGCTCTCCCGACTCCGCGAGACGAGCCCCCGCGCCTCGAGCCTGTTGACGAGGGCGTTGGTCGCACCCGACGTGAGGCCCACGCGCGTCGAGAGTCGACCCGGTGAGAGCGCGGCTCCTTCGTGCTCGGCCCAGAGGATCTCGCCCAGGGCCGTGCCGTCCACCGTCGGAAGGTCCATCCGACGGGCGAGCTGACGGGTCGACTCCTGATAGCTGAGGGCGTAGTGCCGGAGCGCCTCGAGCAGGTGCCGTCTCGCGGTCGTCATGCTCGATCCTCTCATCGACGGGCGGCAGGCCGCGGCCCCGTCGGGCCTCAGGCCCGCAGGTGCGGGTAGTCCGCCAGGACCGGGACGTGCTTCTCGCTCGTCAGCAGGTTCGCCTGGAAGAACTTCCGGACCGGACTCGACGCCGCGACGCGGTGCGACACCCGGACCGCCGTCCGTCCCACGCCCGTCGAGGGGTGGAGCGCTCGGGCCCCGCCGCGCGGCAGGCCCTGGGCGCTGTCGGCGTAGCGGCGCAAGTGCCGTTCGTAGCTCGCGAAGGCCCGCTCGGGCTCGTCGGGGGTCGCCGCCAGCTCGCCCGCGAGGACGTGCGCGCCGACCAGCGACAGCGTCGTGCCCATGCCCGTCGGGCCCGACCCCCAGGCGGCGTCGCCGACGAGCGCGACCCGCCCCCTGCTCCAGGTCGACATGACGACCTGCTCCATCCGCTGCGTGTAGAACTCGTCGGGGCGCGCCGAGAAACCGTCGAGGATGCGCCCGGTCTGCCAGCCGGCACCTCGGAATCGTGCCCGGAGCAGGTGCAACTGGGCGTCGACGGGCAGGTTCTCGAAGCCCATGGGCTCGGACGCGAACGACATGCTCGCGCGGATCGTGCCCTCGTCGTCGGGCCTGACGGAGGCGACGCGCCCCCGCGTGCCCGTGAACCAGTCCCAGGTGTCGACGTCGTCGGGGTGCCGGTCGAGGGTGCCGTAGGTGATGCTGACGCCGAAGTCGCGCAGCTCGGTCTCGTCGGAGAAGAGGAGGCGCCGGGTGCGTGAGCTGCGCCCCTCGGCGACCAGCAGGAGGTCGAAGCGCTCCCGGGTGCCGCCGTCGAAGGTGACGTCCACGCCGGTCGCGTCCTGGTCGACGCCGCTCACGAAGTCGCCGTGGCGGCGCTCCACTTCGGCCGGGACGACGTCGACGAGGATGCCCGCGAGGCGGCCGCGCAGGATCTCGACCTCCGCGGTCGGGCCGTCCTGCCCCTCCTCGCGGGGGAACACGGCGTAGGGGCGTCCACCCTCGTCGACGAAGCGGGTCCCCTCCTCGCCGGTGAGGTTCGCGAGGACGACCTCCTCGACGCCCATGCGCGTCAGGATCTCGCGACCGAGGCCGCGCACGTCGATGTTCTGGCCCGTCTCGCGAGGGGTGGCGGACCTCTCGAGCAGGACGACGTCGAAGCCCGACTTCGCCAAACCCCAGGCGAGTGCGGGACCGGCGATGCTCGCGCCGGTGACGAGGACGCGAGGAGCGCGACGCGGGGTGGGACGCGGGGTGGGACGTCGGGTCGTGGACATGGGATGCCTTCCGTCGGTGGTGCCGTCCCGCCAACCTACCCCTTTAACTTCACCATGAAGTCACTTCACAGTGAATGAGGACTCGGTCAGCTCGTCACCGGCCACTCGTCGACGATCGGCGGGCAGGTCACCACCCGCCGGGCCGGTGGTGCTCAGCTCGCGAGCGCACCCCGGACGGCCGTCTCGTGCTCGGCCAGTCGGCCGGTCCGGGCGGGGCCCGCGGCGTCGTCGAGGCGCGCGATGAGGCGAAGCGCCGCCGCGAGCACGGCGGGCTGGTCGAGCGCGTAGGTGCGGACGGTGTCGAACAGCGAGTCGACGAGCTCGTCCACGGACGGCCACGAGACCAGGACGACCGGGGTGCCGTCGTCGCCGAGCAGGGCGGTGACCGGCTCGCCGCGGCGCCACAGCGGCACGAGCACCCCGGCCGACATGTCGAGCGCGCTGACGGCCGTGTACGGGTCGTTGCTGCCCGACGCCAGCCCGCGCACGGCGATCTCGACGAGCTGCTGCAGGGCGAAGGCGACGTCCTGGTGCGGCGTCCGGGCGGTGCCGAGCGTGACGGTGCGCCGGAGCTCACGGGCGGTGTCGGACCCCGGGGAGGCGCTGGTCACGACGAGCGGGTCGCCCACGATGACGTACCGGCCGGGCATCGCGACGACCTCGACCACGAGGCCGGCACGGAGGGCCACGCGGCGGAGCGCCTCCCACGCGACCGTCTGCACGTAGCCGTCGGCGTCGGCCCGGACGACCGCGCCGTCGGCCGGGACGGAACCGTCGCTCGCGAGGCCGGCCCGCGCCTCCTGGTCGACGTCGTCGGAGGGGCTCGTCGGGTAGACGAGCGCGGCGACGGCCCGGAGGTCGTCGAGCACCCTCGCCTGCAACGAGGTGATCTGCACCGACCCCGCGATGTGGTGGATGAAGAAGACCAGCACGCCGACGTCGAACACGCTCAGCAGCACCGCGACGTGGACGGCGATCACGGGGACGAAGGCGCTCGTGTCGTCGACCTCGGTGTGGACGGTGCGCATCACGACGATGCAGTAGAGGAAGGTCGAGGTGAAGGTGGCCAGCACGAACTGGTTGGCGCGATCGGCCATGAAGTTGCGGACCAGGCGGGGGCCGTAGGTCGACGAGGTCGTCGCGAGCACCGAGATCGTGATCGAGAACGACGTGCCGGCCACCGTCAGCATCGAGGTGCCGATGCCCGACAGCAGCGACCGCCCCCCGGAGGCGCTGAGGGCACCCAGCAGCGGCAGGCCCTCGGTCAGCGACGTCGGCAGGGTGCGATCGACGGTCACGAGGGCCTCGGCCAGCACGATCGCCACGAGGCCGAACACCGCGGGCAAGAACCAGAAGGACTCCCGCACGCGGGTCAAGGACAGCATGCCGCCGAGCGTAGACGGTGCCCCACGCTGCGACCCGCCCGGCCGCGCCCGGCCCGGCCGGGCCCGGTCGGACGGCGCGGACGGTCGGTCGGGGCGGGGTCAGCGGGCGGTCACCACGCGTCGCCCCAGCTCGGAGTCGAGCATGGTGTCCATGGCCGCGTCCACGAGGAGGTCGCCGGCCGAGCGATCGAGGCGACCGGAGGCGACGAGCGCCGCGATGCCCTGCATGGTCGCGGCGAAGAGCATCTTGAAGAGTTCGCGGGACTCGTCGGCGGCCCCGTCGGACACCGCAGGGCCGACGGCCGCGTCGAGCGTCGCGAAGAGGGTGGCGGCCGCCTCGCGCACGGTGCCCGGTTCGTCGGTCGTCTTCGCCTGGAACATGAGGTCCATCAGGGCGGCGTCGTCGACGGCGAAGTCGACGTAGGCGTGGGCGACGCGACGGAAGCGGTCCCTCAGCCCTCCTCCCCCGTCGAGAGCACGCCGGACGTCGGCGGTGAGCCTCTCGAAGCCGACCTCGGCGAGGGCGTCGAGGAGCGCCTGCCGGTGGACGAAGTGGCTTCGCGGCGCGCCGTGGCTCACCCCGGCCCGGCGCGCCAGGTCGCGGAGCGAGAGCCCGTCCACACCCGATTCGCGCACGACCGCGGCCGCCTCGTCCAGCAGGACGGCCCGGAGGTTCCCGTGGTGGAAGGGCCGCTGCGTCATGAACCCATCTTAGGCAGAAGTAGTCATTGCCTATTTAGTAGACATCGCCTAGTTTGGTGCCATGACGAATCGACGTTCCCTCCTGGTCTTCGGCGGCACGGGCCAGACCGGCCAGCACTTCACACGACTGGCGCTCGACGCCGGGCACCGGCTGCGCGTCCTGGCCCGCACGCCCGCGAAGGTCACCATCCAGCACGACGACCTCGAGGTCGTGCAGGGCGCCCTCGACGACGACCTCGACCTCGACGCCCTGCTCGACGGCGTCGACGCCGTGGTGATGATGCTCGGCGACGTCGCCGCGCAACGCGAGCGTCAGGTGAACACGGCGTTCGTCCGCGAGCTCGTCCCGGCCATGCGCCGCAGCGGCACCCGGCGACTGCTCTACCAGGCGGGCGGCCTGAGCGCGGCACCGGGCAAGCGACTCGCACTGCCGCTGCGGCTCGTCCGCAGCACGATCGCCCGGGGGTACGTCGGTCAGCACGAGGACAACGAGGCCGTCATGCGCTACCTGGACCAGCAGGCCCGAGACCTCGACTGGGTGGTCCACCGTGCCGGCATCGGCTCGGACGGCCCGTCGAAGGGAGAGCTGCACCGCTCGGCCTCGGTCATCAGCATCGGGACCTTCGTCGATTGTGCGACGTACAACCTGCGCCTGCTGTTCGACGACGCGGCGGTCCACACCTGCGACGGCAGCAGGTACCGCCGACGCTGATCCACCGCGAGCATGCCGCTCTTCGGTGCCTACGTCGGGTCGGCCGAGTCGGTCTGCTTCGCCCGCGACGTCTTACCCGTCGGGTCCGTCGGGTCCGTCGGGTCCGTCGATGCCGTCGATGCCGTCGGGCCTCGGGCTAGGGTTCGCACATGTCGACGCACAGCAACGAGCGGACCTACCTCCTCTGCGCCGCGGGCTTCGTCGTCGGCCTCGTCCTGCTGATCGTCCTCGACGGGTCGGCGGTCGTCTTCGCCTCCCTTCCCCTCGGCCTGTCGATCGGCATCGCCCTGCGGACCTGGTGGACTGCCCACGGCTGGAACCCGGGCATCACCGTCGTGGAGGACCGCCCTGACGACGAGACGCCCGACGGGCGCGACCAGAGCTGACCGGAGGAGGCGCGGTGCGGGTCCTCGAGGCCGGCACCGCGCCTCCTGCGCGTGCGCCCCGCGTGGGCCTGTCGGGTGGGGCCTGTGGGGTTGGCCCTCGTTCGGGGGTGAAGATCACGAGCGGATAACGAACCCGGGGTGCGACCCATCGTTCCGGGCCACGGCGGCGAACCCTGTACATCCCCACCGGGACCAACAGACAAGGAGCTTCACCATGAACGCCTTCACTCGCAAGCGCATCACGAAAGCCGCCTTCGGCATCGCCGCCTCGGGCGCCCTGATCTTCTCCCTCGCCGCCTGCTCGTCCAACTCGGGCACCGCGACCGACACCTCCTCGACCTCGACCTCCGCGTCGGCCGAGCCCACCGCCGAGGCCACCCCCCTGGCCACGATCGCCGACCTCAGCAACGGCGTCGACACCCAGGTCACCGTCGACGCGTCCTTCGTCGAAGCCCTCACCTCGCTCGGCCTCACCCCCGGCGTCGTCGGCTCGGCCACCTTCGACTCGGCCACGGGCACGTTCGCGTTCCCCATCACCGGCGGCAACGTCGACTACTACGACCCCAACGGCGACGTCCGCCCCTACGTCCAGGGCGAGATCGACCACGACGGCTCCGGCCTGTCGCTGACCGCCGGCGACACCGTCGTCGAACTCACCGACTTCCGCATCGACCCGGGCGAGAGCAAGCTCTACGGCACCGTCACCGCCAACGGCCAGGTCGCCGCCGAAGACGCCTACCTGTTCAACCTCTGGGGCGGCACCTTGAAGCCCATCCAGATGGAAGGCACCAACGCCGTCCTCGAGGGCACCACCGTCCACATCAGCCCCGACGCCGCAGCCCTGCTGAACCAGACCTTCAACACCGACGCCGTCCAGGACGAGATGCTCGTCGGCGTCGCGAAGATCACCGCCGCCACGGAGTAGTACCCGTCTGGCCGGCTCCGCCGGCCTGGCCCCCGGTTCACACCCTGCCCGCAGAGTGTGAACCCAGAACCCGGGTCGTCTCCGTGACGACGCACCGGCCCCGCCCCGCTCGGCGGGGCCGGCGATCCCGGTGGACCCCGCCTCGTGCCCCCGCACGAGGCGGGGTTTTCCCGTTCCCCCAGAACGACCCGACGCCCCGAACCCCGTTCACGAAGATGAACCCCGACAAAACGGGGTTCATCTTCGTGAACGGGGTTCTCGGCGAGCAGCGCGACCAGCCAGCAACTGATCCGGCACGTACCGGATCACCCCCGCCCGACCACCCCGCGCCTGCCCCGCGCCCCGCGCCCGGCGCCCGGCGCCCTGCGCCCCGCGCCCGGCGCCCCGCACCCCGCACCCCGCACCCCGCACCCCGCACCCCGACCAGTCTCGAACCCGGTTTCGAACGATGAACCCCGTTCCTTCTGGGTTCATCGTTCGAAACCGGGTTCATCGCGCGTCCGCACCGCGCCCGCATCCCGTTTCTGGCACCGGGCGCCCGGCACCCCACACCCCGTACCCGGTGACCCGAACCCCGTTCACGAAGACGAACCCCGAGAAAACGGGGTTCGACCTCGTGAACGGGGTTCTCGGTGAGGGTCACGACCGGAGGCGGAGGCGAGAACGGCGGCAGATCCGCGCCCTGTCCCCCGTTCTGGGGGCGACCACTTCGATTCAGACGCATACAGTCCAGGCAGTGCCGTCGGGGGCACGCCACCCGACCGCCGATCCACCTGGACGTCACTCCATGCCTCTCGCACCTCCGCTGCCCCCGGGTACCGAACGCTCCGACGACGACCTGCTCACCCTCGTCGCGGAGGGCGACCGCGACGCGTTCGCCCTCTTCTACGACCGCACGGCACCCCGCGTCGCTGGTCTGGTCCAGCGGGTCCTGGTCGACCCGGCGCAGTCCGAGGAGGTCACGCAGGAGGTCTTCCTGGAGGCCTGGCAGACCGCCCCCCGCTTCGACCGGGCACGCGGCAGGGCCACGTCGTGGTTGCTGACCATGGCACACCGCCGCGCCGTCGACCGGGTGCGCGCCTCCCAGTCCACCCGGGACAGGGACCTCCTCGTGGGCATCAGGGAGTTCGACGCCGACCGCGACGACGTCGCCGAGACCGCCGAGACCCGGGTCGAACTCGACCGCGTGACGAGAGCCATGCACGCCCTGACGGACCTGCAGCGACAAGCCCTCGAGTCGGTGTACTTCGGGGGGCTCACCCAGGGCGAGGCCGCACGCGACGCCGGCGTGGCGATCGGGACGATGAAGACCCGCATCCGCGGCGCCCTCGTCTCGCTCCGACGAGTGCTCGCCGAGACCGAGACCGAGGCGGCCTGACGGACGGGGGGCGGGCCGGACCCCGACGGCGCGTGGGCGACGGACCGCCGACCGTGGGTCAGCTGCCCGGGTCGTCGGGCACGAAACGGTAACCCATGCCCTGGACGGTCTGCAGGTAGCGGGGGCGGGCGGGCACGGCCTCGAGCTTCTTCCGCAGCTGGGACACGTAGAGGCGGAGGTAACCCCCGTCGCTGCTGTGCGCCGGGCCCCAGATGCGGGTGAGGATGTCCTCCCGGGTCACGAGCCGGCCGGGGTTCCGGACGAGGATCTCGAGGATGCGCCACTCGGTCGGCGTCAGCCGGACGGCCTCGTCCGGCTCGCGGACGACGCTCTTGGCGACGAAGTCGACGCGGATGTCGCCGAACGTCTCGGCCGGCTGGTCCGGCGTCGGCGACGTCCGACGGGTCAACGCCCGGAGACGCGCCAGGAGCTCGTCCATGGCGAACGGCTTGGTGATGTAGTCGTCGGCGCCGGCGTCGAGCGCCTCGACCTTGTCGGCGGCGCCGGCACGGCCCGAGACGACGAGCACGGGGACGTTCGACCATCCGCGGAGCCCCTCGATGACCTCGAGGCCGCCCACCAGGGGCATGCCGAGGTCGAGCATCACGACGTCCGGGTGCTCGTCGACGGCGGCACGGAGGGCCTCGGCCCCGTCGCCCGCCGTCGCGACGTCGTAGCCCACGGCGCCCAGGGTGAGAGTGAGCGCCCGGACGATCTGGGGGTCGTCGTCGGCGACGAGGATCTTCACGCGGACGCCCCTCCGGTCCGCACGCCGACCACCGGCAGTGCCACGACCACGGTGAGACCGCCTCCCGGGGTCTCCTCGGCGGTGAGGTGGCCACCCATCCCCTCGGTGAACCCCTTGGCTATGGCGAGCCCCAGGCCGAGGCCCGCCGTGTTGTCGGTGTCGCCCAGGCGTTGGAAGGGGACGAAGACGAGGTCGAGGCGGTCGGGGCTGATGCCCGGCCCCCGGTCGGCCACCCGGATCTCGACCACGGGGCCGAAGGTGCTGGCGGTGAGACGGACGGGCACGTCG
Source organism: Frigoribacterium sp. PvP054 (assembly GCF_040547465.1). Taxonomy (NCBI): domain Bacteria; kingdom Bacillati; phylum Actinomycetota; class Actinomycetes; order Micrococcales; family Microbacteriaceae; genus Frigoribacterium; species Frigoribacterium sp. PvP054. The sequence goes on from NZ_JBEPPU010000007.1 coordinate 76,916, forward strand.
GCGGGGGCGTACTCGACGGCGTTGTCGAGGAGGTTGACCAGGACGCGTTGCAAGAGGACCGGGTCCGCGGCGACCGGCGGCACCTCGCCGGCGATCTCGACGTCGAGTCGCCCCGGTCCGGGCTGCAGCTCGTCCACGGCGGCGAAGAGGACGTCACCGACGTCGAGCGCCTGACACGAGACCGCCAGGGCGCCGGCTTGCACGCGACTGACGTCGAGGAGGTTGGTGACCAGGCTCGAGAGTGCGTCGAGGCTCTCGCGGGCCGTCGTCAGCAGCTCGTCGCGATCGCGTTCGCCCCAGACGACTTCGGTCTGCTGCAGGCCGGTGACCGCGGCGGTGGCCGAGGCCAGGGGGCGTCGCAGGTCGTGTCCCACGGCCGCGAGCAGCGCGGTCCGCACCTGGTCGACCTGGGCCATGGGTCGGGCGGAGTCGGCCGTCGCGGTGAGCGCCCGGTGTTCGAGGGCGGTCTCGACCTGGGCCGCGATGACGGTCAGGAGGCGCCGTTCGGAGGCGGCGACGGGCGGCCCGACCATCTCGAGGCGCGCCCCGTCGCCCGCCGGGACGACCGTCGTCTCACCGTCACCGGCGGACGAGCCGTCCGACGGTCCCACGGTGTCGACGACGTCGCCGTCCCGTCCGACCACGCTGACGGACCGGAGGCGGAACGCCTCCCTCGTGCGGGACAGGAGGGCGTGCAGGGCGTCCTGCCCGCGGATGACGCCCCCGGCGACGGTCGCGAGCAGCTCGGACTCCGCGAGCGCCCGCGCGGCGGAACGGGACCTCCGGGCGGCCTGGTCCACCACGTAGCTGACGAGCAGGGCGATGACGACGTACAGGACGAGGGTCAGCAGGTGCAGGGGCCGGCCGACGGTGATGCTGTCGTAGGGCTCGACGAAGAAGTAGTCCAGCGTAACCCCCGAGAGCACGGCCGCGAAGAGGGCCGGCCAGATCCCGCCGACGAGGGCGACCACGACGACGAGCAGCTGGTAGACGAGCACGTCGCTCGTGAGCGACTCGTCGCTGCGGGACATCACGAGCAGCCACGTCACCAGCGGACCCAGCACGACGGCGAGGGCGGCGCCCAGCAGCCGACGCCGCAGCGTCAGGGCGCCTCCTGCCCGGGGCAGGGTGAAGCGGCCCCCGGCGGCGGAGTGGGTCACGATGTGCACGTCGATGTCACCCGACTCGCGGACGACCGTGGCGCCGATCCCCGGGCCGGTCAGGGCCGCGGCGACGCGGCTCCGACGACTGACCCCGATCACGAGCTGGGAGGCGTTCATCGCCTTCGCGAACTGGACCAGGGCGACGGGCACGTCGCCACCGACGACCTCGTGGTGGGTGCCTCCGAGCTTCTCGGTCAGGGCGCGCTGCGCGGAGAGGGCACCCGGGTGAGCGTCGCGGAGGCCGTCCTGGGCGATGACGTGCACGGTGACGAGTTCTCCCCCGGACGACCGGGCGGCGATGCGGGCACCACGACGGATGAGGGTCTCGCCCTCCGGTCCGCCGGTGAGGGCGACCACGACCCGTTCGCGCGCCTCCCACTTGCTGTCGATGCCGTGCTCGACCCGGTAGGCCTTGAGGGCGCTGTCGACCTCGTCGGCCAGCCACAGCAGGGCCAGCTCGCGCAACGCCGTGAGGTTGCCCAGGCGGAAGTAGTTCGACAGGGCGGCGTCGATGCGGGCCGCCGGGTAGACGTTCCCCTCGGCGAGACGGTCGCGCAGCGCCTGGGGGGCGAGGTCGACGACCTCGATCTGGTCGGCGCTCCGGAGCATGCTGTCCGGGACGGTCTCGCGCTGGGCGGCCCCGGTGATCTTCTCCACCACGTCGTTGAGCGACTCGATGTGTTGCACGTTGACGGTCGAGACGACGTCGATGCCCGCGTCGAGGAGGACCTGGACGTCCTGCCACCGTTTCTGCCGGACGGAGCCCGGCGCGTTGGTGTGGGCGAGCTCGTCGACGAGAGCGAGGTCGGGCCGCCTCGCGAGGACGGCGTCCACGTCCATCTCGGTCAGCTCGACGCCGCGGTGCAGGGTCGTCGTCCGCGGGACGATCTCGAGGTCGCCGAGCAGGGACGCCGTCGCCACGCGGCCGTGCGTCTCGACGACGGCGACGACGACGTCCTTGCCCTCGCGGGCGAGCCGTGCTCCCTCTTCGAGCATCGTGTAGGTCTTGCCGACGCCGGGGGCGGCGCCGAGCAGCACCCGGAGCCGCCCCCGTCTCACGGCCTCAGCGTCCCGTCTCGGCCAGGGCCGCGTTGAGCTCGAGCACGTTCACGGTGGGCTCGCCCAGGTAGCCGAGGTCACGGCCCTGGGTGTGCGCCTCCACGAGCGCCTCGACCCGGGCGACCGGGAGGTCTCGTGCCGCGGCGACGCGCTCGACCTGGATGCGCGCGTACTCGGGGCTGATGTGCGGGTCGAGCCCCGACGCGGACGCCGTCAGCGCGTCGACGGGGACGTCCTCCGGGTCGACGCCGTCGCTCTCGGCGATCGCGGCACGGCGTTCGTCGATCGCGGCGACGAGGTCGTCGTTCTCGGGTCCGAGGTTGCTGCCGCTCGACGCCGAGGCGTCGTAGCCGTCTCCGGCTGCGGAGGGCCGTGACTGGAACCACTCGGGCAGGGCGGCACCGTCGGCGTCGGTGAAGGACTGCCCGATGAGCGACGAGCCCACGACCTGCCCGTCGACGCTCACGGCGGAGCCGTCGGCCTCGCCGCGGAGGGCGAGCTGGCCGATCCCGGTGACGACCGCCGTGTAGGCCACGCCGAGGACGACGGTGAAGACGAGCATGGCGCGGAGGGCGACGCCGTACTGACGGAGGAGGGTGCGTGTGTTCATGGTCTCTTTCTCGCTTCCTGGTCGTCCGGCCTAGAAGCCGGGGATGACGCTGACGACGAGGTCGATGATCTTGATGCCGACGAAGGGGGCGACGACGCCGCCGAGCCCGTAGACGAGGAGGTTGCGCGACAGGATCGACGACGCCGAGGCCGCCCGGTACCTGACGCCCCGGAGGGCGAGCGGGATGAGCACGACGATGACGAGCGCGTTGAAGACGATCGCCGAGAGGATCGCCGACGCGGGCGAGCTCAGCTGCATGACGTTCAGCAGCCCCAGCCCCGGGAACACCCCGGCGAACATCGCGGGGATGATGGCGAAGTACTTCGCGACGTCGTTCGCGATCGAGAAGGTCGTCAACGCGCCGCGCGTGATGAGCAGCTGCTTGCCGATCCGGACGATGTCGATCAACTTGGTCGGATCGCTGTCGAGGTCGACCATGTTGCCGGCCTCCTTGGCGGCCGAGGTGCCCGTGTTCATGGCCACGCCCACGTCGGCCTGGGCGAGCGCCGGCGCGTCGTTCGTGCCGTCGCCGGTCATCGCGACGAGCGCGCCTCCTTCTTGCTCGCGGCGGATGAGGGCGAGCTTGTCCTCGGGGGTGGCCTCGGCGAGGTAGTCGTCGACGCCGGCCTCGGCCGCGATCGCCTTGGCGGTCAGCGGGTTGTCGCCGGTGATCATGACCGTGCGGATGCCCATGCTGCGCAGTTCGGCGAAGCGTTCGCGCAGACCGGTCTTGACGACGTCCTTGAGGTACACGACGCCGAGGACGCGGGCGTCGGCGGACGTGGTCTTGATCGCGACGACCAAGGGGGTCCCTCCGGCGTTCGAGATCTCGTCGATGCGGGTCTGCAGTTCGTCGTGCTCGGTGCTGGCGAGACGACGGTCCTCCTCGACCCAGGCGATGAGGGAGTTGCCGGCGCCCTTGCGGATCTGCGTGCCGTCGGGCAGGTCGAGTCCGCTCATGCGCGTCTGGGCGGTGAAGGGCACGATCTCGCCGTGCTGACCCTCGGCGTCGTGCCAGCCCGTCGTCAGGGCGAGGTCGACGATGGACTTGCCCTCGGGGGTCGGGTCGCTGAGCGACGACCGGGCGGCCGCGTCGACGAGTTCCGCCCGGGCGACGCCCTCGAGGGGCGTGAACTCGGCCGCCTGCCGGTTGCCGTAGGTGATGGTGCCGGTCTTGTCGAGCAGCAGCGTCGTCACGTCGCCGGCGGCCTCGACCGCGCGCCCCGACATGGCGAGCACGTTGCGCTGCACGAGGCGGTCCATGCCGGCGATGCCGATGGCGCTCAACAGGGCTCCGATGGTGGTCGGGATCAGGCAGACGAGCAGGGCGATCAGCACCGGGATGCTCACCGACGCGTCGCTGTAGGCCGCGATGGGGTTCAGCGTCAGCGTCACGACGACGAAGACGATCGACAGGCTGGCGAGCAGGATGTTCAGGGCGATCTCGTTCGGCGTCTTCTGCCGGGCCGCACCCTCGACGAGGCGGATCATGCGGTCGACGAACGTCTCGCCCGGCTTGCTCGTGATGCGCACCACCACCCGGTCGGAGAGCACGCGGGTGCCGCCGGTGACGGCGCTGCGGTCGCCGCCCGACTCGCGGATCACCGGGGCCGACTCGCCGGTGATGGCCGACTCGTCGACGCTCGCGATGCCCCAGACGATGTCGCCGTCGCCCGGGATCAACTCGCCGGCGGTCACGACGACCGTGTCGCCGAGCGTGAGGTCGGCCGACGAGACGGACTCCAGGGAGGCGCGCTCGGCACCCGCGTCGGACGTCGCGTCGTACGACGCCACGCGCTGGGCGGTGGTGCTGGTGCGGGTGGCCTTGAGGGTCTCGGCCTGCGCTTTGCCGCGGCCCTCGGCGACGGATTCGGCGAGGTTGGCGAAGACGACGGTGAGCCAGAGCCAGATCGCGATGGCCCAGGTGAAGGAGCCGGGGACGGGCGAGCCGCCCGAGGCCTCGGGACCGGTGAAGAGGCCGGCGATCGCGAGGATCGTCGTGTAGGCGGCGCCGAACTCGACGATGAACATGACGGGGTTGTGCCACATCTCGCGCGGGTCGAGCTTGCGGAGGGCGCCGGGCAGGGCCGCGACGAGCTGGGCTGCGCCGAACGCGCCGCCTCGGTTCGTCGGGGCGTGGTCGCCCTCGTGGTCGGTGGTGGGTGTGTCGGTGACGACGGACATGGTTACTGCAGCCCTTCAGCGAGCGGTCCCAGTGCGAGGACGGGGAAGTAGGTCAGCGCGGTGATGATCACCGAGACGCCGGTGAGCAGGCCCACGAACTGCGGGCGGTGGGTGGGCAGGGTGCCGGCGGTGGCGGGGACCTTGTCCTGAGCGGCGAACGAGCCGGCGAGGGCGAGCACGAGCACGATCGGCACGAACCGGCCGAGCAGCATCGCGACGCCGAGGGTGGTGTTGAACCACGGGGTGTTCGCGGTCAGTCCCGCGAAGGCGGAGCCGTTGTTGTTGGCGGCGGAGGTGAAGGCGTAGAGCACCTCGCCGAAGCCGTGGAGGCCCGCGTTCCAGATCGACGTGCCCTCGACGTCGGCGCGCACCGCGGGGATCGCGAAGCTCAGCGCGGTGAAGGCCAGCACGATCGTCGGCGTGACCAGGATGTACAGGCTGGCGAGCTTGATCTCGCGCGGCCCGATCTTCTTGCCGAGGTACTCGGGGGTGCGCCCCACGAGCAGGCCCGCGATGAACACGGTGATCACGGCGAGGACGAGCATCCCGTAGAGACCGGACCCGACACCGCCGGGGGCGATCTCGCCGAGCATCATGTTCAGCATCGCCATCATGCCGCCGAGGGCGGTGTACGAGTCGTGCATCGAGTTGACGGCACCCGTCGACGTCAGGGTCGAGGTGGAACCGAAGAGGGTCGATCCCCAGATGCCGAACCGCGCCTCCTTGCCCTCCATCGCGCCGCCGGCGAGCTGGGTCGCCGTGCCGGCGCCCCGCAGCTCGAACCACGTCATGGCGCTGAGCGAGACCGCGAAGATCGTCGTCATGACGGCGGCGATGGCGACGCCCTGCTTCGTCGAGCCGACCATGCGCCCGAAGGTGCGGGGCAGCGAGAACGGGATGACGAGCATGAGCAGGACCTGGAGGACGTTCGTCCAGGGGGTCGGGTTCTCGAACGGGTGCGCGCTGTTCGCGTTGAAGAAGCCACCGCCGTTCGTGCCGAGCAGCTTGATCGCCTCCTGCGAGGCCGTGGGCCCGCCGGGGATCGTCGCGGTGCCACCGGTGAGGGTCGTGACGTCGGTGAAGCCCGCGACGTTCTGGATGACGCCTCCGGCGAGGAGGACGACGGCCGCGATGACGGCGAGCGGAAGGAGCAGCCGCGTGATCGACCGGGTCAGGTCGACCCAGAAGTTGCCGAGCGTGCCGCTCTTCGCCCGGGCGAGCCCGCGGATCAGGGCGACGGCCACGGCGATGCCGACGGCCGCCGAGACGAAGTTCTGGACGACGAGGCCGAGGACCTGCACGGCGTAGCCCATCGTCACGTCGGGCGAGTACGACTGCCAGTTGGTGTTGGCCACGAACGAGGCGGCGGTGTTGAACGAGAGCCCCTCGGGGACGGCCGGGAAGCCCAGCGAGTACGGCAGGAACGCCTGGAGGCGCTGGATCGCGTAGACGAAGAGGACCCCGACGAGCGAGAAGGTCAGGACGCCGCGCAGGTAGGCGGGCCAGGTCTGCTCGGACGCGGGATCGACCCCGACGAGCCGGTAGAAGCCGCGTTCGACGCGGGCGTCCCTCGCGGTCGTGAAGATGCGGGCCATGTGGTCGCCGAGCGGCCGGTACACGACGACCAGCACGACGACGACCGTGAGGATCTGGAGGACGCCGGACAACGCGTCCATCAGAACTCCTCGGGCTTCACGAGCGCGTACACGAGGTACGCCAGGGCGGCCACGGCGAGGACGGCGGCCCCGATGCTGAAGACGATCACAGCTTCTCGACCCCCTTCGCGACGAGGGACACCACTGCGAACACAGCGATGACGGCGAGCACGTACACGATGTCGAGCACTACGACTCCAAGAGGAAGGACGATCGGCGGGCCGAGCGGCCCGGTGCCCCTCATGGGCACAGCGAGTCAGTAGACACCCCGGTGGGGGCCGTCCCGGCGCTCCTCACGACTTCCTCACGCTCGACGCGCCGATCCTCACGGACACCACACGGGTGCCCGCCCCGAGGTCGTCGAGCGGCGGTCGAGCGGCGACCGTCAGTCGCGCTTGGCGCAGGTGACCTGGTCGGCGGACTGGCCGGTCACGCTGTCGGGCAGCGCGGCCGCGGTCGGGGCCGGCGTGCCGGTCGCCGTGTCACCGGTCGCGTCGCCGGTCGGCGTCGTGGGCTCGTCGGTCGGTTCGTCGGTCGGCGTCGCCGACGGGCTGCTCGGGGCCGACGACGCCGGTGCGTCGGGGTCGAGCACCGCCGAGCGGCCCAGGCTGTCGGCCGACAGGGTCAGCGGCAGGTTGCGCTGCAGGGCGTCGTTCAGCACCGCCGCCGGACCCTCGTCGGGGATCACCTTGTTGCGGTTCCACGGGGCGTCGACCGCCGGGTACTGCACGAACACCATGTTCGACAGCCCGACCGTGTTGACGGCGAGGCCGAGCTTGGCCAGCGTCGCCGCGTCGGCCAGCGTGTCGCTGAGGGTCATGTTCGCGAACGCGACCCGGGCGATCGCCAGCACCTTCGTCGGGTCGGTCAGGGTGCCCGCCGACACGGTCTGCCTCGCCAGCGCCGACAGGAAGGTCTGCTGGTTGCTGATGCGCCCGAGGTCGCTCGCGTCGCCGACCCCGTGCCGCGAGCGCAGGAACGACCCGGCCTCGGCGCCGGTCAGGTTGACGGTGCCCGCCTCGAGGTCGAGGGCCGGCACGACGTCGTCGTCCTTGATGGGCGTCGCGAGGCACACGTCGACGCCGCCCACCGCGTCGGCCATGGCCACCACGCCGTCGAACTTGATGGCCCCCGCGTAGTCCACCTGGACGCCGGTGAGCTCCGAGATCGTCCGGGCGACGCACGAGAGGCCGTTCTGCTCGCCGCCGCGCCGCAACGCCTCGTTGAGCGGTGCCGCGTCCGTCGCCGGCGTCACGCTGCCGTCGTCGCCCTCGCACGCGGGGATGGGCACGATCAGGTCGCGGGGGAAGCTCACGACGGCCATGTTGGTGTGGTCCTCGGAGATGTGGACGAGCAGGTTCGCGTCGTTGTTGCCGACGCCGCTGCTGGCCTGCAGGTTGGCCGGGTCGTCGAAGCCGGCGCCCTGGCCCTCGCGGGTGTCGGTGGCGATGAGCAGCAGGTTGACCTCGCCGGTCTGCGCCGTCAGCTGCGGCACGGGGGTCGCCGTCGACCCGTCGGGGCCGGTCAACGAGACGGTCGGTGCCGCGGTCTGCAGCACCTGCCAGGTCGCGATGGCGGCGACGGACGTGGTGCTCACCAGCACGACGGCCAGCGCCGCGGCCGTCACCTTCGCGGCGAAGGCCACGGGGTGCCCCCGGCGGAGGCGACCGTGGCGGGCGATGCCGCCGGCCCGCACCGCGCCTCCGTCGTCGGGAGCGTCGTCGAGCGCGGGGCCCCGTCGTGCGTCGTCCGCCATCGTCACTCCCTCGGTGGGCGGTGGCCCGGCCGGCCCCCGTCGTCAAGCATCCTAGGAGGCGCGGGCCACGAGGACCCGGAGGTCGCGTCGCCGGCGACCCCGGTCGGGTGCGCTCAGCCGGCCTCGCCGAGGGTGACGGGTGCGACCGCGGGCAGAACGTCCTCGGTCCAGTCGACCCGCAGCGACCCGGACCCCGACCAGCCCCGCAGCTCGGCACCGACCGTGTCGCGGAACGTCTCGGCCTCGGCACGGTCGCCCACGACGACGTCGAGGCGCAGCCGGGCGAGCTGCTCGGTGACCCGGACGGGCAGGCCCCAGGCCTGCAGCACGAGCACCTCGGACGCGGCGCTCAGCGCCGGGAAGTGCCGCCGGAGCTTCTGCTCGACGACGTGCAGCACGGCCACCTCGTCGGTGGGGCGGATCACTCCGGTCAGCGAGATCATGTCTGATGGTCCGCCCGGCAGGTTACGGGAGTGTGGCCACGCGCTGTGAAAGCACCTCGGGCACGTCTCGCCCCCACCCACGGCTGTCCCCCGGTCGGTCCCCCGTCGCCGGGGTCGTGTTGGCAGATCGACGTGGGGTGGGCATGATCGTCCCATGGCGAAAAAGCTCAAGACGGCCCACCGCGACCTCGTCGAGGCGCTCGACCACCACCGCAAGGTCATGCAAGAGAAACCGTTGTCGAGCAAGCGCGCCGGGCGGGCCACCGCCAAGCTGCGACTCGCCGTGTCGGCGTACTCCGCCGTCGTCGCCGACAAGACGGGCCAGCCCGACCCGTTCGTCGACTACGACGCCCTCGATCCGGCCACGGTCGCGTCGCTCGCCGCCGAACGCGACGCGATCGCCCACAAGAAGTCGTCGGACCAGGGCAAGCTCGACTGACGCGCCGGCGGGTGCGTCCCCACGGTCAGCGCTGACCTACGGGTGCGTCCCGCACGGTCAGCGCGGGACGCCCGGCCCGTCGACGAGGGCCCAGCCCCCGTCGTCGGTGCGGCGCACGGCACCCTCGCGCTCGAACGCCTCGAGCCAACCGCCCATGGGCCACTCGCCCCACCGCTCGGCGAACAGCCCTCCGTTGCGGACGACGTCGGGCAGGTGCCGCCACGGCGGCGACGAGGTCGGATGGTGCTGGTGGTACGCATGGGCGCCGCCGACCCAGACGAGCGGCACGTCGAGCGAGCGGGCCGTGTAGGCGAAGTCGGTGTCCTCGCCACCGTAGCCCTCGTAGCGCTCGTCGAAGCCGCCGATCCTCGCCCACGTGGCCGGTGTGACGGCGAACGACAGCGACCAGAAGAGCGGGTAGTCGTCGGCCCCGGCGACCACCGTCGAACCCGCGGGAGGCGCGGGCCGCGCCGCGTGCGGCGCCGTCGCCTCGTCGAGGCCCTCACCCGTGCCGAGCACGAAGCCCTCGGGCAGGTAGGTGACCGGACCGCTCAGCAGCGCGCCGGGGTGCGCGTCGGCGGCGCGCTCGTAGAGGGGGAACAGGTCGTCGCCCGGCACGCAGTCGGCGTCGAGGAAGACCACCAGGGTCGCGCCGCGTCCGATCGCCGTGTCGGCCCCGCGGTTGCGGCCGGCGGCGAGGCGGAGCCCCTCGGGGCCCGGGGGCACGTGCAGCGTGGTGACCCCGGCGAGGGCCGGGACGTCGGGGGCCGGCGTCTCGTCGAGCCAGACCACCACGTGGCCGGCGTCGGGGGCGACCCGACGGACGAAGCGGATCTGGTTGGCGACGTGCTTCATGCGGGTGGCCGAGGCGAGGGTCACGACGACGACGGTCACGAGAGGGCTCCGGCCAGGGCGTCGGGGTGGGCGACGGGGTCGCCGGCGGGTCGTGCCGCGTCGCGCCCGGCGACCTCGGCGACGACGGCCGCCGCCCGGGCGGCCGCACCGTCCACCTGCCACGTCGACCAGTCGGGGCGCAGCCCGCGGGCGCGCTCGATCAGGGCCGGCCACTCGTCGTCGGCGGGCCACGACGAGGCGACGACGGCGAGCCCGGCGCGGTCGAGCGCCCGGGCGGTGGTGAGCTGTTCGTCGAAAGGACGGCTCTGCGGCACGACGACGGCCCGGGCCCCGAGGGCGGCGAGGTCGGCGACGGTGTTCTGTCCGGCCCAGGTCACGATCACCTCGGCCGCGGCCATCTCGGCCCGGGGGTCGTCGACCCACCGGTCCAGCCCGAGGGTGGACCAGGTCGTGCCGGGAGTCGCGCGGGCGGCCCGGGCGAGCGACGCCGCGAGGTCGTCGTGGTCGCTGCCGCCGGCGCCGCCGACGAAGAGCACGCTGCCGGGCACCACCGACGACGATCCCGACTCCTCGGCCCCGCGCCCGTCCTGCCGCGAGATGCCGCCCACCCAGCGCACCTTCAGGGCGAGGCGGTCGAGGGCGGTCGAGTCGTGCGAGCCGGCGGGCCAGGGCGCGATCACGCGCGAGGCGGCGTCGTAGGCCAGGCGGTGCGGCTCGTCGGTCCGGTCGCCGGGCTGCGACACGACGACGACCTCGACGCCGAGCAGACGGGCGAAGACAGTCACCTCGACCGAGACGTCGACGACCATCGCGTCGAAGGGGCGGCCGTCGGCGGCGGCACCGGCGACGGCAGCCGCGATGCGGCCGAGGCGGGCGGTGTGGCCGGGGTGGGCGACGGGGGCCCAGTGCAGCAGGCCGCCCACGGTCGGCGAGGCGTCGGCGGGGTGACGCACCACCCCGTCGGCGCCCGTGGTCGGGGCGTCGTCGCGCTCGAGCTCGACCCAGGTCGTGTCGTCCGGCAGGGCGGCCGGGGCCCCGAGCGAGCTGAAGACCACGACGTCCGCGTCGAGGTGGGGTCGGACGGCCGAGAACCGGGTGCGGTGGCCGGCACCGTGGTGGTGCACGTACCAACCGACCAGCGGGCGGGCGGTCACGCCGTCACCACGCGTCGGCCCGATCCCACCGGCCGGACGGTGGACAGTCCGCCGGCGAGGGACGAGGAGGCGCGCTGCCGGCCCCCGACGGTCGTCGCGTCCGTCGGCACCCCGGCCGCTGTCACGACCCCGGGCACCCGGACGTCCGAGGCCACGACGTCGGCGTACAGGCCCTCGAGCACGGCCGCGCGGGCCCGGAGCGAGAACCGGTCGACGGCGTCCTGCCGCACCGTGCGGCGGGCGGCGGCGTCCGTCCCGACGCGGCGCAGGAGGTCGTCGGCGGCACGGGCCATGCCGTCGAGGTCGCCGGCGGGGACGAGGGCGGCCCCGACCGAGCCCGCCACGACCTCGGGGACTCCCCCGACGGCGAACGAGACGACCGGCGTGCCGGTGACCAGCGCCTCCGCGATCACGAGGCCGAAGGGCTCTTCCCACACGGGCGTGACGAGGGCGCAGCCGCTGTGGCCGACGAGGGCCGCCAGCTCGGGCTGGCGCAGTTCGCCGACGTAGTGGGCGGTGACGCCGAGGTGCGGTGCGACCTCGGTCTCGAAGTAGTCGACGTCGCCGATGCGGCCGGCGATGACGAGTCGTCGTCCGGCGCGACGAGCGACCTCGAGGGCCAGGTGCAGGCCCTTCTCGGGGACGATGCGCCCCGACCAGACGAGGTCGTCGCCGCCCGGGCCGAAGCCCCAGCGGTCGGTGTCGACCCCGTTCGGCAGCACGGTCGCCTCGACGCCCTCGGTCGCCCAGGCGGCCGCGGTGTGGCCGCTGACGGCGACGAAGCGGCTGCGCGGCCCGTCGGACGAGCGGTGCGCGGCGAGCATGTCGGGCAGCGTCGGCGTGTGCAGGGTGCTGACCATCGGCACCCCGATGCGGTCGGCCCGGGCGAGCGGGACGCCGTGCAGGCTGTGGTTGTCGACCAGGTCGTAGTCGTCGGCGTGGTCGGCGACGTACTGCAGGGCCCGCTCGAGGGCGGGCAGGGCCCGCTCGAGGTACCCGGCCGGGTAGGTCGTGTCGGTCGCCTCGGCGGGGTCGTCGAAGACCACGGCGGGCAGCACGAACTCGGGCGGGCTCTGGTCGAGGTGGTCCGAGCCCTCGGTCGCGATCAGGGTCACGCGGTGGCCGCGCTCGCGCAGGGTGCGCACCTGGTGGTGGACGCTCGACTCGAGGCCGCCGGCGAACGGTTCGCGGATCGGGTAGCGCAGCGGCGCCACCACGACGATGCGCAGGGGCCGGGAGGCGCGGGTCACGCCGTCACCGCCGCGACCGTCGCGAGGGCGCGCTCGTACACCGCGAGGTGCGCGGCCGCCACGTCGTGCCGCTGCTGCCGTCGCAGCCGGCGGTGGCGTCGTCGCAGCTCGACCCGGTGAGCCGTGCCGCGGCGCGAGGCCGGGACGCGGGTCGGGTCGTCGTGGGCGTCGGCGGTCTCGTCGAGGGCCCGCGGGCTGACCAGGGCGATCACGGCGGCCGCCAGCGAGGCGGGGTCGCCGAGGTCGAACGACGCGGTCGCCCCGGCTTCGGGGTGCTGCGAGGCGGCGTGGCCGACGCGGGGCGCGGCGACCGGCACGGCGAGGTCCCAGCACAGTTCGACCCAGCCCGAGTGGGTGCCGTGGCGGTAGGGCAGCACCGAGACGTCGAGGTCGGCGAGCGAGCGCTCGAGTGCGGCGTCGTCGAGGCGGGGGTGCTCGACGAGGGTCGCCCCGGGGCCCGCGGCCCGGACGAGCTCGCGCACGCGCGCCGCCTGCTCGGGGTCTCGCACCCGCTCGTTCAGGTCGACCCGCGCCTCCACGGGGGCACCGGTGGCGCGCAGGGCGGCGACCGCGGCGAGCAGGGTGCGGACGGTCTCGTCGCCCGCGACGTTCGGCCGCAGGTCGCGCAGGTGGACGCCGACGACGATCTCGTCGCCCGGGGTGCCGACGGGCAGGTCGACGTCGGAGGCGTCGTCGAGCCCGGGGTCGACGATGGCCGGGTGGGCGATGACGGTGGGGCGGCGACCCCAGCGGGCCTCGACCTCGTCGGCCGCCGCGTCCGTCAGGGTGATCAGTTCGTCGGCGGCGGGCACGAGCACGTCGAGGTGCTCGAGGTGGGGCGCCTGGTCGACGAGCTGCGGGTTGGTCAGGTCGTGCACCGTGTACACCAGCGGCAGGCGCAGCTCGCGGAGGGCCTCGACGACGGCGACGAGGTGCCCGGTCGGGTACGACTCCGTGCCGAAGTGGACGTGCAGCAGGTCGACCTCGTCGGCGTGCGCCCGCAACCAGTCGGCGTCGAGCACGACCGGAGGCCACCAGCGGGTCGGCTCGGCGGGGTCGGGCAGCGGGTCGTCGAGGTGGACGACGCGGCCCGCGGCGTCGCCGGGGTCCAGCAGCGAGCGGACGTAGGGGTGGCCGGCGGGCACCGAGGCGACCCGGATCGGACCGGCGTGCGACGAGGCGACGCGGGGCCGCTCGGCGGCTGCCGTGGCCGTGGTCGACGGCGACATCGGGGCGTCGTGGGTCATCGGAGCCTCCTCGGCGTGATCAGGTCGCCCGCCGCGGCCCGACCCCGGCGCGCGGGGCCTGGACCGGAGGGACGACGAGCACCCGCGGCGATGCGGGCGGGGTGTGCCGGGGCTGGCGGCGGGAAAGGATGACGCGACCGGGGAAGTCGCTGTTGACTCAACATAGGCCCGCGCGACCCCCTTTGTCCGTTCCGAGTCCGGGCCGGAGGGAAGCATGTCCGAACAGCGAACCGAACCCGACGGCCGCACCCGCCACTACGGCGACTTCTACGGCCTGAGCGAGCCGGAGGGCGACGGCGCGATCGCCCTCGTGGTGGGCAACTGCCAGGCCGAGTCGCTGCGGATCTTCCTCGACGGGGCGGGGCTCACGACGGTGCGGACGCCCCCGGTCCACGAGCTGACGGCCGCCGACCTGCCGCAGCTCGCCCGGTGGCTCGGGCGCGCCGGCCTGCTCGTCTCGCAGCCGGTGCGCGACGATTACCACGGCCTGCCGCTCGGCACGTCCCAGCTGGCCGCGATGCTGCCCCGGGAGGCGCGGGTCGTCCGGGTGCCGGTCGTCCGGTTCGCGGGCCTCTACCCGGCGCACGTCATCGTCCGCCCGCCGAGCGACGTCTCGCTCGTGCCGCCCGTGGTCGAGTACCACGACGTCCGGCTGATCGCCGAGGCCGCCGGGCGGCCCCTCGCCGCCGACGCCCTGACCCCGGCCGTCGTGCGGTCGGTCGCCGAGCTGTCGCTGGCCGAGCTGCGGAAGCGCGAGGCGGCCCACGACACGGTCGTCGCGTCGGACCTGTTCGAGGTCGGCCCCGGCACGGGCGGGCCGGGCGACGACGGAACGGGCACGCCCCGCTTCGACCAGATGCGCACGCTGAACCACCCGGGCAACCCGGTCTGGACCGCCCTGGCCACGCGCGTGCGGGAGCGGCTCGGCCTGCCCGAGCACGTCGTCGACCCGGGCCGACCGGTGCTGTCGAGCGTCCACGCCCCCCGCGAGCAGGCCGTGATCGACGCCTGGGGCCTCGACGACGAGCCGACGGACCACTGGGTCGTCGGCGGCGAGCGCGTCGACGCCGACGAGGTCCGGCGGGCGCACCTCGCCTGGTACGCCGAGCACCCGGACGCGGTCGAGGCCGCCCTGGCCCGGCACGCCGACACGTTCGCCCTGTGGGGTGCGGCGTGAGCGTGGGGTCCGGCACGGGCGGCACGGGGGCCGGTCGTCCGGTGACCCACGACGTCGCCGGGGACCGCCACTCGGCCCGGTCCGCCGCGACCGGCGGCGCGGCGGCCACCCTCGACCTCGCCGAGCTGCCCGTGATCGTCACCCACGACGATCCCCAGCACGGGGTCTCGGCCTACGCGGCACGGATCGCCGCGACCGTCGAGGCGCGCACCGGTCGGCACCTCGCCCTCGACGTCGCCGACCTGCTCGACGTCGCCGAGCCGCACGACGGCCCCGAGGCCGGGTCGGCCACCCCGGTCGACCCGTACCTGCTCGACCCCGAGCTGCTGACGACCACGGCCCTGCCCCCGGTCGTCGGCGGCACACCGGCCGACCCGGCGCCCGTGGACGTCGTCGTGCCGCGGGCCCACCTGCAGTTCACGGACCGCCTCTGGGGGCCGTCGCCCGCGGCGGCCGCCGACGTCGTCGAGCACCTGGCCGACGGCACCGCCCTGACCGTGACCCTGCACGACCTGCCGCAACCGTCCGACGGCGAGCGCAACCTGAGGAGGCGCGGCGAGGCCTACGCCCGCGTGGTCGCCGTCGCCCGGGGCGTCGTCGTCAACAGCGAGCACGAGCGCGCCCTGCTGCGCGAGACGATCGGCTTCGAGGGCCCGGTCGAGGTGATCCCCCTGCCCGTCGACCCGCATCCGCTGCCCGCCGGACGGCCCGAACCGGACGGCGACGTCGCGGTCGTCGGGTTCTTCTACCCCGGCAAGGGGCACGCCGAGGTCGTCGCGGCCGTGGCGGGACTCGCGGCTGGTCGGCCCGCGGCCGAGGCCGGGCGGGTGGGCGACGACGCGACGCGACCGGTCGCGGACGTGACCGGCGTCGTGGCGCTCGGCCGCGCCTCCCCGGGTCACGAGGGCGAGCTCCGGCAGCTCGTCGACGAGGCCGCCGCACTGGGCGTGCCCTTCGGCGCGACCGGTTACCTCGACGACGCGACCCTCCTCGACCGGGCCCGCCGCGCGTCGGTGCCCGTGGCGGCGCACCAGCACGTCTCGGCCTCCGGGTCGATCGCGACCTGGGTCGCGGCCGGGCGGCGCCCGCTCGTGCCCGACACGCGCTACTCCCGCGAGATGGCGACGCTGAGGCCCGGCACGCTCACGCTCTACCCCGAGGGCGGGCTCGCGACGGCGATCGCCGCGGCTCTGGCAGACCCCGCGTCGACCTGGCTCGACGAGGACGCGGTCACCCGGCCGGGACTCGACGAGGTCGCCGACGCGTACGCCGCGTTGTGGACCGACGGGGTGCGCTGGTGAGCCGCGACGCCGGGTCGTCGGCGTCCGGCGTGACCGGCACCGCGCCTCCTGCGGGCGGGCGGTCCGTGGTCGGCAATTCGTGGGACGCGCTCGACGGGGTGTGGCCCGAGCTGCCGCCGCTCGTGTCGGTGATCGTGGTGCACTACCGCCAGCAGGCGGAGCTCGATCGGACGCTCGCGGCACTGGCACGACAGAGCTACCCCGCCGACCGGCTCGAGGTGATCGTGGTCGACGACGGGTCGCCGACGGCTCCCACCGTGCCCGACGGGGTGCGCCTGATCGTGCAGGAGGACCGCGGCTTCCGCCTGTCCGCCGCCCGCAACGTCGGCGTCGCCGCGTCGTCGGGGTCCGTGCTCTGCTTCGTCGACGCCGACACGTCGCCCGAGCCGGACTACGTGCTGCGCCTCACCCGACTGCCCGCGCTCGCTCCCGAGGCCGTCACGGTGGGTCAGCGGAAGCACGCGGACTTCGCCGGGGTGCTCGGCGACGGGGGCGGCCGGGGTGCCGGTGCCGGTGCGGGTGCCGGTGCCGCCGTGCCGGTGTCGGAGCCGGTCGAGGTGGCCGGGCCGGCGCACGAGCTCGAGCAGCCGCGCTGGCTGCGGCAGGCCTACGGCTGGTCGGCCGACCTGTTGCACGCGGACGACCGCTCGTACCGCCACCTGATCGGCGCCGTCACCTGCTGCACGCGCTGGTTCTTCGACGAGGTCGGCGGCTTCGACGAGTCGTTCACGACATACGGCGGCGAGGACTGGGAGTGGGCCCACCGGGCCTGGCTCGCCGGCGCCGTGTTCGCCCACGTGCCCGGCGCGGTGGCGTGGCACGACGGACCGGACTGGGCGGGGCGCGGGGTGGGTGGCGACGGCGGCACCGACTCGGAGTCGTCGCCGACCGCGCGGGCTGCTCGCGAGGCCGAGGAGGCGCGGCGCCAGGCCGAGAAGAACGTCGAGACCCTGCGCCTCGCCGACCTGATCGCGGTGCGCGGCTCTCGCGGCGTCGGGGTGCGCAGTCGGGCGGTCGACGTGTGCGTCGAGCTGGTGGCGTCGGCCGGGACTCCGATGTCGACGGGTGCGGCGTTCGTCTCCGTGGACAGCGTCTTGGCCTCCGCGCCGGACGTGACCGTCGTGGTGCCGGACGACGTCGCGTCGGCGTTCACGGCCGACGCCCGGGTGCTCGGTCGGTCGACGGACGCCGCCGAGGCCGCACTCGCCGAGGCCCGGGTGGTCGTGACGGTCGACGGTCCCGTGCGGGTGCTGCCCCCGGTCGACACCGGCGGCTCGGACGACGCCCCGGCACGGTCCCTGGCCGCGGCGGTCGGGCTCGGCGACGACGTCGCGCGTGACCTCCGCGCGGCGACCGACGCGGTCGGCGTCGGGTCGCTCGGCACCGTCGAGCTGCTCGGCCCGTCGGACCGCGTGCTCGTCACCGTCGAGTCGCGTCGGGCCCGTCTCCGCGCGCGCCGCTGGGGGGCGGGCGTCGCGTTCGTCTCGCACCGCGCCTCCGTGGACTGGCTGACCCCCGTGGTGGGCGAGCCCAGCGTCGCCGCCTACCTCGGCGGCTGGGGCTGACCCCGGCGGCCCGGGCCGCATCCGACGCCTCGGTGGTGGCTCGGCGCCGGTCGAGCCGCCGCCGAGTGGGCGGAAGGTGCTCTCCGTCCAGCGACGAACGACATCATCCGCCCACTCGACCGCCGTCAGACATCCCGGTCGAGCGCCCCATCGACCCGTCCGGCGTCGAGTGGTCCCGAATCGTCCTTCGACGACCGTCGAAAGACGGTTCGGGACCACTCGATCGTCGTTCAGGGGGTCGGGGCGACGAGGGTGAGCCAGGTCTCGTCGACGACGTAACCGAGGGTCGCATTGGCCGCGATGATCGCCGGGTTGTCAGCGGAACCGCCCGTGCGGAAGCGGACGACACCCGCGTCGAGCAGAGCCAGCACCGACGCGGACTTGACGGCCGCTGCGAGACCCCGACCTCGATGGTCCGGGTGGACGACGGTGACGTCCGTCTCGGCGACGCGCTCGCCGAGGTCGACGAACGTGAGGGCGACGAGACGCTCCGTCGACGTCCGAGCGCCCCAGGCCCTGCGAGTCGGCCATGGCGTCGCCGACGACCGGTCGAAGGGCTCGTGACGCGTCGCGACGCTGCCCGGGTAGTCCGCGGCGGTCATCGAGTCGAGGGCGAGGACGTCGTCAACGTCGTCCGGGCAGAGCTCACGGATCGTGACGTCGGACGGTCCGGCGACTGCCAGGGCCCGGAGCCGGGCGCGGTCGACGTGGTCGGCCTCTAACAGGGCACCGAACGACCGGGCCTCGACGGTCCATCCTTCGACGAGGAGGGCGGCGGCCTCGGGTGAATCCTGACGGAGGACGACCGTGGTCTGCACGGGACGATCTTACGACGGGGGACTCGTGGCGCATCCGTGATCCCAGGGGCACCGTTGGCGTCGATAGGGTGACAGGGTCGCGGTGGGCGGCACGGACGAGGGGGATCTCATGACCGATCGGAACGACGGGGCGGAACGGCAGGGCGGGGCGGTGCCGCCGTACGGGCAGCCGGAGGGGCAGGCGACTCCTCCGCCCTACGGCCAGCAGCCGCCCTACGGCCAGCCGATCCCTCCGCCCCACGGCCAGCAGCCGTACGGTCACCAGCCGTCCGGCGGCCAGTACCCGCCGTACGCCCAGCCACCCCAGGGCCCGCCCTACGGCTCGGGCGGGGTGGTCCCCCTCTGGGCTCCGCTGTACGGCGCGGGTCCGGTCGACGCGGTCAAGCGGTTCTTCCGGAAGTACGCCGACTTCTCGGGGCGGGCGAGCCGCAGCGAGTACTGGTGGGTGGTCCTGGCGAACGGCGTGCTGTTCTTCGCCCTCAGCATCGTCGGCTTCGCCGCGGGCTACCCCGGCAGCACCACCGACGTCGACGGCACGATGAACCCGGGGCCGGGTTTCATCCCGTTCGGAATCGTGCTCGCGATCTTGTTCTTCGGCACGTTCGTGCCGTTCCTGTCGCTCGGCGTCCGTCGACTGCACGACGTCGACCTCAGCGGCTGGCTGCTGCTCATCAGCCTCGTCCCCTACCTCGGCGGGTTCGTCATCTTCATCTTGTCGTTGCTCGGACCGAAGCCGCGCGGTGCTCGCTTCGACCGTCCGACGACCTGACGACACCTCGCCGCACCACCCGCCGGCGACTCAGGCGAGCAGCGCCTCGACCTGCTCGACGACGAGGTCTCACGGGACCTGGAGGGGCTGTCGCATCGAGCCCCGACAGCACGACCGCCGTGACGCCGCCGGTCGCGCCACGGTAGTTTCGCGAGCATGAGCGCTCCCGACGCCCGCCGACCCGACGACCGACGTGCCCTCGTGCAGCCCGAGCTGCGCCCCGGTGAGCGCCTGCTCTGGTCGGGTGGGCCGGACGAGGCCGTGACGTTCGGCCGCAACGACCTCTTCCTCGTGCCCTTCAGCCTGCTCTGGTGCGGGTTCGCGATCTTCTGGGAGGTCTCGGTGCTCCGCGAGGGCGCCTCCGTGTTCTTCGTCCTGTTCGGCGGCGTCTTCGTCGCGATCGGGCTCTTCTTCGTCGTCGGCCGGTTCCTGCTGAAGCGGGCGCGGAAGGCGAAGACGGGTTACGCCGTCACCGACCAGCGGTCGTTCCTCGTGGTCGGGTCGACCGTCCACCAGGCGCCCGCGAAGCAGCAGAAGACCGAGGTGTCGTGGTCGCGCGACCGCACTCACGTCAGCGTCGACTGGACTGACTCGACCACCGGCGCCATCCCGTTCGGCGCGCGGCAGCGCGGTCTCACCAACACGGGTCTCGACGGCGTCATGTCTCCCCTGCCGATGACCTTCGTCGACGTGCGCGACGGCGAGGCGCTGCTGCGCGCCCTCGACGAGGCGGGCCGTCCGGAGGCGCGGTGAGGGCCTCCGACGGAGCCCGACGTCCCCGAGGCGCGGACTCGGGAGAGCCCCGCCGCAGCCAGGCCTGGCGGGACCTCGTCGACCGGGTGCTCGTCGAGCTGAACGCCCTCGACCCGTACGGGCTCGAGCCCGGCACCGAGGGCGGCGCCCCGTGGGACGAGTACGAGCTCGAGGCCGTCCCGATGGTCGGCCGGCTCGTGAGGTCCGGCGCGATCAGCGCCGCCGAGGTCGACGCGATCTGGACGAGGTGGTTCGGCGAGACGCTGAGCGGGCGCACCGACCCGGCCCGGTTCGAGGCCTTCCTCGCCCGGCTGGACGACCTGAGCCCTGCCTGATCCGGCACGAACCGGATCAGCGCGGGGGCGACATCTGCTGCTGGGCGGGCGACCGGAGTTCGTCGAGGGTGTCGCTCAGCGTGCGGACGCGAGCAGCGTGGTGATCGCCGTCCAGGCCCGGGCGCCGAGCTCGCGATCCGCGGCCTCGGTGCCACCGCGGCGCATGGTCGTGCCTCCTCGCACCACCGACTCCCCCGGCAGCACCGCCCGGTGCCCGGCGTCCGCCCCCGCGACCACGACGGTCTCGACCCCGTGCTCCGCCCGTCGGCGCCTGACGTTCTCGGCGTGCACCGTGCTCGGCCAGACCTCGTCGTCGCCGCCCGCGACCACGACGACGCGCGCGATGCGCTCGACCTCGATCGTCGCCGGTCCCACCCGGTCGGCGAACGTCAGCCGGGACCGTTCGTGGACGGGCGAGAACCGCGGAGGCGCCTCGGTCGGCCAGCCGTCCGGGTCGATCGGCACGAACGGCAGGGGCACCCCGCCCCACGTCCAGTGCGAACGTTCGGCACCCGTCCGGTCGTAGCCGGCCCAGACGACGTCCGACGGGGCGAAGGCGACCACTCCCGCCACCCCGGGGGCCCGGGCCGCGGTGGCCAGCGCCGCCTCGGCCCCGAAGGACGTGCCGACGATCCAGACCCGGTCGCACTCGCCGGCCAGGGCGTCCAGGCGGTCCGTGAAGGTCTCGAGCGGCACCTCCCACGGCCCGGCGCTCTGCCCGTCACCACCGAACCAGCGGACGGACTCGGCCAGGCAACCGTGGCCGGCGAACAGACGGGCGCGCTCGTCGTCGATCCGCCCGCTCGACCCCGCCAGCACGAGGACGCCGTCGCCGGAGTGCCGCGTCGGCAGCCACCGCGCGCCCTCGGGCCGGACGAGGTCGACGCGCCGCACACCGTGTCCGGGTCCGGCGGCTCCTGCGTGCACGACCGTCACAGCCGGGCGAACCCGTCCAGCGCGGCGCTGAGCGCCTCGACCTGGCGGGGGCCGCCGTGCCCCTCGTCCTCGACGACGGTCAGGGTGCTGGCCGGCCAGGCCCGGTGCAACCGCCACGGCGTGACGGCCGGACCGCTCACGTCACGGCGACCGTGCACGAGGGCGGCGGGGATGTGCGTGATCCGAGGCAGCCGGGACACGATCGCGCGCTCACCCGCCAGGAACCCGTCGTTGCTCCAGTAGTGGGTGACGAGCGTGGCGAACGCCTCCCGCCGCTCCGGGCCCAGGTGGCCCCGCCCGCGCGAGTCGGGGTCGTCGAGGCTGACGTGGACGCCCTCCCACCGGTCCCAGCTCGCCGCGGCGGCCTCACGATCGGCCACGTCGTCGGACGCCAGCCGTCTCGCGTACGCGTCGACCGGTCTCTCGTCGACGCGCCTCCTGCTGTCGTGGTCGAAGACGGCCCACTCCTCGGGGAAGAGCCGCCCGACCCCCTCGGTGATCCAGTCGACCTCGTCGCGGCTCGTGGTCGTGACCGCCATCAGCGCCAGGGCGCGGACGCGGTCGGGGTGCTCCTCGGCGTAGGCGAGCGCGAGCGTCGTGCCCCACGACACGCCGCCGACGACCCAGGTCTCGATGCCGAGCCGGTCACGGACCTCCTCGAGGTCGGCCACCAACCGCTGTGTCGTGTGCCGCCCCAAGCCGGTCAGGTCGTCCACGACGTTCGGGGTGCTCCGGCCCGAACCGCGCTGGTCGACGCCGACCAGCCGGTAGGCCCGCGGGTCGAACGCGCGTCGGTAGCCGCCCCGGCCGAGCGAACCACCGGGCCCGCCGTGCAACCAGAGGGCGGGGACGCCGTCGGGACGGCCGGACTCCTCGACGTACAGGGAAGGGAGGCACCGTCCTCCGTCTCGAGGAAGCCCGTCCGGTACGGGTCGTGCGCGGGGTGGGTCATGCGGCCACCGTAGTCAGCAGCCCGCCGCGAGCGTGGCAAGCCCCGCGCAGCCCTGTGCGGAAGCGACTCGTGCACCCGGAGCGGAGACCCGAGCGGGCGATTCCTGCTTCCCGTCGCGGGCGGGGCCGCCCCACGCCGATCTCGGCACCCGGCCGCAGCACCAGCCCGGAATTGCCGACGCGCGCACCAGCCTCGACACCCGCCTCCCTCCTCGGGCGCCCCGCCGAGCTCCACGCGACGCACGGCACCCGCCCGCACAGCGCCTGCCCTGTCGGACCCCACCCCCGAGCGGGCAATTCCTTGTTCTCGACGCGGGCGGGGCCGCCCCACGCCGATCTCGGCACCCGGCCGCGGCACCAGCCCGGAATTGCCGACACCCGCACCAGCCTCGGCACCCGCCACCCTCCTCGGGCCGACGCGACGCACGGCACCCGCCCGCGCACCGCCCGCCCTGTCGGTCCCCACCCCCGAGCGGGCAATTCCTGGTTCCCGACGCAGGCGGGGCCGCACCACGCCGATCTCGGCACCCGGCGCAGCACCAGCCCGGAATTGCCGACACCCGCACCAGCCTCGGCACCCGCCACCCTCCTCGGGCGCCCCACCGAGCTCGACGCGACGCACGGCACCCGCCCGCACTCCGTCCGCCCTGTCGGACCCCACCCCCGAGCGGGCAACTCCTTGTTCTCGACGCGAGCGGGGCCGCCCCACGCCGATCTCGGCACCCGGCCGCGGCACCAGCCCTGAATTGCCGACGCGGACGCGGACGGCAAGGCCGGGACCGACAGCGACGGCGACGGCGACGGCGACAGCGACGGTGACCGCGACCGCGACCGCGACGGCGACGGCGACCGCGTCAGTGACGGCGTCGGCGACAGTGACGGCGACGGCGACGGCGACCGCGTCAGCGACGGCGTCGGCGACGGCGACAGCGACGGCGACAGCGCGGGCGGGACGCGGCGGAGGGTCACATCAGCAGGAGAGGCAGGGCCGCGTAGGCGACGACGAGCACGACCGACAGGACGACGACCGACCCGGCCGCGACGACGGGGACCCACGGGGGTGCTGACCTCCGGGTGCCGACCGTGCCCCGGACGAGGAACGCCGCGCCGAGCACCATCTGCAGCACCCACCAGACGTCCTGCAGGCCCTGGCCGAGGACGACGAGCCCGTAGAGCCCCTCGCCGACGAGCACCGTCGACAGGGGCGCGACCGCGAGGGTCCGCCAGGTGGGCGACGACGAACGGACGAGGGCGGCGCTGACGCCGATGACCGGGCCCACGAGCAGTCCGATGACCGTGAACTCGTTCTGGAAGGGCTCGTCGTAGTAGAAGCCTCGCCACCCCGACACCATGCGGTAGCCCTCGACGAGCAGCACGAAGGCGACGGCCCCGAGCACGGCCGACAGGGCGGGGCGGCTGCGCACGGCCCAGACCATCGCGAAGACGAGGATCGACCAGCCACCGGACGAGTTCGCGAACCCCCCGATCCACTGAGGCAGGAGGGTCTGTGCCGGGCTCGTGAGACCACCGAGCACGAGGGCTGCGGCCGCCACGACGGCCGTGCGGCCCGCGGCGCGAGCGACGATGGCGGCCACCGACGGGGTGGGCACGGCTCCGGGGGACGGACGGGTGGGAGGGGCGAGTCGGGTCTCGGTCACGGTGGGTCTCCTTCGACGGGGAGCCAGCGTACGAACGGGCGGCGGCGCGCCGCGTCCTCCCCCGGTCGCGGGCCGTGCCCCGGGAGGATGACGCCCGACCCCGCCCGACGCCCGACCCCGCCCGACGCCGGCCTCACCCGACGTCGAGCACGACGGCACCCGGTCGCGCGGGGCCACCCGGGGCACCGACCGACAGGACGCACGCCCCCTCGGCCCGGGCGTCGTCGACCACCGACCAGACCACCTCGGCGCTGGCCGGGTCCAGCTCGCTCGTCGGGTCGTCGAGGCAGAGCACCGAAGGCCGCGTCACGAGGGCCCGCGCCACGGCGACCCGCTGCTGCTGCCCGCCCGAGAGCTGCTCGAGCAGGTTGTGCCGACTCGCCTCGGGGACGCCGAGCCGCCCGAGCAGCGCGTCGACCTCCGACCAGTCGCCCAGCCGGGCCCGCCCGCGGTCCGGTCGAGCGAGCAACGGCACCGCCACGTTCTCGGCGGCCGTGAGCGACCCGAGCAGTTCGTGCTGGCGGGTCACCGAACCGACCGTCGGGTCGGTCGCACCGAACGACACCCGCCCGGACACCGGGTGCTCGAGCCCGGCGACGACGCGCAGCACCGCGGACGGCACGCCGTCCGGCTCGCCGCGCAGCTCGGCCGCGCCACCCGCCGGCACGACGAGGTCGAGGGGCGCCGAGGGCGAGCCGTCGGGCCGACGCACCACGAGACCGACGAGACGCAGCCCGGGCGAGGCGACCCGCGCCTCCTCGTCCCGTCCCCCGCCGCCGGCCACGGCCTCACCCTCAGCCACGGACGCCGCCCTCGTCGTCGGTCACGCGACGCACCCGCAGCTCGCCCGGTGCGACCTCGTCGACCGACACGAGCGCCCCGTCGGGCCAGTCGGTGCGCAGGCCCTGTGGCAGCTGCAGCGAGCCGTCCGTGCCGAGGACCGACCAGCGCCCCTCGGCGGTGGCCTCCTCGCCGACGCGACCGTCGCGCAGGTGCACCATGCGCTGCATGCGGGCGGCGACGGCGTCGTCGTGCGTCACGACGAGCACGGCGGTGCCCGCGGCGTCCGCCGTGTCGACCAGCAGGTCGAGCAGCGCGTCGCGGGCCGTCTCGCCCAGGCGGCTGGTCGGCTCGTCGGCGAGCAGCAGGCGGGGCCGGGGCGCGAGGGCGACGGCGAGGGCCACGACCTGCTGCTCGGTCGGGGTCAACCGGCCCACGGGGCGTCGATCGCCCAGCACGCCGCCCGCGCGCAGCACCCGGCGCCCCACCCGCACGGCCTCCCGCGAGCCGCCGACCGCCCGGTCGAGGTTGCCCGCGGCGTCCTCGTGGGCCAGCAGGTTCGCCGGCGCGCCCTGCATCATCAGCCCGAGGGTGCCCCGGCGCAGGCGTCGCACGTCGGCGGGCCGGGCGGTCGCGAGATCGGTGCCGAACACCTCGGCACGCCCCGCCGACGGCCTCGTCACCCCGGCCACGATCGAGAGCAGCGTCGACTTGCCCGACCCGGACGGCCCGAGCACGGCGACGCGCTGGGCGGCGGGCACGACGAGGTCGACCCCACGCAGGGCGGCGACGTCGGTGCCGGCCTCGCGGTAGACGTGCACGAGGCCCTGGCAGAACAGGGCGAGGTCGCTCATCGGGGGCCCACCGTCCGGTCGGCCGCCCGGGCCTCGAGCCGGGTCGCGACGCCGACGATGCCGGCGAGCAGGGCGAGCGTCCCGACGCCGAGGGCCAGCAGGGGCCAGGCCGACGGGGCCAGGTCGGGCGGCGGCGTCCGGCCGGCCCCGACGACGAGGGGCAGCCCGGGCACGGTCAGCAGGTAGGCCAGGAGGCCGGCACCGACGCCGAGCACGACCCCGGCCGCCGGGGGCAGGAACGCTTCGAGCAGCGCGACCCGACGCAGGCGCCCGGGCGTGATGCCGGCCGTCGCGAGGGCCCGTCGGTCCTCGCGCCGCCCGGTCGCGGACACCGCCCGCAGCGCCGCGGTGGCGGCGAGGGTGAGCAGCAGCGCCGCGGCCGCCACCACGAGCGTGGCCGAGGAGGCGCGGGTCGTCTCCGAGCGCCGGTACCCGTCGGCCACCGTGGCGAGCGACCGGGAGGCGACCACCTCGACGCCCCGACGGGACAGGTCGTCGACGACCCGCGCCTCCTCGGCTGCGCTCATCGGGGCGAGCCACACCTCGTGGCTCGCCTCGGAGCGGGCCGGGTCGGTCACCCGGTCGAGCACGCCGAGGTCGACGAGCACGCCCTCGCCGCCGACCCGCGGCAGGACGCGCGCCGCGCCGACCCGGGCGAGGGCGCGTTCGCTGAGGTCGGGTCCGAGCCCGACGATGCCGTCGCGGACGCCGGCCAGCGGGGTCACCGGGGTGCCCCGGGCGACGAGGGCGGGGATCGGTTCGGGGGTGTCGAGCGGCGCGATCGACGCCGTGCCCGCCCCCTGTTCGTCGATCAGGACGAGCGCGAGGCCCCGACCGTCCGAGAGGTCGGCCAGGGTCGCCCGTGCGGGCCGCTGCGGGTCGACGCCGTCGCCGATGCGGTCGCGCCAGCGGTCGGCCGAGACCCACCCCGCGAGCTCGTCGGCGGGCTGGCGGTCGGTCGAGAGCGAGGTGACGGTCAGCCGCAGGCCGAAGGGGGGCGTCGTCGCCCGCGAGCTCGTCGCCCCGAACCAGACCACGCGGCACCCGTCCGCGCACGGGAACCGGCCGGGGACGCTCGTCAGGGTGCCGTCGCGGGGCTCACCGAGGTCGACCGTGTGCCAGCCGTCGTCGGCCTGCACGACCAGTCGCACCGACACGTCGGCGAGGTCGGTCGTGAAGTCCTCGGCCGAGAAGCCCTCGGGCACGGTCGTGGCGACGTCGGCCAGGTCGATCGAGACGCTCGTCCCCGTGAGGGTCAGGGCCTCGCCGCCCCGGGGTGCGAGGGCCCGGGCGAGCCGGTCCGCGTCGCCGAGGTCGCTCCAGGCGGGCGACCAGGACGAGACGGCCCCGAGACGCGACGCGTCGACGGCGACGAGCCGCCCGACGCCCTGGCCGCGGGTGTAGACGTCGGCCGCCATCGCCCGGCGACCGTCGGGGTCGGCCGCCCGGACCGCGTCGACGAACGGCACGTCGGAGGGCACGCTGACCGTCAGGGCGGTCGAGGCCCCCACGGAGGCGCGGGCCCGGTCCACCTGCAGGCGGTCGGCGGTCACGGCCACCTGGGTCGACCACGAGGCGAGGGCGACGCCGACGCAGACGAGCACCGCCGCCGTGAGGACCGACGGGGTCCGACCGAGCCGACGGGCGACGAGCAGGGACGACAGCGACCGGGGCGGACGTCGGGTCGACCGCCCGACGGCGAGGGCGGCGACCCGGAGGGCGACGACGCCGACCAGCACGGCGACGAGTCCCGGTGCGAGCAGGGCCAGGCCGGGGCCGGTCACCTCGCCCTGGGTGACGGCGGCCACGAGCACGGTCACGGTCACGAGCGCGAGCCCGGACTGCACGACGACCGCGAGGCGGCCGAGGCGGCGGGGCTCGGCGGTGCGGGCGAGCAGCTGGTCGAGCGGCACGACGGCGGAGCGGACGCTCGCGGCGACGAGGGCGACGACCGAACCGACGAGGGCCAGCGCGGCCGAGGCGACGACGACGGGATGGGTCGGCTCGACGGGGACCGACGGTCCGAGGGCCGACCGGACGACGGCCGCCGCGATCGCCCAGCCCGCCGACCCGCCCGCCACGCCGCCGACGACCACGGCCAGCACGGGCTCCGTGAAGACGACGGCGAGCCACCGCCCGCGGGTGGCCCCGCGCAGGCGCGCGAGTCCCCACTCGGCCGACCGCACCCGGGCGAGCCGTTGCACCACCAGCGCCACCACGAACCAGGCCAGGGCGAGCGCCTGAAGGGCCGTCACCGCGGCCAGCACGGTCGCCGCGTCGCCCTGCCGCCCGACCCGGTCGAGCACGCCGGGCAGGCCGGTGCGCAGCTCGACGTCGGACTCGGCCCCCGCCGTCCCGAGGGCGGACTCACGGGCCGTGGCGACGTCCGTCAGGGCGGTGTCGACGTCGTCCAGGGCCAGGGGGCCGCTCAACACGAGCGCGCCGTAGGCCTTCGACGTCAGCAGCAGGGCGTCGAACCCGTCCGACGACACGACGAGGTCGTCGGTCGTGGGCACGTCGACGCTGACCGCGCGCGAGGGCGCGGCGAAGAACCGACCGTCGCCCTGCCGGGGGTCGTACCGGCCGACGACCGTCGCCTCGACGACGGAGCTGCCGGTGTCGAGGTCGAGCAGGTCACCGGTGGCGACGCCCTCGATCGTCGACGGCACCATCACCTCCGCCGCCGCGGCAGGGCAGCGTCCGTCGACGGGGACGACGTCCCCGCAGTCGTTGCCGTAGAGGCCCGCGACCCGAGCGCTGCCGGTGACGTCGGGGTCGGCCGGCGAGACCCAGGTCGTGTCGCCGCCGCTCTCGGCCGCCGTCACGGGGGCCCGCCACAGCGAGGCCCCGCCGGCGTCGTGCGCGGAGTCGACCGACTGCACCACCGAGCGGACGTCGGACGCGGCGACGAGCATCCGCCCCGGCTCGACGTCGGCGATGCTCACGACCGCGGTGTCGTCGAGGTGTGACCGCCCCGTCGCCTCGGCGAGTCCCACCTGCTCGACGGCCCGCAGCAGCAAGGGGGCGAGCACCGACACGAGCACGGCGAGCGCCGAGAGCAGCACGAGCGAGACCGCCCCGGCGGGCCGGCGGCGGACGCTGGTCAGCCAGGCGGGCCGGACGCGGGCGGGCCGCGCGCCGTCGCCGCGCCGGGCGTGGTCGGCGTGCTCGGCCCGCCCGCCAGGGGGGCGCACGCGATCGGTGCGCCCACGGGCACGATGCGCCATCGCACCTCCTCGTGCCGGTCGTCTGTGCAGACAGTAGCGCCGATCGACCGCCCGGACGGGCACTCGACGCGACGCGACGCGAGTCGGCGTCGGGGCGGCCGGGCCGTCCGGCCGGGTCCGGTCAGAAGGTGGCGAGCGCGCTGACCGTCATCTGCTGCACGGCCGCGTTCGAGCAGGCGTCGAAGATCGTGCCGGACGTCGGGACGAAGATCGACTCGAGCGAACCGGGTGGGTAGACCCGGAAGCCGTCCGTCGCCTGGGGCGAGCACTCGTCCGCGGGGTAGTTCGCGGCCTGGGCGAGCCGCACGATCGTCTGCACCTCACCACCGGGGGCGAGGGTGTGGCTCTCGTGCGGGGTCGACCGGTCGAGCGCCGCCGAGGCGCCGATCTGAGTCCCGTTCCCGTCGCCGACGAACGAGACGCCCGGCCAGCCCTGCAGGGTGCACGAGCGCTGCCCGCCGTTCGTCAGGATGATCGCGACGCCGTAGCTACCGGCTGCGCCCCCGCCCCCGTCGGCGATCTCGGCCGTGAGCTCGTCCACGGTGCACCTCGACGAGGCCGCGCCCGTGGCGCCGTCGCCGAGGTCGCCTCCACCGCCCGACGCACCGTCCGGCCCCGGGGTCGCCGTCGGCGTGGACGTGCTCGACGGCGAGGCCGTGACGGTCACGGTGGGGGTGGTCGCCGCCTCCGTGTCGCCGGGTGACGAACAACCCGAGAGCACGACGGCGGCGGACGCCGCGAGGGCGGCGACGGTGACCAGGGACGAGACGGAACGCTTCATGCCTCCACCGAAGCACCGCCGATGAAAACGTGCACACTCTGCACGAATCCCTCGAGTCGGCCGGGGCGTCGCCCCCCGGTGGCGCGACGAAGGGCCCGGCATCCGTGGATGCCGGGCCCTTCGTGGATCGACGCCGGGGTCAGTTGCCGCCGAGGTCGTCCTTGGCCTTCTCGGTCTCGAGGCGCTCCTCGCTCATGTGCTGGTCCTTGTGGCCCTGCTTCGTGAGCTCCTCGTCGTCCGTGCGCTTGCCGACGGCCTCTTCGGCCTTGCCGGCTGCCTTCTGGACGAAATCTTTTGCCTTGTCTCCGACGGACATGCCGTACCTCCTGGTTGTGGTCGACCGGAAGGGCCCGGTACCAGGCACACGGTAGGCCGCACTCCTCGACCGGGTCGATGTTCACAGGCTGTTCCGGGTCGCGGCCCCATCCTGTGTGCCCCGCCCGACGGCGGCAGGCGCTGCGCGTAGCGTCCACGACATGGACACCACCCCCCAGACCAGCCCCATCATGGACGGCAGCGACGACGCCACGAACGCCGAGCGGCTCGCCGGCCTGCAGCAGCAGGTCGACAGCGACCTGGCGGGCGCGACCGACGACGAGAAGGCGGAGCACCTGCGGGTCCGCATGGCCGAGACGGACGTCCAGGACGAGCCCGACGCCGAGCGACCGGACGCCCCCGCCGCCGAGGTCGACCCCGGCCGCTGACCCGGCCGCCGACGTGACGGCCGGCCGGTCGGCCCGGGTCGAGACCGATCGGTCTCGACCCGGCCGACGGCACCCCCTAGGATCATCGCCAGGGGGGCACCATGGCACGGCACACACCAGGGGCGGACGACGACGACGGTCTGACGCCCGGGCACGAGTTGTTCGCTCCATCTCCGCCGCCGCAGGATTCGGCGACGGCCTCCGAGTCGAGCACCGACGCCGACACCGGGCCCCGACTCGTCGCCTGGACCCACCGCGACGCCCGCACCGACGACGAGGGCCCCTCGGCGGTCGACGGGGCCGACGGGACCGACGGCGACGACACCGCACGCTCCGGGCGCCGGCGGTTCGCCGTCGTCGGGGCCGTCGTCGCGGGCGCCGCCCTCGTCTCCGTCGTCGTGAGCGCCGTCCTGTTCACGACCGGTTCGTCCCCGTTCGCGGCCGGCTCCCCCACCGACGCACCCCGCCCGACCACGGTCGCCCGGACGTCGACGCCCAGCGCCAGCGCGTCCCCGTCCCCGTCCCCCCTGCCGACCGCCTCGCCGACGCCCTCGCCCCGCGCCGCGACCCCACCGCCGCAGGACGCGTCCGTGCCCGCCCCGTTCGTCACCCCGGTCGCGGCCGGCACCGTGGTCGCCGAGGCCGACGTCGCATCGCCCAAGGGCAGCGTCCACTTCCACTACCGCGTCGTGGCCGTCGGCGACGACACGTACTCGGCCGAACTGACGGACGCCACGTCGAGCCTGCCGGTCCCGGTGACCGCCGCGTTCTTCGAGATCGCCCCCTCGGTGGGCGACGGCATCACCTACGGCGGCGACGGCGTCGTCAGCATCCCCGGCCTGACCTCGACGCCGACCTCGGCGTCGGGCGGCTTCGGGTCCCTCAGCCAGCCCTCGTACCTCTCGACCCTCGTCGTCTACTCGGCCAGCACCTCCTCGGACGTCCCCGTCGAGCTCGCGACCGGCAAGGTCCTCGCGGTCGCGCCCGTCGCCTGGTCGGTGCCCCCGCGCCAGACGAACATCGCCCCGGTCGACTCGGGTGCGACGACCTTCGCCACGGGCACGCTCGAGGCGACGACGGCTCGCGGGGCCCCCAAGCGCTACACCGTGGCGCCCGACGACCTGATCGACGTCGTGGCCCGGCGCTTCGGCATCTCGGTCTCGGCCCTGCTCTACATGAACCAGGGGCTGCAGGTCATCGACGACGAGCAACACCTGTTCGCGGGCACGACGCTCGTGCTCGACCCCGACAGCATCTGACCCGGCGCACCGGCGACCCCGACGCCTAAGGTCGAGGGATGCCCTCGATCGACCCCCGGCGGCTCGTCCGTCACGCCGTCTGGTGGCTCGAGGACTACGCCTACGCCGCCGTCTGGCAGGTGCGGGCCGTGACGAGCCCCCGCGACCCCGAGCGCTACCTGGGCGGTGCCGGTCGACCGGTGCTGGTGATCCCCGGCGTCTGGGAGACCTGGTCGTTCCTCCGACCGATGATCGAACGCCTGCACGCCGAGGGGCACCCCGTCCACGTGCTCGACGACCTGCGGTGGAACAGCCGACCGGTCGAGGCCACGGCCCGGGACGTCGCGGCCTACCTCGCGACGCACGGACTCGGCGACGTCGTCATCGTCGCCCACAGCAAGGGCGGCCTCATCGGCAAGTACGTCATGGCCCTGCTCGACGAGACGCGTCGCGTGCGGTCGATGGTCGCCGTGTGCTCGCCGTTCTCGGGCTCGCGGTACGCCACCTGGCTGGTGCTGCCCGCCCTCCGGGCCTTCTCGCCGCGCGACGCGACGACGATGCTGCTGGGCCGAGACGCGTCGGTCAACGGACGCATCACCTCGGTCTACGGCGAGTTCGACCCGCACATCCCCGAGGGCAGCGAACTGCCCGGCGCCGTGAACGTCCGGCTGCACGCCGGCGGCCACTTCCGCGTGCTGGCCCACCCCCGCACGATCGCCACCGTGCTGGCGGCGGCCGCCGAGCCCGACGAGACGGCCCGACCCGACGACGCCGGCCCCGCCTGACGCCTGCCCCGCCTGACGTCGGCCCCGCCCGACGCCGGCCCCGCCTGACCTCGGCCCCGGCCGCCGCCGCCCCCGACCGACGGCTCGCTGCAGGTCAGGCCGGCGTCAGCAGCTCGTGGGCCAGCACGTCCGCGACGGCCAGCACCTTGTAGCCCTCGCTCTCGAAGAACACCGTCATGCGGTCGTCGTCCGTGCTCATCACCGTGCCCGCGCCCCAGGTCGCGTGCGTGACGCGGGCCCCGTTCGCGAACGCGGGAGGCGCGGTGTCGGTGCGGTCGTCCTGCCCACCCTCGCGCCCCTCCTCGGTGTGCTCGGCCGCCCGGCAGCCGTCGCAGTTGCCGCAGCGCTCGGGCGAGTCCTCGCCGAAGTAGCCGAGCAGGAAGTGCCGGCGGCAACCGGGAGCCTCGGCGAAGGTGCGCATCATCTCGATGCGGGAGTGCTCGACGCGCTCCCGGGTCTCGGCCACCCGACGTGCGGCCTCGGCCGCCGCCTTCGCGTCGAACGAGTCGACGGGCTCGAACCCCTTCGACGACTCGGTCAGCGTCCCCGCCTCGAGCAACAGGTCGATCAGGCGGGAGACCGTCCGGGCCCCGAGCGAGAGCTGGTCGGCGACCTCCGACCGCCGCACCGGCCGACCCGCCGCCGAGAGCGCCGTGAACACGCCGCGCAGGTCGGCCCGCCCCGGCAGCCCCGAGGCGAAGAACGACCGCAGCGACAGGTCTTCCGGGCGGTAGTGCAGCGTCGCGGAGGCCGGGTCGCCGTCGCGTCCCGCACGGCCGATCTCCTGGTAGTACGAGTCGAGCGAGTCGGGCACGTCGGCGTGCACGACGAACCGCACGTCGGGCTTGTCGATGCCCATGCCGAAGGCGCTCGTCGCCACGACCACGTCGACCTCGCCCGCGTGGAACCGCTCGTGCAGCTCACCGCGTTCGGCGGAGCGCTGGCCGCCGTGGTAGCCGACGACCGTGCGGTCGGGGCACCGCTCGGCGATGGCGCGGGCGTAGTCCTCGGTCGCCTTGCGCGTGGCGACGTAGACGATGCCGGGGGTGGTCAGGGCCGCGACCTGGTCGACGACGGCGCGGGCCTTCTCGTCGTCGTCCTCGTGCCGGACGACCTCGAGCGAGAGGTTCGGCCGGTCGAAGCCGTGACTCAGCACGAGGGGGTCGTCGAGCCGCAGGCGCTCGACGACCTCGTCGCGCACGGGGCCGGAACCGGTCGCGGTCAGCGCCAGCACCGTGGGCCCGCCGAGGCGTTCGACGACCTCGCCCAGGTGCAGGTAGTCGGGCCGGAAGTCGTGGCCCCACGACGAGACGCAGTGCGCCTCGTCGACGACGAACAGGGCGACGCCGGCGTCGCGCAGGCGCTCGACGGTCTCGTCGCGGGCGAGCTGCTCCGGGGCGAGGAACACGTAGGTGACCTCCCGCTCGGCCAGTCGTCGCCAGCCCTCGTCGTTCTCGGCGTCGGTGTGGCCCGAGTTGATCGCGACGGCGGGCGGGGCGTCGGGTCGTCCGACCAGGCCGGCGACCTGGTCGGCCTGCAGCGCGATGAGCGGCGACACGACGACGGTCGGACCGTCGAGCACCGCGCCCGCGACCTGGTAGATCGCGGACTTGCCGAAGCCGGTGGGCATGACCGCGAGGGTGTCCCGCCCCGCGACCACCGCCTCCAGGGCCTCGAGCTGGGCGGGGTGGAGGTCGTCCCAGCCGAACAGGTCGGCTGCGGCACGGACGACGTCGTCGGTGCCGACCGTGGCGTCGGCGCGGCGGTCGGTGTGGTCGGTGGGGTGCGTGGTGGCGCTCATGTGGTCCTCGGTCCTGGTGGGGCAGGTCTCCATCCCAGGCACGCGTCGGGCGACACGCGCGGCGCTGACAGGCGATGCCCGGCCCTCGCGTACCCCGGCCCCGTCGGGCCGCGCATGCTACCCCTCGGCCACCCGACCCACCCGGCCGGGGTCGGGGTCGCCGACGCCTCCAGGCGGACGCGACCCCCGCGGCGTAGCGTCCGACCCATGAGCGACGAGAAGCAGACCGAACCCGTCATGGACGGCGCCACCGAGGCGACCGACCACGAGAAGCTGAGCGGCCTGATCGAACAGGTCGAGGCCGACCACGGCGACGAGGGGGCCGCCTCGATGGCGGACCACCTCCGCGACCGCGTGGACGAGACCGCCCAGGCGGACGAGAGCCCCGCCGACGCCGAGGAGTGAGACGGGCGGCTCCGTCGCGAGGCGGAGCCGCCCGCTGGCGGCCGTGGCCTAGCGTGGGACGATGACCTACGGCCCCGGCTTCGGCTTCTCGTTGATCGACGTCCTCTACCCCGTGCTCGTCCTGGTGGTCGTCGCCCTCGTGATCACGCTGGGGGTGCTGCTGATCCGCACCCTGCTCTGGGTGATCCGGGCCCTGTCGGCGATCACGCGTGAGCGCGAGCTGCGCATCGACCTGCTCCTCGCCGACGACGTGACGTCCGGGCCCACCGGCCCCACCGGCCCCGCCACGCCGCCCGCGGACGGCGGCCCCGTCGGCCCCACCGCCTGACGCCCGGGAGGCGCGGGTGCGGTCCGCCTCTTCACCTGGCGCCCCGAGGTCGCTACAGTCGTCTCAGGCCCAGACCCCGCCTCCCCGCCCGGCCCGTCGTCGACCGCACGTCGACGGCCGCCGTGGCACCGGGGGTCCGGCGACCTGAACCCGCCGGGCTCCCGCCCGGGCGGGTCACCCCGCTCGGACCACCTCGTGGTCAGACGCGCTGTTGTCGCGGCACCACGACGCGCTCGAAGACGACCACGCCGGCCGTCGCGATCGGGATCGCGACGAGGGCGCCCAGGATGCCGCCCAGCGCCCCGCCGCCGAACGCCGCCACGATCACGAGGGCGCCGGGCACGGCCACGGCCTTCGACATCACCCGGGGGGTCAGCACGTAGGCCTCGACCTGGGCGTAGACGAGCAGCACGACGCCCACGACGATCGCGGTCACCGGCGAGACCGTGATGGTCGCGGCGATGATGATCGAGTAGGCGACCACCGTGCCGACCACCGGGATGAGGGCTCCCAAGAACGCCAGCGTCGCGAACAGCACGGGCACGGGCCCCCCGGCGATCTCGAGCACGACGAAGACGAAGACGGCGTTGATCGCCGCGAGCGCCACCTGCCCCGCGACGTAGCGGCCGACCGACAGGAAGATCTCGTCCGCGATGCTCATCACGTTCTCGCGGTGGCTCCGCGGCACGGCGCGGCTGAGCGAGCGCAGCATCTGCGGCAGCGTGACGGCGAAGTAGAGCGTCAGGATGGCGACCACGATGACGGCGGTGATGCCGTTGGTGATGCCCCGCCCGACGGCCAGCAGCCCGCCGCCCAGCGCGAGCAGCTGGTCGGGGTCGAGCAGGTACGACGTCACGGCCCCGACGGCGTCGTCGATGTCCAGGTCGAAGCCGATCGTCTCGACCGCCTGTTGCACCCAGGGCTGACGCGAGAGGTCCTGCAGCGCGGCCGGGGCGGTCCGCACCACGTCACCGATCTGCTCGATCAGCCGCGGCACGACCGCGGCGACGATGCCGACGACCACCCCGACGACCAGCACGACCGCGACGACGACGCCGACCCACCGGGGGGCGCCCGCGCGGGCCAGGCGACGGACGACGGGTTCGAAGGCCAGGGCCAGGAAGAACGCGAGGCCGATGTAGACGAGGATCGTCGACAGGGCCA
Organism: Frigoribacterium sp. PvP054; assembly: GCF_040547465.1. Lineage (NCBI taxonomy): Bacteria > Bacillati > Actinomycetota > Actinomycetes > Micrococcales > Microbacteriaceae > Frigoribacterium > Frigoribacterium sp. PvP054. Next base: position 113,061 of record NZ_JBEPPU010000007.1, read on the forward strand.
TCAGGGCCACGATGATGCCGACGCCCAACCCGCCGCCCAGGGTCGCGATCAGGCCGAACCGGAAGGCGCCGGGGCGCTGCATCGGGCTGGGCGGGGCGTCGGCCCGGGGGGCCGTTCCGGCCGATCGACGCACGAGACGGGCGCGGGGTGACGAGGGCATCAGCCCATCCTGGCGTGCCGGGCGCGCCGAGGGCCGACCCGTCCGGGAGGCGCGCTGCAGACAGAGGGGTACACGACAGCTGGCAAGGTCGTCAACCCGTCACCGGACCCCCCGGACGGGGGCACGCTGAGGGAGACGGCATCGCGTCGCCAGAACACCGAGGAGGCTCCATGTACTTCCACGCACAGACCTGGATCAACGAGATCGCCGACGGCGAGCCCGACCCCGCGGCCGCCAACGCCCTGCAAGAGGGGCTCGGTGGGCAGTTCGGCGAGATGCGCACCATGATGCAGTACCTCTTCCAGGCCATGAACTTCCGCGGCCCGGCCGCCAAGCCCTACCGCGACCTGATCCAGGGCGTCGGCACCGAGGAGATCAGCCACGTCGAACTGATCGGGACGACGATCTCGCGCCTGGTCGACGGCAGTCCCGAGTACAGCGGCAAGCTGACCGACCCGCTCGACACCCCCGGTGCCGGCGGGGCGACGCCCCTGGACGTCGCCCTCGACACCGGCAACATCCACCACTACCTGGTCGGCGCCCAGGGCGCGCTGCCGGTCGACTCGGTCGGCAACCCGTGGAGCGGCAGCTACGTCTACAACTCGGGCAACCTGCCGCTCGACCTGCTCTACAACGTCATGCTCGAGTCGACGGGTCGCCTGCAGAAGTGCCGCATCTACGAGATGACCGACAACCCGGTCGCCCGGGGCACCCTCGCCTACCTGATCGTCCGCGACCAGGCGCACGAGAACGCCTACGCCAAGGCCCTCGAGTCGCTCGGCGTCAACTGGAACAAGCTGCTGCCGATCCCGAAGACGAACGCCGAGAGGTTCCCCGAGGTGAAGAAGCTGCTCGACCTCGGCCTGCAGAGCAAGCAGTACAGCTTCGACCTCGACGGCAAGAGCGAGGCGAGCAAGATCTTCCGCGGCCCCTCGCCCTCGAACGACGGCACCGAGCTGACGGCCACCGAGCAGGCCCCCCAGGGCGTGCCGTCGACCATCAGCCCGGAGCGTCTCGAGGAGTTCTCCCCCGGCCTCGACGCCGACCTGCTCGAGCTGATCCAGGCCACCGCCGACCTCGAGCTGCAGGAGATCGAGTCGTACTACGGACCCACCGCGAGCTGAGCCGGTCGGTCACGACGAAGGCCCGCCCCGACGAGAGTCGGGGCGGGCCTTCGTGCGTCCTGTCGACGCGTGCGGGGATCAGGCCCCCTGCACGGCGTCCTTCGACTGCTGTGCGCTGTCCTTCACGTCGCCCGCGGCGCTCGTGGCGTCGTCCTTGACGGTCGACGCGGCGTCCTGCGCCGTGCCCTTGACGGAGGCGAACGCGTCCTGCGCGGGCTCCTTCAGGTTCGACGCCACGTCCTGGGCGGCGCCCTTGACCGAGTCGAGCGCGGGGCCCGCCTTGTCCTTGGCGTCCGAGACGAGCTCCTTCTCCTTGTCCGAGGCCGGGATCAACGACGAGACGAGCCACCCGGCACCGAACGCGATCAGGCCCACGGCGAGCGGGTTGCCCTTCGCCTTCCGCACGGCGGCCGACGACGCGTCCGACACGGTGCCCGCGGCGTCGTGCCCGGCACCCGAGGTGCCCGAGGCCGCGTCGTGGGCCGCGCCCATGACGGACTCCTTGACGCCCGAGAAGCGGCTCTTGACCTTCTCGGTCTGGCGGTGGGCGATGCTCGACGGGTTCACCTTGTCGGCGAGTGCGTCGACGTCGTAGCTGAGGCCGGCGCGCGTGCGCTCGATCTCGGCGCGGATCTCTTCGGGCGTCCGGCTGCTGCCGTTCTGGTCGGTGGTGCTCATGCGGTGCCTCCAGGCGTCACGGTCTCGGGGATCTTCTTGAGGGAGTCGACCGTCTTCGGTGCCCCCTTGATGCTCTTCAGTTCCTTCCGCCCGCGCAGGAACAGCACGAGGGCGACGATCGCGTAGACGACCGCGACGATCAACGACGACCAGCCGAGGCCGACCAGCGCACCGAGGCCCCACATGGCGGCCAACGACACGAACAGCAGGGCGAACAGCGCGGTCAGCCCGGCGCCGCCGAACATCCCCGCGCCCTTGCCGGCCTTCTTCGCCGACTCGGTCAGCTCGGCCTTGGCGAGCTCGACCTCCTGGCGGAAGAGCGTCGAGATGTCGCCGGTCACGCCGGTCAGCAGGTCGCCGAGCGACGTCGAGGCGGCCTTCTCCTCCGGAGCGGGCGGCGTGGACACCGGTTCGCGGAACGGGTCGCTCACGCGCGCGTCCCCGGGGTGACGGGCCACGTGGTGGGCACGCTGGTGTCCGGCGTCGGCGTGCCGAAGCCCGGGACGTCGCCCTCGGTGACGACGTCGTACTCGCCGGCCACGGGGCCGACGTCACCGACGAGACGGTTCGGCGCGGTGACGGACGCGGGAGGCGCGGGTCGGCTCGCCGCGCCTCCCGCGTTCTCGGTCGTGGCGGCGTGCTCGTCCTTGGCGTCGGCGGTCAGCGCCTTGACGACGCGGCCGGCGAGCAGGCCCGAGACCGCGGCGATCGCGATGAAGGTGCCGGGCTTGCGGGCGGCGTACGAGCGCACGTCGTCGAGCAGCGTGCCGGGGTCGCGGCCCTCGAGCCACCCGGCGACGCCGTGGGCGCGGTCGGAGAGGGTGCGGACGAGCTCGCCCGCGACGCCGCCGTCGGCGTCGTCGGCCATCGAGCCGAGCTGCTCGCCGACCTGGCGGAGGCCCGCGGCGGCCTTCTCCTGCTGGGCTCCGGCCTGCTCCTTGAGCTCGCCGGTGGCCTGGCCGAAGAGCTGCTTGGCCTGGCCGGTGGCCTCGGAGGCGACCTTCGACGCCTGCTCCTTGGCCGTCCCGGCCACGTCGGACGCCGCGGTCCTCGCGTCGTCGGCGACGCCGGCGGCCTCGTCCTTCGCGGCCCCGGCCTTCGCCTTCGCGGCATCCGCCGCACCGGAGCCGGTGCCGTCGTCGGCGCTGGCCCGGTCGTGGGCGGGGTGCTCCTCGACGACCGGTGCCGCCGTCGCGCTGAAGTCGTGGGCGGTCGCCCCGGGGTCGGTGGCGTCGGCGTACGCGCCGACCTGCTCGCCCAGGTCGGTCACCGCGTCGTCACGGCGCAGGTGGTCGTGGCCCGAGGCGACGCCGGGCTGCGGCTGCCCCTCGGTGGCGCGGTCGTAGACCGGGGTGGACGGGTCTCCGTCGTGGCGCTTGTCGTCGCTCATGTCGTGCCTCTCGGATCGTCGGCGGCCGTCGGGATGACGGCCGTGATCGGGGTCGGACCTGTCACTCTGTCCCCCTCCCGGGGGACGCAGGCCGTACTTGGTGAGAACACCTCAGGGGGTTGACTTCTGCGATCGGCGGGGTCACGTGCGCACGGTCCGCGGGGGCGCGCGGTGGCCCCGCACCGTCCGCCCACACGGTCGACGGACGTCCGATCCGACACGGTCGGCATCCGGAGGCGCGGCGTACGTTCCACGAGGACCCGACGGTGGCCGTCGCGCCACCCGTCCGACCGAGAGATCATCCAGCCCGCGAGCGTCCTCCCCGACCTCCTCCCCCCACGCACGTCATCCGTCGTCCCCCGAAGGACGACGCCCACGTCGACGTGCGCCGGTCGTCCTCTGCGACGACCGGTCGGCACCACCCTGAGCCCGGGCGCCCCGCCCGGTCCTCGACCCGTGAGGAACACCATGATCAGCACCACCCAGCTCGACGCCCTGCTCGCAGGCGGCGGCGACGTCGTCGACCAGGACGGCAAGAAGATCGGCGGCATCGGCCAGGTCTACCTCGACGACCAGGGCGGTCAGCCCGCCTGGGTCACAGTCAAGACCGGCCTGTTCGGCACGGGCGAGTCCTTCGCCCCCCTGGCCGACGCCACCGTCCACGGCGACGACGTCCACGTGCCCGTCACGAAGGCCATGGTCAAGGACGCGCCGCACAGCGACGACTCCGACGGCCACCTCTCGCCCGACCAGGAGGCCGACCTGTTCCGCTACTACCACCTCGACGGTGGTGGGGTCGAGGCGCCCCTGTTCGACCAGGACGCCGACACGAACGCGGTCGACCTCGACGCCGGCACGAGCGGCACCTCGGCGGACTCGGTCACCGGGACCGAGACCGTCGCCGGAGCGGGCCACGACACGTCGGGCCCCGACACGGACGACGCCATGACCCGCTCGGAAGAACGACTGCACGTCGGCACCGAGACCACCGAGGCGGGCCGCGCGCGGCTGCGCAAGTACGTCGTGTCCGAGCAGGTCACCCGGACGGTCCCGGTCAGCCACGACGAGGTGCGCGTCACGCGTGAGCCCATCACCGACGAGAACGTCGGCGACGCCCTCTCGGGCGGCGAACTGACCGAGGAGGAGCACGAGGTCACCCTGACGGCCGACCACGTCGTGACCGACAAGGAGACCGTCCCCGTCGAGCGCGTCCGGCTCGGCACCGAGACCGTCACCGAGCGGCAGCAGGTCACCGAGGACGTCGCCCACGAGGAGATCGAGCTCGACGGCGACGACGCCACGACCGACGGCACCGCCCCGCGCCGATGACCACCGGCACCGTCGGCCCGGTCGACCCGCCGTCGGCCACCGGCCGGTCCGCCCGGGTCGACGGGTCGGCGGTGCCCGCCGACGCGAGCGTGCTGCTCTCCGCGGAACGCGCGCGCCTCGCGACGGTCGCCGTCCCGGTCGGCCGGGTGCGCCTCCGGAAGGTCGTCGTCTCGCACGAGGAGACGATCACCGTGACCGTCCGCCGGGAGGAGCTGCAGGTCGTCCACGAGGACCTCCCGCCGGGCGGGGCCACGCCGACCCGGGCGACCGCGACGCCTCTCGACCTCGTCCTGCACGAGGAACGCCCCGTCGTCTCCCTCGTCGTCGTCCCCGTCGAACGCGTCCGTGTGACCGTCGACCGGATCGTCGAGGACGTCGACGTCACCACGACCCTCCGGCACGAGCGCGTCGACGTGTCGCGCGAGCCGGCCACCCGACCACCCGTCTGACCGAACCACCACCCCGAGGAGAACACCATGGCAGGACGCAACACCGTCATCCGCAGCATGCACGACCTCGGCCTCGCCGCCTGGTTCGGCGGTGGCCTCATGGGCGCCGTCGGCCTCAACGGCGCCGCCGCCGGCGCGAAGGACCCCGTCGAACGCCTCACCCTCTCGTCGCTCGGCTGGGCGAAGTGGGCCCCCGTGCAGGTCGCGGCGATCGTCGTGCACGGCATCGGCGGCGTCGGACTGATCGTCTCGAACAAGGGCCGCCTCGCGACCCAGCAGGAGGGGCGGGTCAACACGGGCGTCAAGCTCGCGGTGACCGTCGCCGCGGCCGGCACCACGCTGTGGTCGGGCCTCGCCGGTGCCCGCATGGCCGAGCACGCCTCGGAGGGGGCCGAGGGCACGACCGAGCCCGGCTCGAGCTCGTCGCAGGCCCTGGCAAGTGCGCAGCGCCAGCAGAAGGTGCTGCAGTGGGTGACCCCCGTGCTGACGGGCGTGCTCATCGTGCTCGGTGCCCAGCAAGGCGAACAGCAGCGACCCCTCGCGGGCCTGCTGAACCGTCGCTGACGCCGCCGCACGCGCCCGTCCCGTCCCGTCCCGTCCCGTCGTCGAGAGGAAACATCATGAGCGACACCAGCACCACACCCCCGACCAGCCCGCCCGCACCGGACGAGGTCGACCCCGACCACGGCACGGGCCCCCAGGGCGAACCCGTCGAGAACCCCTCGGGCTGAGCCCCTGCGGCCCGGGGACACGACATCCCGCCCACGGTTCGACCGTGGGCGGGATGTCGTCCGTCGTGGGGGGCCGGAGCCCGGGCGCCTAGCTCTCGGCGCCGTCCGAGACCTCGCTGTCGTCGCTCTCCTCGGAGTCGTCGACGAGGCCCTGCTTCGACCCGTCGGCGAGGCCTTCGGTGTACTCCTTGTCGTCCTCGGTGATGTCGGTCGAGCCGTCCGGGATTCCGTTGTCGTTGGTCATGCCCGCACGCTACGCCCTGCCGTCGGGGTGAGGCGCGGCGAGCTCGAGGTTGACGTCGTCGGGGTCCTGCAGAGACAGGATCACGAGCCCGAAGGCGGGCAGCGGCGTCACCTCGCCGTGCTCGACGCCGAGCTCGTCCAACCGACGGGCGGCCTCGTGCAGGTCGTCGACCGAGCCGACCGAGAAGCTCAGGTGGTCGAGACCGACGCGGTCGGGGTCGAAGCGGTCCCCGGCCGGGGCGACGGGCCGCAGGCCGAGCGTCTGACCGGCGAAGGTGAACGAGCAACCGCCGTAGGTGCGCTGCGGGTCGTCGTGGATCGTCGGGTCGTCGATCTGGTCGCTGAAGTCGCTGCCGGGAGGCATGCCGAAGAGCCGCTGGTAGAAGGCCTTGCTGCGGTGGATGTCGGTCACGGTGAGGCGGACGTGCGAGAAGCCGCGGGGCGTGACGATGGCGTCGGTCATGGGGCCATCCAACGCCCGACCCTGGCGGTCCCGACCGACTAGAGTCGACGCCGACGGCCCTTCGGGGCCCCCGAGTGGAGGAACCCGTGCACCAGTCTCCGCCGCGTTCGGTGACGCCTGTCCACCGAGGGGTCCTCGGTGGCTGACGCCGCCGCCGTCCGGGCCGCCGCGGCCTCGCTCGCCCGTGCGACCTCACCGGGCAGCGACCTCTGCGCCCCTTTCCGCGACACGTTCGGCGTCACCGGCGCGGCGGTGTCCACCCTGGGCGGCCCCCTCGGCACGGGCACGGTCTGTTCGAGCGACGCCGAGTCGTCGCGCCGGGACGAGATCCAGTTCGACCTGGGCGAAGGGCCGTGCTGGCAGGCCCACGGCACGAACCGGCCCGTGGTCGAGCCCGACCTCGTGACGGCCCCGCCGTCGGCGTGGCCGGCAGCCGCCGTGGCCCTGACCGAGGCCGGTGTCACGAGCGTCGCCGCCTTCCCGCTGTCGTACGGCCGACTCGACCTCGGGGCCGTCGACCTCTACAGCGACGAGCGTCGCGACCTGACCGACGACGAGGTCGACCAGGCGACGACGCTCGCCTGCATCGCGGGCCGCAGCGTCCTCACCCGGGCCCTGGACGCCCTCGAGGCCGGCGACGACAGCCTCTTCCCGACGACCTTCCCCCGCGAGGTGCACCAGGCGTCGGGGATGGTCATGGTCCAGCTTGGCGTGAGCGTCGACGAAGCCCTGCTCGTCATCCGTGGACACGCCTGGTCGAGCGGTCGCGCACTCCGCGAGATCGCCAGCGAGATCGTCCTCCGTCGGCTGGACTTCTCCTGAGGTCCGCCGACGGTCGTCGTCCACACGGCCTAGGCTGACGCCCGTGACCGACCGCGACAGAGAGACCCAGCTCCTGCAGACGTTCGTCACGCTCGCCGACTCGCTCGTGACCGGTTTCGACACCATCGACGTCCTCCAGATGCTGGTCGAACGGACCACGACCCTCTTCGACGCGGCGGACGCCGGCATCATCCTCGTCGGCTCGACCGGCGAGCTCGAGGTGATCGCCTCGACGAACGAGCGCAGCAAACTGGTCGGGCTGTTGCAACTGCGCGCCGGCGAGGGGCCCTGCGTCGAGTCGTACACGACCGGGTCGGTCGTCTCGGTGCCCGACCTCGGCGACATCGACGAGCGCTGGCCGGTCTTCGCCGACCTGGCGCGCGACTCGGGCTACGGTTCGGTCCACGCCATCCCCCTGCGCCTCCGCGACGAGACCCTCGGCTCGCTCAACCTCTTCCGCGACACGACCGGCCTCCTGAACGCCGACGACGCCACGGCCGCCCAGGCCCTCGCCGACGTGGCGACCATCAGCATCCTGCAAGAACGTGCCCTCCGCGAGATCGACTCGACCCGCGACCAGCTGCAACGGGCGCTCGACAGCCGCGTCGTGATCGAGCAGGCCAAGGGCGTCGTGTCGTACACGCAGTCGGTCGACATGGACGAGGCGTTCCAGCGCATCCGCCGGCACGCCCGCGACAACCGGCGCCCGCTCGTCGAGGTGGCGTCCGAGATCGTGGCCCGACGCCTCACCGTCTGAGCGCCTCCGGACGCTCGGGTGCTCGGGCGTTCGCACCCTCGTTCGCCTGGCGTGCCCGATCGGCCCGTTAGGCGTGGTGCGCGCAGGCGCGTACCGTCGGAGTCGGCAGCCCCAGACCCCGGTCGCCCGTCTCCCGCACCTCGCGGGACGACAGACCGGAGCCCCGTGCACCCTCGACCCTCGACCCCCGTGCCCCACGCCTCGCTCGACGGGACGGCCGATCTGCCGCCCGGGTGGCCGTCACTCGACATCGACGACCATCTCGAGGACGACCCCGCACTGTGACCCGCCGCCCCGGCCCCGGGCCGGCCGGTGCCGTCGCGACCCCGTCGCCCGGACCCGGGTCAGGCCGCGGTGCGTGACCGGCGCGAGCGGGCGAGCACGAACGGCAGCTGGGTCTCGTCGACGACCGGCACCCCGTACGACAACGCCTTGCGCACCTTGCCCGAGGTGCAGGCGACGTCGGCCGCCACCACCAGGGACGTCTCGGTCGTGACCGCCGGCCAGACGACGAGTCCCGCCCGTTCGAGCGACCGGACCAGCACGTCGCGACCCTGGCTCAGCGGCCCCGTCAGGGCGACGCGGGCCCCGGGTGCCAGCGGGCCGACGTCGGGCCGCGCGAGGGTCGGTGCCCGGGTCTCGACCGCCGCGCCGAGCGATTCGTCGAGCCCCTCGATGACGTCGAACTCGTCGAACTCGTCGTCGTCGGCCGGTCGTGGTGCCCGTTCGAGCACCGACGGCACGAGGGCGGCGTCGCGGCGGTGCGGGGCGATGCCGAGCATCTCGGCCACCGCGTCGACCTGCCGCCGCTCGTCGTCCGTCAGCACGTCGTGCGCCCACACGGTCGACACGAGCGAGGCGAAGTAGCGGTCGTGCAGCACCTCGCGCGTCGGCTCGTCGAGCTCGAGCTCGACGGCGAGCGTGGTCAGGTTGTCGGCTTCGTCCCTCGACAGGTACCCGTCGGACAACGCCTTGTCGAGCATCGCCGCGTACTGGTTCTGCCGGCGGTCGAGGTCGAGCTGCGGCAGCAGCTCGGTGGCCCGTTCGAGGAACCTCGGCTCGGCGGGCGCCGGTCCGACGTCCAGGCCGAAGACGTCCCGGTCGAGGTCGAGGTCCACCGGACCCGTGAGGTGCGCGCTGCCCGTGGGGCTCACGGGCGGCAGGGCCGTCGGCGTGGCGGGCGGCACGGCGAGCGAGGCGGTCAGCACCGCGCCCGCCCAGGGGGTGGGGGCGAGCTCGGGCGTGCGGGCGACGCGGCGCCGGGACCGCCAGGCCGCGCGGCCGGGGCCGTGGCCTCCGTCGTCGGCACCGCCCGCGCCTCCTGCGAACCGGGGGTGCGGTGTCGTCCGCGGGGTCTCGGCCGTCGGCCACTGCTGCAGGGCGGCGTACCGGCCCCACTCGCACCACCACGACGACTGGGCGCCGCCCATGCGCAGGTACGCCGACAGCAGGCGGGCCGTGGCGGTGGCGTCGGCCAGCGACTCGTGGGCGTCCGTGAGGTCGACGTCGATCGCCGCGCAGCAGTCGGCGAGGGTCCGGCCGGCACCCGGCAGGTAGGTGGGGGCGAGCTTCATCGTGCAGAGGGCACCCGCCCCGTCGGGCCCGAGCGGCGACTCGAGCCCGAGCCGCGCGAACTCGGCGGCGAGGAACTGCGCCTCGAACCGCGCGTTGTGCGCCACCACGACGCGACCGCGCAGGCGGTCGCACAGGTCGTCGACGATGTGCTCGAACCGGGGCGCACCGCGCACGTCCGCGCTGCGCAGGCCGTGCACGTGGATGGGTCCGAGGTCGCGCGACGGGTCGACGACGGTCTCGAAGGTCGCCTCGACCTCGCCGTCGGCGTCCAGGTGCACGATGCCGATCTCGATGACGCGGTGGTGCCGTCCGGGCCAGAGCCCGGTCGTCTCGACGTCGATGACCGCGTAGCCGCCGTGAGCCATGCCACCCCTTTCGTCGGGCCGAGCCTGGCAGGTTGCCCGATGGGCATCCAGCCCGCATCCGGGTGACACCCGTCAGGGGGCGGGGCCGCGGCGGGGTCGCGCATCCGACGGGCACGGACCCGGGAGGCGCGGGTCGCGTCGCCTCGCCCGTCGCGTCGTCCGCCACGATGGAGGCATGACCGACACCCACGCCTCCGTCACCGCCGTCTGCCGCGTCTCCGCCCTCCTGCCCGACTCGGGCACGATCGGCGTCACCGCCATCGACAAGCGTCCCGTGGACGGACCCGTGCACGTCCGGCCGCTGGGCCTGCGGGCCGACGTGCAGGCCGACCGCAAGCACCACGGCGGGCCCGACCAGGCGGTCTACGCGTTCGCCGACGAGGACGCGGCCCACTTCGCCGACCTCCTCGGCCGCGAGGTCACCCCGGGGCTCTTCGGCGAGAACCTGCGGACCTCGGGCGTCGACGTCACCGGCGCCGTGGTCGGTGAACGGTGGGCCGTCGGCGAGTCCCTCGTGCTCGAGGTGACGAAGCCGCGCATCCCGTGCACCACGTTCGCCCGGAGGCTCGGCGAACCGCAGTGGGTGAAGCGGTTCATGGCCGAGGGGCGTCCCGGCGCCTACCTCAAGGTCGTGCGCTCGGGCCCGGTCGAGGCGGGCGACCGCGTCGTCGTGCTGTCGAGGCCCGACGACGGCGTCACGATCGGCGACGTGTTCGCCGGACGCGCGTCCGCCTGAGCCTGCGCGCCGGGTGCCGGGCGCGGGCGCGGGCGGCCCTCCCCTACTAGCGTCGGAGGCGACGGGCCGGGACGCGGCCCCCGCCAGAGGAGGCACCCATGTTCGAAGCCGAGAACATCCGCGACTGGATCGGCATGCCGGTCGTCGACCCCGAGGGCGACAAGGTCGGCTCGCTCGAGAGCATCTACTTCGACACCGCCGCCGACCAGCCGGCCTTCGCGACGGTGACGGCCGGGCTGCTCGGTCGCTCGCGCCTGGTCTTCGTCCCCCTGCAGGGCGCCGTCGTCACCCCGAAGCACCTCAAGGTGCAGTTCGAGAAGAAGCTCGTCAAGGACGCCCCGTCGATCGAGACCGACGGCGAACTCGAGGCGTCGCGCGAGCCCGCCGTGTTCGAGCACTACGGCCTCGTCTACCAGACCGGCGCCGGCGGCGAGCGCCGCCTCGGGCGCCGCTGACCCCGACGCCGTCGTCCCCCGAAGGGCCCCGCCACGTCGGCGGGGCCCTTCGGCGTCGGCGGCAGGGCGGCGGGGCGCGGGAGGCACGAGGGCCGAGCACGCCGGTGCGCACTCGCGTGCAGAACGTGCAAAAATCAGGAGGCGCCGGTCGGTGACCAGCGCCTCCTGCGTCCCGCACCCGCCCCGCCGTCGCCGTCGTGCGCGTCGGCCCCGTGCCGTCCGGCCTCCCGCCCCCACCGGCGCCTGCCGTCCCCCCTCTCCCCTTCGCCCCGTCTCTCCTCGCCTCGCCTCCCCGGCCCGTGCCGCCGCCCGAAAGGCCACACCATGTCCCACGCCTCCGCCCCGACCGGCGCCGCGTCGCCCGCCACCCCGGCGGGCGGCCCCGGCCAGCCCGCCGGCGTGCCCCGCCACGCCTGGTACGCGCTCGTCGCGTTGCTGCTCGGCATGTTCATCGCCCTGCTCGACACGACCATCGTCAACGTCGCCCTGCCGACGATCCGCACGACCCTCGACGCCTCGGAGTCGACCCTCTCGTGGATCATCTCGGGTTACGCCCTGGCGTTCGGCCTGGCGCTGATCCCCGCCGGTCGCATCGGCGACCGCATCGGCCACAAGTGGGTCTACTTCGTCGGCGTGCTGCTCTTCACGGCGGCGTCGCTCGCCTGCGGCCTCGCCCAGGACGACACCCAGCTCGTGGTCTTCCGCATCGTGCAGGGCTTGGCCGGCGGCATCTTCGTGCCCGCGGTCACGGCCTTCATCCAGCTGCTCTTCCCCGGTCGGTCGCGCGGCAAGGCGTTCGCCATCATGGGCGCCGTCATCGGCGTCTCGTCGGCCCTCGGCCCCATCATCGGCGGCCTGATCATCCAGGCGTTCGGTGACGAGAACGGCTGGCGTCTCGTGTTCTACGTCAACCTGCCGTTCGGCGTCGTCACCCTGATCGCCGCGGCCGTCCTGCTGCCGAAGCGTGACGAGTCGGTGCCCCGTCCCGATCGAGGGCTCGACTGGATCGGGCTCGTGCTGGTCTCGGGCGCGTTCGTCGCCCTGCTCGTGCCGCTGATCCAGGGGCAGGACGAGGGCTGGCCGCTCTGGACCTACGTGACCATCGCCGCGGGCGTGGTGCTGCTGGCCCTCTTCGGCCTGTGGGAGGTCGCCTACACGAAGCGCGGCAAGACGCCCCTCGTGCCGCCGAAGCTCTTCGCCCACCCGTCGTTCACCGGTGGCGTCGTGCTCGCGCTCGTCTACTTCGCGGCGTTCACCAGCATCTTCTTCACGATCTCGCTGCTCTGGCAGTCGGGGCTCGGCCACAGCGCCCTGGCCTCGGGTGCCGTGGCGATCCCGTTCGCGATCGGCAGCATCATCAGCTCGTCGCAGAGCAACCGCCTCGCCGCCCGACTCGGCCGCGGCGTGCTGATCCTCGGCACCGCGCTCGTCACGGTCGGCCTGACCTGGATGTGGCTCGTGCTCGTGACGGTCGACGCCGCCGACCTGACGAACTGGATGCTGCTCGTGCCGCTGCTGCTGGCCGGCCTCGGCAACGGCTTCTTCATCGCGCCGAACGTGCAGTTCATCGTGGCGACCGTCGACCGGCAGGACGCCGGCTCGGCCAGCGCCGTCATCTCGGCGATCCAGCGCATCGGTTCGGCCGTGGGCATCGCGATCATCGGCAGCGTGCTGTTCGGCACCCTGACGATCTCGGGTCGCACCCCGGCCGACGTCGCCACCGGCTTCACCGACGCCGCCGCCCACGCGATGCTCGTCAGCGCGATCTTCGCCCTGGCGTCGTTCGCGCTGGTGTTCGCGTTGCCGCGCCGCGTGCCGCAGCAGCGCGGGTAGCCCGTTCGGGCGGCGCCAAGGAAGTTGAGGCAAACTGCAACGATGCCCTCAGCCCTGCCGACCACGGAGCCGACCGAGCAGCCCGTCTCGACCACGCGCCGCGACCGGGTCCTGCCGCTCGACGGCCTGCGCACGGTGGCCATCGCCCTCGTCGTGCTGTACCACCTGCACGTGCCCGGCTTCGGCAGCGGCTTCGTGGGCGTCAACGTCTTCTTCGTCCTCTCGGGCTACCTGATCACCACCCTGCTGCTGCGCGAGCACGCGTCGACCGGCCGCATCCGGCTCGGTCGGTTCTGGGTCCGTCGCCTGCTGCGGCTCTACCCGACGCTGCTCGCCGTCGTGGTGGTCGGGGTCGCGGTGTGGTGGCTGATCGGTGACTACCAGGGGTCGACCCTCGGCCCGGTCGGTGCCGCCCTCATCGCCCTGACGTACACCGGCAACCTCGCCCGCGCCTTCTTCGACACCTCGCAGGGCGTCTTCGCGCCGATGTGGAGCCTCTCGATGGAAGAGCAGTTCTACCTCGTCTGGCCGCCCGTCCTCGTGCTGCTGCTCGCCGTCGCCGCGCGCCGGAAGGCCCTCGTCGCCGGCCTGTCGGCCGTGATCGTCGCGTCCGCCGTCGCCACCTGGTTCCTCTACGACCGCCCGTCCGGAGGCGCGACCCCCGACATCTACTTCAGCCCGGTCCTCAACGTGGCACCGTTGCTGATGGGCTGCGTCCTCGCCGTCGTGCTGCGGTCCGAGCGCGTCCGCAGCGCCCTGGCCGGTCGATGGGGAGCCCTCGCCACCTGGCTCGGCGTCGCCGGCGTCGCCGGGTCGCTCGTCCTCATCGGCTCGGGCTGGCAGCAGAGCGTCCTCACCTTCGCCGTGGCCCTGCCCGCCGTCGGGCTGGCCTCGATGCTGCTGATCGGTGGACTCGTCACGGCGCCCTCCCCCGTCGCCTGGGTGCTCTCGCTCGCACCCGTCGCCTGGTTCGGACGCGCGATCTCGTACCCGCTCTACCTCTGGCACGTCGTGTTCATCGCCCTCGTCACGCCGGTCGTCGACGGCACCCTCGGCATCGTCCTCGTGCTCGCGGCCGCCATCGGCACGTCGGTGCTCTCGCACCACTTCGTCGAGAAGCCGGCCCTGAAGCTCAAGGGACGCTTCGAGCCCCGTGAGCCGCGCCGCGCCTCCTCGACGTCTCCGTCGTCGGACCGCGAGCCCGAACTCACCAACGCCTGACCTCCCGGGGCTCCGTGGCCCCGCAGGTCGGCGCCGGCGCGGGGGCCTGCCGAGGCGGGATCGGTCCGGGGTGCCCGTCAGACGGAGCGCGGCCGGGACACCGCGGGCACGCCCACGGCCACCGACCCGGGCGGGACGTCCTTCGTGACGACCGCGTTGGCCCCGACGACGCTGCCGCTGCCCACGGTGACGCCGCCGAGCACGGCGGCCCCGGCGCCGATCATCACCCCGTCACCGATGGTGGGGTGCCGGCGGCCGAGCGCGCCTCCTCGTCCCTTGCCGCCGAGCGTCACGCCGTGGAAGATCGTGCAGTCGTCGCCGACCACCGCGGTCTCGCCGATGACGACGCCCATGCCGTGGTCGATGAACAACCGGGCGCCGAGGCGTGCCCCCGGGTGGATCTCGACGCCGGTCAGCGACCGAACGGCCTGCGACAGCAGCCGCGCCGCGAACCGCGAGCCGAGGAGGCGCGGCGCCGGCCCCGCACGCCACAGTCGCGAGGTCACGCGGTGCGCCCACACGGCGTGCAGGCCCGAGTAGACCAGGGCGGTCTCGAGGCGCCCCCGGGCCGCCGGGTCGCGCCTCGTGACGGTGTCGAGGTCCTCCCGCAGGCGGGCGACCAGGCGCACCTCAGGCGTCCGCGAGGTCCTGGAAGAGCACCGTCGACAGGTAGCGCTCTCCCGTGTCGCAGACGATCGCGACGATGCGCTTGCCGGCGTTCTCGGGCCGCTTCGCGATCTCGAGCGCCGCGTGGACGATGGCACCCGACGAGATGCCCGAGAGGATGCCCTCCTTCGTGGCGAGGTCGCGGGCGACGCGCAGGGCGTCGTCGAGCTGCACGGGGAACACCTCGTCGATCTGCGAACGGTCGAGCACCTCGGGCACGAAGTTCGCCCCGATGCCCTGGATCTTGTGCGGCCCGGCCTTGCCCTCGCTGAGCAGGGGCGAGTCGGCGGGCTCGACGGCCACGACCGTCACGCCGGGGACCTGCTCGTGCAGCACCTGTCCCACACCCGTGATCGTGCCGCCGGTGCCGACGCCCGCGACGAAGAAGTCGATCGCGCCGTCGGTGTCGCGCAGGATCTCGGGCGCGGTCGTGCGGCGGTGGATCTCGGCGTTGGCCTGCGTCTCGAACTGCTGCGCCCAGATCGCGTTCTCGGTCTCGGCCGCGATCTGCTTCGCCCGCTCGACGGCGCCCTTCATGCCCTCGGGGCCGGGGGTCAGCACGATCTCGGCGCCGTAGGCCTTCATGACGGTGCGGCGTTCGACGCTCATCGTCTCGGGCATCGTGACGATCACCCGGTAGCCGCGGGCCGCCCCGACGAGGGCCAGCGAGATGCCGGTGTTGCCGCTCGACCCCTCGACGATCGTGCCCCCTGGCTTCAGGTCCCCCGAGGCCTCGGCCGCGTCGACGATGGCGACGCCCAACCGGTCCTTCACGCTGGCGCCGGGGTTGTAGAACTCGAGCTTGGCCAGCACCTCGGCCCCGCCCTCGACGGGCAGCGAGTTGAGCTTGACGAGCGGGGTGTTGCCGAAGGCCGAGGTGATGTCGGCGTGGATTCCGGGCATGCGCGGGTCTCTTCCGTGAGCGGGTTCTGTGCGGACGAATCGACCCTCATCCTATGCAGCCACGCTGCGCCGCCCCCCTGTGTGTCGCCCGACGACGCCCGACGCCCGCCGCGCCCGCCCGCCGCCGTCCGTCCGTCCGCCAACCCGCCACGCGGTGAGCACACCGCCAGGATGTGCGCAAAGCGCCATGCCTAAGCCTGGCGCGGTGCCCACATCTTGGCGTTCTGGCGCGGTCTGAGCGGCACATGCATGTCGTGCAGGGTCCTGGCCAGGGGGACGCGCAGGGCGACGTCGTCCGCATCGCACCGGCCGATCACCGACACCCCTCCTGATCTCAGCAGACGCCGCTCACGAGCTTTCTCGGCTTTCACGACGGCGGAGGGCACCTTGCCGGCTCGGATGGCCTCGTCGTCGTACTTCGCCTTGCCGTCGAACTCGAGGGCTGCGTCACCGATAACGAAGTCGCATCGCCCCACGAACCCCGAGCCGTCGAAGAACTCGACCTGCATCTCGGGCTCAGAGGTGCCGAGCTCGAAGAGCGCGAGCCGACAGAGCGACTCTCCGCCGTTCTCGGCCCACGGTGTCGCGAACAGCGCGACCCGCCGAGCCGTCGAGAGTCCTCGCGTCCCGGGTGCCCGGGCCAGCCGTTCGACCAGCAGCTGGCGGGCGTCCTCGGCCACGGCTTCCACACGAGACCGATGTCCGGCGGCAGACGTCGGGTCTCGTCGGGCGACCGAGGCGAAGCAGCCGGCCAGGATCGCCGCGCGCCGCAGGACGGCGTCGACGCAGAGCACGCCGTCGGCGAACGACGCCGTCCTGGACCTGTCGACGGCCGTCCGAGCGACGTTCGTCACGGGGAGCCCGTCGACCTCGACGACGTCCTGACCGTCGATCGGTCCGGGATGACGGACGACACGGTCGGTCACGTGCATCCGGTCGCGCGACGGATCGATGACGTGGACCGGTCCCCGAGGCCAGTCGACGCTCGGGAGCCCGTGCAGGGCGACCGCCGACGCATGCGACACCACGGCACTCGAGGACAGTCCCGCGAGGACGGCTCGCACCGTCAGGACGTGCTGCTGCCGCGGGTCGAGCCGCATCCAGTCCGCCGTCGAGACGTAGGCCCCGGGATGCACGCGATGGAACACCCCGCGCCTGGCCTCTCGGCGGAGGGCTGAACCGTGTCGGCTCTGTGAACCGTGGGTGGCCGCGAAGACGAGGGGCGGAAGGGAGGTGGACACGAGACCACCGTGATCGACCGGTGGAGTCCTCGGGGCGTGTCCCGCGCCTCCTTGGGGATGCACCACTCGGGTGTCGGTCCTGTGCGCGAGATGACGCTTCACGCACGACACCACGAGATGGGCACAACACCATGACTAATCATGGTGTTGTGCCCATCTCGCGGCGTGGTGCGAACCGGCGGCGGCGGGCTACGCGCCGGTCACCTTGCCGGGGTTGAAGACGCGTCCCGGGTCGGCCGAGTCGAACAGCCCCTGCATGACGGCCACGCCCTCGGCCGAGACGTCCTGGGCGAGCCAGGGCTGGTGCTCGAGTCCGACGCCGTGGTGGTGCGACACGGTCGCGCCGGTGTCGATGAACGCCTGCTGGATGGCGTGCTTGACCACGTCGTACTCGGCCTCGGCGTCGGCGCCGTGCTCGAAGGCGAAGGTGAAGTAGAGGCACGCGCCCGAGTGGTACGAGTGCGACAGGTGGCCCATGATCCAGCCCTGCTTGCCGATCGAGTCGAAGGCCTGGTTCGCCGCGGCGTAGACGCGGGACGAGACGAGGCGCAGCTTCGACCACGGTGCGGCGGTCTCGGAGACGTCCGCCGCGCCTCCGTGGTCCATGAAGAAGTCGCGCAGGTAGGGCGTGTCGAACTTCTTCTGGTCGTAGAGCTTGCCGGGGCCCTTGCCGACGCTCATGCCCTTGTTCGCCTTGACGATCTTGCCGACCGCCTTCTGCGTGTGGGCGACGTGCTCGGGGCTGCCCTCGTAGCCGATGAACGACAGGCACATCGCGTCGACGTCCCACCCCTTGGCCTTGAGCACCTTGGGCAGGGCGTCGGAGACGACCTTCGAGATGCCCGTGCTGGCCTTCGAGGTCGCGAACGAGAACGCGGTCTCGTGCGCGTCGCTGACGCGGGTGACCGAGGGGTGCACGTCGCTCTCGGCGATGGCCTGCATGGCGGCGAGGCCGTCGTGCCAGGACGGGAACAGGTAGGCGAGGATCTCGCGCTTCTCGGGCAGGCGGTGCACCTGGGCCGTGACCTCGGTGATGACGCCCAGGCGCCCCTCGCTGCCGATGATCATCTCGCGCAGCGACGGCCCCGTCGACGCGCTCGGCACGGCGCGGATCGACAGCACCCCACCCGGGCGGACGACGCGCAGGCCCTTGGTGATGTCGGCGATGTCGCCGTACTTGTCGCTCTGCATGCCCGACGAGCGGGTGGCGACCCAGCCGCCCAGCGTCGAGTGGGTGAAGCTGTCGGGGAAGTGCCCGAGGGTCCACCCGCGGGCGTTCAGCTGCTCTTCGAGGTCGGGGCCCTGGCCGCCGGCCTGGATGCGGGCGAGGCCGCCGTCCTCGTCGATGTCGAGCACGCGGTCGAGGCGTCCCATGTCGAGCGACACGACGGTGCGCTCCTCGGTCGGCAACGGCTCGAGGCTGCCGACGATGTTGCTGCCGCCGCCGAAGGGGATCAGCACGAGGTCGCTGGCCACGGCCAGGTCGACGATGCGCTGGATCTCGTCCTCGTCGGCCGGGTACACGACGACGTCCGGCACGCGCTCGAGGCGGCCGGCGCGGATGCGGATCAGGTCGCGGATGCTCTTGCCGTAGGTGTGCACGACGCGGTCGAGGTCGTCGGTGACGACCTGGCCGTCGCCCACGATCTGCACGAGCGAGTCGAGCACCTCGGTGCCGGCGCGCGAGGCGGGCACGTCGAGGTCGTCGAACGAGAGCCCGGTGTCGTGCCCCTGGGACAGCTCGACGCCGACGATCTTCTTCACGAAGGGAGCGAAGCCCGGCTTGTCGTCGTGGTGGAACGCGACGCCCTCGACGCCCCAGCCCCACCACTTCATGTGCTTGACGCCGTCGACGGCGGCACTCTTCTTCTGCTGGACGTCGGTCACGGGCGTTCTCCTTCGAGCGGGTCTGACGAGCCCAGGATGCGGGCGGTGTTGGCGTCCTTCAGACGCAGGATCTCGGTGCGCACGCGCGTCGAGAAGTCGGCGACGGACTCGCCGTCGCGGGGTCGCATCGGGTCGCCGAACGCGACGCCGACGGGCAGCCGCCCGGGACGGGGCCAGCTGCGGCCCCGGGGCTGCGCGATGTTCGCGCCGATCAGGGCGAGCGGCACGACGGGGACGCCGCAGGCCGACGCGAGCGCCGCGGCACCGGGCTTGAAGGCGGCCACCGTGCCGTCCTTCGAGCGGGTGCCCTCGGGGAAGACCAGCACGGGGTAGCCGCGCTGCAGCAGCGACCGGGCGCTCACGGTCGGCTGGCCGTGACGCCCCCGCGCGGCCGCCTTGGCCGCGGCCCGCCGACGGGCCGAGCTCTGCGGAGTCGACCCCGCCGAGGCCCCGGACGAGGAGGCGCGGGTCGCGTCGACCGCGGACGCCGCCGTCCCCGACCCCCGCTGCACCGGGAACGCGTTGAAGAACAGCTCGGTCAGCTGACGCCGCCACGGCACGTCGAAGAAGTAGTCGGCGGCGGCCCCGGTCGCGAGGTAGCGCGCGAGCTTGCGGGGCAGGGCGCCGAGGATGAGCGGGGCGTCGAGGTGGCTCGAGTGGTTCGCCACCACGATGAAGCCGCCCGTGAGGCCCTCGACGCGGTCGCGGTCGATGACCGTCACGTCGGTGATCGACCAGATGGTCGGCTTGAGCACCATGCGCTGGGCGACGTAGCGCGCCATCGCGTGGCGGCGCGAGCTGAACCGGTCGCGCACGTCGCTGGCCACGTCGCCTGCGCGCTGCGCCACGTCGCCGGCCCGCTGCGCGACGTCGGCGCGGACGTCGTCGACGCGCTGTGCCACGGCGTCGAGGCGGGCGTGTTCGCGGCGCCGGTCGCGGTCGTGCCGCACGCTCACCGTCCCACCGGCTCGCGGCGGCTCGACGAGATCGCCGCGGACGCCGCCCGGACGGCACCCTTGGGGGCGTGCCGGACCAATCCCATCAGCACCTTGTACCGAAGCGTGGGCATGGAGATCACCTTGCCTTTGTCGACGTCGCGCAGGCACGCGACGACCAGTTGTTCGGTGCTGAGCCACAGGGCGTTGGGTATCGACGACGACTTTATGCCGGCACGCTGATGGAACTCGGTCCGCACCCAGCCCGGCAGCAGCGCCGTCACGCCCACGCCGGTGCCCCGGAGCTCGACCGAGAGGCCCTCGCTGTAGGACGTGACCCACGCCTTGATCGCCGAGTAGCTGCCCATCGCCATGAGGCCGGCGGTGCTCGAGACGTTCACGATTCGGCCGTGCCCGCGCTCGCGCATGGCCCGCGCGGCGGCACCCGAGAGCACGAGCACGGCCCGGCACATGACCTCGAACGCGAGGTCGTGTGCGGCGACGTCGGGGGAGGTCAGCGGGGTGTGCATGCCGAAGCCGGCATTGTTCACGAGCAGGTCGACGGGACGGGTCGGATCGGCCAGCCGCTCGGCGACCCGGTCGACGTCGTGGCGGTCGCCGAGGTCGGCGGCGAGCACCTCGACGTCGCGGCCGAGGGCGCGCAGCGCGGTCGCCGTCTCGTCGAGTCGGGTGAGGTCACGGGCGACCAGGACGATGTCCCAGCCACGCGTGGCGAGTTGGCGGGCGAATTCGGCTCCGATGCCGGACGTGCCCCCGGTGACGAGCGCTACAGCCATGCCGCTTACGATACGGTGCTGAGAGCAGACTGCGCGCATCGAGACACGTTCGAGGCCCTTCTCGCCTCGTCCCTTTCTGCCCCGGAGGTCCACCCGTCATGACGACCAGAGATGCCCCGCGCGCCGACCTCGACTTCGACATCCGCGAGTTCACCAAGACCGCCCAGGGCAACTGGCGTCCCGACCTCGACCTGTCCGGCTTCGTCGACGCCCCTCTCGGGGCGGACGCCCTGCGCCTGGTCCGCCACCTCGGCCGACTCGAGAGCGCGACGATGGAGAACCTGCGCAACCTGCTCGTCACGGCCACGCACAAGGACACGCGGGTGACGGCGTTCCTGGTCACCTGGGCGTTCGAGAAGTTCTGGCTGGCCGACGCCCTCGACGCCGTCCTCGAGGCCCACGACGAGCCCCGCAACCGCGACGTGCCCGAGGGGGCCAAGCGCCACGCCGCCTCCGAGGCGACCGAGCGCCGCGGTCCGATCACCCGGGCCCTGCAGGCCGTCACGGTCGGATCGCCGATCGTCGCCGTCCACACCACCACCGGCGCCGTCGACGAATGGGTGCTCCGAGAGGCATACGACCGTCTCGACGAGCTCGGCGCCCACCCGACGCTGACGACCGTCGTCGACCGGGCACGGGTGGTGAAGGCCCGTCACGAGCGCTTCTTCGCCAGCGAGGCCGACTGGCGCCTGCGCGACTCGCGCCGCGCGGTGAAGATGACCCGCGCCTCCCTGCTGACGGCCGTCTGGCCGGTCGGCGCCGTCGAGCGCGCCGACTCCGAGCGGACCTTCTTCGACGCCACCGTGTTCGGCGGGGCCGAGGGCCACGTGCGGGCCGACCGCGTGGGCGCCCTCGTCGCCGACCTGCCGGGCCTGGACGCCGCCGTCGCGGCGGCCGTGACCAGAAAGCTGACCGCATGAGCTCCACCCCCGGCCTCGCACTGCCCGACCGGACCCCCGGCGCCACCCGGGTCGACCTCGGCGACTCGCACGTCCTGCTGACCGGCGGCACCGGCTTCGTCGGCCAGGCGATCCTCGAGCGGCTGCTGTCGTCGCACCCCGGCACCACCGTGACCCTGCTGATCCGCCCCAAGGCGGGCACGTCGGCCGAGGGCCGCCTGCGGCACCTGCTGAAGAAGCCGGTCTTCGCGTCGTGGCGCGAGGCCGTCGGGCCCGAGGGCGTCGAGGGCGCGCTCACCGGGCGCCTCCGGGTCATCGAGAGCGGGCTCGGCGACCTGCCCGACCTGCCCGCCGACCTCGACGTCGTGATCCACAGCGCCTCGACGGTGTCGTTCGACCCGCCGATCGACCAGGCCTTCGAGACCAACGTGGGCGGCGCGGTCGGGCTGTACGAGGCCCTGGCGAAGACCGGCACCGACCCGCACGTCGTGCACGTGTCGACGGCCTACGTCGGCGGCATCCGCAAGGGCGTGTTCCCCGAGGCGTCCCTGGGCCACAACGTCGACTGGCGGGCCGAGCGTGCCGCCGCCGCCGACGCCCGCGCCCGCGTCGAGGCCGCCTCGCGCCAGCCCGAGACGCTGCGCGGGTTCCTCGCGCAGGGTCGTGCGGCTCACGGCAAGACCGGACCGCAGGCGGTCGCGGCCGCGGCCGAGGAGGCGCGGGTCGCCTGGGTCAAGGCACGCCTGGTCGACTACGGGCGCACCCGGGCCGAGACGCTCGGCTGGACCGACGTCTACACGTTGACCAAGGCGTTCGCCGAGCGGGCCGCCGAAGAGCTGTGGGCCGGGGCGGGGCACCGCCTGTCGGTCGTCCGGCCGGCGATCGTCGAGAGCGCCCACCGCCACCCCTTCCCCGGGTGGATCGACGGCTTCAAGGTCGCCGACCCGCTGATCATGTCGTACGCCCGCGGTCTGCTGCCCGAGTTCCCCGGGGTGCCCGACAGCGTGCTCGACGTGATCCCGGTCGACTACGTGGTCAACGTGATCCTGACCGTCGCGGCCAACCCGGTCGAGGCCGGCAGCCCGCAGTACTTCCACGCGAGCTCGGGCGGGAGCAACCCGTTCTCGATCCTGCGCATGTTCGAGAACCTCAAGACGTTCTTCACGGCGAACCCGTTGCCCCGCGACGAGCACTCGTCGATCGAGGCCCCGCACTGGAACTTCCCGGGGGTGCGCAAGGTCGAGGGAGCCATCCGCACCGCGAACCGCGTCAACGACGTGCGTGAGGCCGTGCTCAGCCGCCTGCCGAGCACGCAGCGCACCCGCACGGCACTCGCCACGGTGCAGACCCGCCGGGCCGACCTCGAGTCGCTGCAGAGCCTCACCGACCTGTACCGCCACTACGTGCAGTCCGAGATCATCTTCGACGACCGCCGCACGAGGGCGCTGCACGCCGGGTTGCCCGAGGGGTCGCCCGCCGACGTCGGCTTCGACGTCACCGACCTCGACTGGGAGGCCTACTTCCAAGAGGTGCACTTCCCGTCGATCACCTCGATGACGCGGGCCTTCTCGGTGCGCCCCGCCGCGACCGCCGTCGTCGCCGACACCCGGGCCCTGCCGCGACGCGACGACGTCGTGGCCGTCTTCGACCTCGAGGGCACGGTGCTGTCGAGCAACATCGTCGAGCAGTACCTCTGGGTGCGCTCGGCCGGCTTGCGCAAGGCCGCGTGGCCCGGCGAGGTCGCCAGCCTGCTCACCTCGCTGCCCCGCTACCTGCGTGCCGAGGGCCGCGACCGCGGCGAGTTCATCCGCACCTTCTCGCGACGGTACGAGGGCATGCCGGTCTCGCGCCTGTCGGGCGTCGTGCGGTCGAAGGGCTACGCCGAGACCGTCCTGCGCCACACCCTGCCCGACGCGCTGGCACGGCTCGCCGAGCACCGCGCCGCAGGGCACCGCACGGTGCTGGTCACCGGCTCGATCGACACCCTGACGACGCCGTTGGCGCACCTCTTCGACGAGGTCGTCGCCAGCACGATGCACCACCGCGACGGGGTCTACACCGGCTACCTCGCCCAGCCGCCGCTCGTCGACGAGGCCCGCGCGGCCTGGCTGCGCCAGTACGCCCAGGCGAACGACATCGACCTCTCGGGGTCGTACGGGTATGGTGACTCGTTCGCCGACCTCGCCTGGCTCGAGATGGTCGGCCACCCGAACGCGGTCAACCCCGACAGCAATCTGGCACGCGAGGCGCTCCGAAGAAGATGGAGCATCCGCGACTGGACGCGCGGCGGCACCAGCAGCACGAGCGGCACCAGCGGCACCACAGCGAAAGGAGACGGAGGCAGGGCCTGAGCCCGCGCCTCCTGACATCACATGGCCTTCGACATCGACAAGTTCGCCGCGACCTCCGAACGACTGAGCTGGGACGACCTCGACCTCGACCACTTCCGCAAGAACCCGCTGTCGGCCGACTCGCTGCGCACCCTGCGCTACATGGCCGACGTCGAGTACCACACGGTCTGCTACACCCGTGACCTGCTGACGACTCCTTCTCACAAGGAGAACGAGATGACCACGTTCATGACGATGTGGAACCGCGAGGAGTTCTGGCACGGCGAGGCCCTCGCCGCCATCCTCGAGGTGCACGGCATCACGGTCGACTACGACCAGCTGCGGGCCAACCGCCTGAAGCTCGGTTGGCGCGAGCGCCTCGACCCGGTCAAGCAGGGCCTGCTCGGCAAGATCGTCGGCTCGGACTTCGTGGCCGTCCACATGTCGTGGGGTGCCGCGAACGAGTACTCGGCCGTTTCGGCCTACAAGCGCATGGCCGAGCTCGAGAAGGACCCTGTGCTGGCCGAGCTGCTCAAGCGCATCGCGAAGCAGGAGAGCCGCCACGTGGCCTTCTACGTCTCGCAGGCCCGCGAGCGCCTGCTCGCGAGCAAGAAGGCGCAGAAGCTGACGCGCTTCCTGCTGTCGAAGGTCTGGGCGCCGGTCGGCTCGTCGATCATGGAGGTCGACGACGTCAAGTTCGTCTTCGGCCAGCTGATGAGCGGCGAAGAGGGTCGCAAGGCGGCCGTCAAGCTCGACCAGAACATCTCGAACCTGCCCGGCATGAGCGGTCTCACGATCTTCCAGAAGGCCCTCGACGGTCTCGGCATTCGTGCCGACTCCCCCGCCGGCGGTTCGGTCGCCACGGCGTGAAGACGAGTCACCTGCGGCACTTCCTCGTCGCCGCCGAGGTGCTGCACTTCCCGGTGGCGGCCGACAAGCTCGGCATCTCGCGGCAGAAGCTCGAGTCGTCGATCGAGGCGCTCGAGCTCGAGTTCGGGGCCAAGCTCTTCGACCGGGACGTCACGCCGTACCGGTTGACGAAGGCCGGCAAGGCCGCGATCGTCGTCGCCGAGGACGAGCTGGCGAGCCCGTCGACCCCGACCCCGCCGCCACCCCCGCCCGCCGGGGGCAAGGCCAAGGCGTCCAAGGGCAAGGGGCGCACGCCCGCGGTCAAGGGCCAGCCGAAGCCGTTCAAGAAGCGCCAGGGCCGCTAGGCCAGCAGCCCGCCACGAAATGAACACTGCGCCATCGGATGGCGTGGCGCGGTGTCTAGTTCGTGGCGGCGTCAGGCCCGACCGTGGCGAACCAGTCGGCGTAGCGCGTGTTGCGTGCCATGCGGCGGGTCTCGTCGGGGGCGTCGTCGTCCCACCACACCGGGCCGCGTTCGCCGAGCGAGGTCTTCGCGGCGTCGACCCGGGCCCGGGCGGCCTCGACGGCGGCAGCGTCGTCGTCGGCCAGCGCCGTCTTCTTCGCGCGCCGCGCCTCCATCAGCTCGTGGACCAAGGAGGCGCGGGTCGCCTCGTCGAGGCGGGGGTCCGTCCGCCGCCACAGCCGGCCGCGCACCACGAGGTACCGCCCGTCGGGCGTGACCAGCGGTGCAGCACTCACGACCTCGAGTCTGCACCGCCGGCCCGCCCGGGGCGCGGCGGTCAGTCGCCCTTGACGTTGACGATCTGCCGCAGCGTGTGGCGGATCGTCACGAGCGACGCCGCGTCGGCCATCACCTGGTCGATCGGCTTGTACGCCGCGGGGATCTCGTCGAGGAACGCGTCGGTGTCGCGGTACTCGATGCCCGTCATGGCCTCGCGCAGCTGCTCGTGCGTGAAGGTCTTCCGCGCGGCGCTCCGCGAGTAGGTGCGACCCGCCCCGTGCGGGGACGACTGCAGGGCGACCGGGTCGCCCCGGCCCTCGACCACGTACGACGCGGTGCCCATCGACCCCGGGATCAGCCCCGGCTCACCGGCGCGGGCCGAGATGGCGCCCTTGCGCGACAACCAGACGTCCTTGCCGAAGTGCCGCTCCTGCTGCGTGAAGTTGTGGTGGCAGTTGATGCGCTCCTGCTCGTCGACGGGTGCCCCGACCCAGTCGGCGAACTGCCGCACGACGCGGTCCATCATCTCCTCGCGGTTCAGCAGCGCGAACCGCTGGGCCCACCGCAGCTCGGCGACGTACCGGTCGAACTCGGGCGTGCCCTCGACGAGGTAGGCCAGGTCGGGGTCGGGCAGCGTGATCCACCAGCGCTTCATGGCGGCCTGGGCGACCCTGATGTGCGTCTGGGCGATCTTGTTGCCGACGCCCCGGCTGCCCGAGTGCAGGAAGAGCCACACGGCGTCGGTCTCGTCGAGGCTGACCTCGATGAAGTGGTTGCCCGAACCGAGCGTGCCCAGCTGCAGCTGCCAGGTCTTCGCGTACGACGACGGGTCGAAGCCCGCGGCCTCGGCGAGGGCGGTCAGCTCGGCGACGCGCGGCTCGGCCGTCGCCACGACCTTCGCGTTGGCGCGTCCGGCCGAGGTCGGAACGGCACGCTCGATCGCCTCGCGCAGGGGCTTCCGGTCGGCGGGCAGGTCGCCCGCGACGAACTGCGTCCTGACCGCGATCATGCCGCAGCCGATGTCGACCCCGACGGCCGCCGGCATGACGGCGCCGAGCGTCGGGATCACCGACCCGACGGTGGCGCCCAGCCCGAGGTGGGCGTCGGGCATCAGGGCGAGGTGCGGGTAGATGAACGGCATCGTCGACGTCGTCCGTGCCTGCTGCTCGGTGTTCTCCTCGAGCAGGCTTGCCCAGCTGAACAGCCGGGACGTGATCTTCTCCATGGTCCTTTCGATTCTGTGAGGGGGTCGTCGGCCGGGGCGGGCGGACGTCCCCTCGTGCCGCGGCCGTCGAGCCTGCGGTGTCGGAGAGACGAGAACGCCCCGGGCCTCGTGGGCTCGGGGCGTCGGGTGACGTCGTCGGGCCTAGCGGAGGGGGTCGAGAGAGAGCCAGCGTCGCCCGTGATAGGACGTGCCCTCGACGGGCTTGCCGTCGAGCGGCTGCTGGCCGAGGAGGCGCGGCGTGCGTTCGTGCGACATCGCGGCCTCCTCTCGTGCTCTGTCTCGTCGTGCCGACGTGTCCGCACCGTCGGTCGGCGCGGAGGACCGAACTTACATCCCGGGCGTGTCGCGTGTCCAGTGCGACTTCGGTCGGACGCGGGCCGCCGATCAGGTGCGGGAGACGGCCTGACGAGTGAGCTCGCGCTGCACGCTGAGGGCGAGCTCGCGCAGCATGACGAGGTCGACGCTCTCGACCGTGCGGGGTTCGGGGTCGGCGACGCAGAGGGCCCCGATGCGGACGCCGTCGGGGCTCTCGACCGGATAGCCGGCGTAGAACCGTGCCGGGGCGTCGACGCCGAAGCGCTCGTCCGCCCAGGCGTCCTCGACGACGAACGGCTGACCGCCGGCCACCGTGTGGGCGCAGAACGACAGGGCGGCCGGCATCTCGCGGTCGCCACCGCCGACGAGCGCCTTGTTCCAGGTGCGGTCCGCCGTGACGAGCGAGAACGCGGCGCCGGTCGCGCAGAGCAGGGTCCGCGCCCGTTCGACGATGTCGTCGAAGCGCTCCTCGGGGTCGGTGTCGAGCAGTCCGAGCGCCCGGATCGCTTCGATCCGGTCGACCTCGGCCTGGGGAGCGTGCCGACGCGCCCGCGCGACACCGCCCCCGGCGGACATCTGGGCGTCGAGCATCGGCGCGAGCAGCTCGGCCTGCGCCTCGCCCCAGCGCGCGTACTTGGCGATGAGCTGGTCGCGGTCGTCGTGGCCCGAGAGCGGCGACGGCGGCATCAGCACGTGCACGCGGGGGTGCGTCGAGCAGACGTCGCGGATGATGTCGTTCAGCTCGGCCGCGTGGCGGTCGACGAGCCCGCCGCAGGCGATGCGGAACACGGTGACCTCGCTGGGCGCCTGGATGCCGGTCACCAGCACGGGGCTGCTGGCCCCGCCGGTCTCGGTCTCGATGTGCACCAGCAGGTCGACGAAGGCGCGCCGCCACCTCGTGAGGTCGGTCATCTCGAGGGCGTCGTTGATGCCGGCCACCACGACCACGGCGTCGTACCGCGCGAGGTCGCGGTCGGCGAGCACGCGTCGAGCCGTGGTCACACGCATGGTGGGGTCCGCCAGCACGTCGACGTCGACCCCCCGACCCGTGGACTGCGACACGGCACGTGCGAGATGGCCGGCCAGGCCGAGGTCGTGGCTGCGGACGCCCCACCCCACGGCGGGACCGCTGCCGAACAGCAGCACGCGGTCGGGGCTGACGCCCGGCGCGTGCGCCCGGGCGACCCCCTCGGGCTTCGGCAGCCCGAGCCGACGGTCGAACCAGCGGTTGCGCTGCCGGATCACCCCGTGCAGCACGGGGGTCACGAGACGGTTCATGCCGGGCTCCTCCCACGACGGTGGCCTGATCGACGAGGGCTCTGCGTGGTGAGGGCCGAGCGGTGTCGCTCCATGGTGACCGCCGCGGTCGAGGGGTGCCAGCCCCAGGTCGGGGGCCGTCGCCCGGCGGTCAGACCGACCGCGGGGCGTCGGACCCCGGAGGGGGCTGCGCGAGCAGACGGGCGATGTCCTCGTCGACGAACGCCCGGAGGCGCTGGTCGCGTTCGTCGTGGTACGCCGGGTCGACCGCCTCGACGGCCGACACCCGGGTGACGATCACGGCCCCGACGTCGCCCCAGGCGCGCTCGACGGCGGCGGACACGATCCCCCCGACGAACTCGTCGTCGGACTGCAGGTCGTCCAGCCTCTCGGCCACGGCCGTGTAGGTCTTCTCGCGGAACCACAGGGTGTCGTCGTCTCCGCGCCGGTAGTCGTGCTGGTGTCGCGAACGCCCCTTGGCCTTCAGGGCCTTGGCCCGTTCGCCACCGATGCGCTCGTTCTGCTCGCGCTGTTCGGCGGCGAGGCGACCGAGGATCGTCCGAACGGCCTCGCGGGTGCGCTCGTGGTCGAAGTGCTCGTGGTCGCGCAACGCACGGATGACGATGGAGTTCGCCACCGACACGACGGCGGCCGCCCGCGAGATGAGGATGCCCTCGGACACGGCGCGCTCGAGGGCCACGGGGTCGGGGGTCGCGGGTTCGGAGGGGAGGGCACGCGCCTTGCCGAACATCGTCGGACCCCTCTCTCGACCGGCCGGACGCCGAGGCGACCGGGTGCGGGCCGACGTCGGGCCCGAGGTCCCATTAAAGACCCGTGCGGGTGCCCACCGTCCCGTCCGGGGACGACGGACACCCGCTCGGGGTGCGGGTCGGGCGTCAGGCCGTCTCGGCCAGGGCCGTCGAGGCCTCGCGGACGAAGTCCTCGAGGTCGTCGGGGTCGCGCGACGTCACGAGCGTGAAGCCCTGCTCGACGTCGGTCACGACCGAGCGGTCCACCCAGGTGCCGCCGGCGTTGCGGACGTCGGTCTGCAACGACGCGAACGACGTGAGCTCCTTGCCCTCGACGAGACCGGCCTCGATCAGGGCCCAGGGCCCGTGGCAGATGGCCGCGATCGGCTTGCCGGCCGACGCGAACGCCTTGACGAGCTCGACGGCGTCGCTCTCGGTGCGCAGGGTGTCGGCGTTGATCGTCCCGCCGGGCACGAGCAGCATGTCGTGGTCGGCGGCGTCGGCCTCGGCGATGGTCGTGTCGGGGCGGACGGACTGGCCGGGGTCCTTGTCGCCGACGAGCGTCTCGACCGGCTCGGTCGAGACGCCGGCGACGACGACGGTGGCGCCCTGTTCGCGCAGCTTCGCGACGGGCACGACGAGCTCGTCCTGCTCGACGCCGTAGTTGGTGACGATCGCGAGGACGCGACGTCCGGTGAGATCGGTGCTTGCCATGGTGATGCTCCTCTCGGGGCCCGTCAGGGGCCCGGTGTGCGACCACCCCCGTCTACGCGGGCGGGCTGGGTCGCGGCTGGCGCGCTGTACCCCGACCGCGCCTCCTCGTCCCGGCGTCAGCTCGCGAGGAGGGCCCGCGCCGTCCCCTCGTCGAGGATGAGGTCGGTGACCAGGCCGGCGGCCAGGGCGCCCCGGACGCTGACGACCTTCGCCTCGCCGGCGACGACGCAGACGCGACGCGGCGTCCGTCGGATGGTGGCCAGGTCGGGCCCGGTGGCCCGCTGGTTGAGCTCGATGTCGGTCGACGAGCCGTCCTCGCGGAAGAAGACCGTCGCGACGTCGCCGACGACGTGGTCGTGGGCGAGGCTGTCGTGGTCGCTCTGCTCGAGGTAGCCCCCCGAGTAGACGTGGCTCGGTACGTGCGCCTCACGCGAACCGACGCCGAAGACGACGAGGTCCATCTCGCCCTGCAGCGACAGGACGCGGCGGGTGCTGCGCTCGCTCCACAGCGCACGCTTGGTGGCGGGGTCGTCGAAGAAGGCCGGCACCGGGAACTGCTGGATCAACGCGCCGTACGCGTGCCCGAAGCGACGGAGGATTTCGCTCGCGTACTCGATGCCGGTGGTGCGGGTGTTGGCCGCTCCGTTCAGCTGGACGAAGACGGTGTTGTGCGTCGTCTTGGGCACCAGGTACCGGCTGACCGCGCTCACGGTCGAGCCCCACGCGACGCCCACGACCATGTTCGAGTCGACGTACTGCGTGAGCGTTCGTGCAGCCGACAGGGCGACTCGGTCGAGGCGGTCGACGTCGCTCGTCTGGTCGGGCACCGGGACGACGTGCGCCACCACGCCGAAGCGCCGGTGCAGGCCGTCGCCGACGGCGGTGGGCTGGTCGAGGGGCGACTTGATCTGGATGTCGACGAGCCCCGTCTCACGAGCCGACTTCAGGAGGCGCGAGACGGACGACCGGGACGTCTGCAGCTCGTGCGCGATGGCCTCCATCGTGAGGTCCTGCATGTAGTAGAGATGCGCCGCGCGCAGCGCCTCCTGCGTGCGTTCGGACTGATCGGCAGCGACCACGGGGACCTCCTTGCACGTTCGTGCAGATACGTTGCACCCAGTGTGCATCGGGACGACGATGAATCTACCGGCCCGCAGGACGAGTCGGTCACCACCACCAGACATCGCATCTCGAAAGAAGCAGTGACCATGTCGAAGAAGACAGACTCGATCCGTCCCAACGTGCAGCGCATCGTCGACCGCCCGACGGCACAGGTGCTCGTCGTCGGCGGTGGCATCAACGGCATCGCGACCTTCCGCGACCTGGCCCTCCAGGGGGTCGACGTCGTGCTCGTCGAGCGTGCCGACTACGCCTCGGGCGCGTCCGCCGCCTCGTCGCACATGATCCACGGTGGCATCCGCTACCTCGAGAACGGCGAGTTCCGCCTCGTCCGCGAGAGCGTCGAGGAGCGCAACGGCCTGCTCAAGATCGCCCCGCACTACGTCAAGCCGCTGCAGACCACGATGCCGATCTTCTCGACGTTCAGCGGCATCATGAACGCCCCCCTGCGCATGCTCACGCACAAGCAGCGCTCCACGAAGGAGCGCGGCGCCCTGCTCATCAAGGTGGGCATGACGATGTACGACTCGTTCTCGCGCGACGGCGGCTCGGTGCCCCGCCACAGGTTCCTCGGGCGCAAGAAGGCCCTCGCCGAGATGCCGCACCTGAACAAGTCCCTCAAGTACACCGGCACCTACTACGACGCCTCGGTCCACGAGCCCGAGCGCCTGGCGCTCGACGTCCTGAAGGACGGCCTGGCCGCCGGCGACAACGCCCGCAGCGCGAACTACCTCGAGGCCGTCGGCACCGCCGACGGCGGCGTGACCCTGCGCGACGTCGTCAGCGGCACCGAGTTCACGGTCAGGGCCGACGTCGTCATCAACGCCTCCGGGCCCTGGACCGACCTCACCAACAAGGCCTTCGGCGCCGAGTCCCAGTACATGGGCGGCACCAAGGGCTCGCACATCGTCGTCGACAGCCCCGAGCTGCTCGAGGCCACCAACGGACGCGAGATCTTCTTCGAGAACAACGACGGCCGCATCGTGTTGATCTACCCGCTCAAGGGCCGTGTGCTGATCGGCACCACCGACCTCGAGGCCGACATGGCCGAGCCGGCCGTCTGCACCGAAGAAGAGGTCGACTACTTCTTCGACCTGGTCAAGCACGTGTACCCCGACATCGAGCTGAACCGCGACCACATCGTCTACCGCTACTCGGGCGTCCGCCCGCTGCCGAAGCACGACGACCTCGCGGCCGGCTTCGTGTCTCGCGACTACCGCATCGTCGAGACCGAGGTCGCCGAGCTGCCCGGCACGACCGTGCTGAGCCTCGTCGGCGGCAAGTGGACGACCTTCCGCGCCCTGTCGGCCCACCTCTCGACCGAGGCCACGACGAAGCTCGGCGTGCGCCGCTCGGTCGACACGACCGGCATGGCGATCGGCGGCGGCAAGGGGTTCCCGACCACCGACGGCGCCCGCACCACCTGGGTCGCCGCCCACGCGGACGGCCTCGACCGCGACCAGGTCGACCGGTTGCTGACCCGCTACGGCACCCGCGCCTCCGAGGTCATCGAGGTGCTGCTCGACCAGCCGTCGCAGGCCCTCGACGCCGACCCGACCCTGACCACGGCCGAGATCGCCTACTTCGCCGAGCACGAGGACGCCGTCCACCTGACCGACGTCGTCCTGCGCCGCACCAACCTCGCCTTCGTCGGCGGGGTGACGATCGAGTTGCTGACCGAGATCGCCGACGTCATGGCCGACTCGCTCGGGTGGTCGCCCGAGCGTCGCGACGACGAGATCGAGCGCACCCTGACGACCCTGCGCGACGCGCACGGCGTCGAGGTCGCCTCGCAGCACGTGCCGGTGGCGGCACCTGCCACGGCAGCCGCCGAGTAGCGACGTCGGTCCCGGTTCGAGAAGCCCCGCCCCTCCACGGAGGGGCGGGGCTTCGTCGTGCCGTCGGGGCGTCGGGACGTCGACGCATCCGGGCGTCAGGAAAGGATTGACATTCTACTTTCACTGCCCATCGGGCAACGAAAGCGGGAATCGTATTAGTATGTCGGCTGGGCGCCCCGCCCCAGACCATGAGGAGGCCGCATGCCGATCCCCGTCTCTCCCCCCGCCGCCGAGCGGCAGCTCTTGCGCGACACGGTCCGCAGCCGCATCCGTGACGCGATCATCGACGGCACGCTCGAGCCGGGCGAGCGACTGCACGACGACGAGCTGATCGCCTGGTTGCAGGTCTCTCGCACCCCCATCCGCGAGGCCCTCGGCGACCTCGTCCGGGCGGGCCTGGTCGAGATGGCCCCGAACCGCTACACGAAGGTCGCCACCCCCAAGGCCGAGGAGGCCGTCGAGGCCGTGCAGACCCTGGGCGTGCTCTTCGCCGGCGCCGTCCGCCTCGCGGTGCCGAACCTGACGGCCGAGGTCACCCGCGACATCGTGCGGGCCATCGACGTCTGCCTCGACGACCTCGCCCGCGAGGACGGCCCGGCCCTCAACGCCCACGCCGTCGCCCTGTTCTCGACCTACGTCGAGCACTGCGGCAACCCGGCCCTCGTCAAGGTCTGCTCGGACGTCACCGACGGCCTCGCCTACAAGCTGCGGGTGCCCAACATCGTGCAGGTGCTCCACTGGGACTCGATGGCCCAGTCGTTCGTGGCCCTCCGCCGGGCGACCGAGGCGGGCGACCCGATCGCGGCCGAGTCGGCCGCCGCCGAGCTGCACGCCCTGCCCGGCCCGCACCCGCTCCCCTGAGACGGCGCCCGTCGGCACCCGCCCCGGCAGACACCGGCACCGACACCGACACCGACACCGACGCGGGCACGGGCACGGGCACCGGCCGTCAGGTCGCGATGACGTCGTCGACCTCGCCGACGAGCTCCTCGATGATGTCCTCCAAGAACAGCACGCCCGTGGTGACCCCGTCGGCCGAGACCGACCGGGCCACGTGCGCCCCGACCCGTCGCATCGAGGCGAGGGCGTCCTCGAGGTCGGTGTCGCGGCCGACCGCGCCCAGGCGACGGATGCGCTTCTCGGGCACGGGCGACGCGAACGACACGTCGTCCGTGAGGTCCATGACGTCCTTGAGGTGCAGGTAGCCCGTGGGCTGTCCCTCGCCGTCGGTGAGCACGTACCTCGAGTACCCGCGGGCCGCCACGGCCCGCTGCACGTCCGCCGGGGTCGACCCCGGAGCCAGGTGGACCATCTCGTCGAGCGGCACCTCGACGTCGCGCACCTTGCGTGTCGTGAACTCGAACGCGGCCGACAGGGTGCCCGACGAGTCCGACAGGGTGCCCTCGCGGGTCGACTGCCGCACGATCGTCGCGACCTCGTCGAGGGTGTACGAGCTCGTCGCCTCGTCCTTCGGCTCGACCCGGAACAGCCGCAGCACGCCGTTGGCCACCGCGTTCAGCGACCAGATGACCGGCTTGAACACCGTCGCGACGAACACGAGCGGCGGCGCCAGGATCAGGGCGGCGCGGTCGGGCACCGAGAACGACAGGTTCTTCGGGATCATCTCGCCGACGACGACGTGCAAGAAGGTGACGAGCACGAGCGCCACGACGAACGCGACGACGCCGATCGCCTCGGCCGACAGGCTGGTCAGGCCGAGCGGGATCTCGAGCAGGTGGTGGATCGCCGGCTCCGAGACGTTCAGGATGACGAGAGAGCAGACCGTGATGCCGAGCTGGCTGGTGGCCAGCATCAGCGTCGCGTGCTCCATCGCCCAGAGGGTCTTCTTCGCCGCCTTGCTGCCGGCCTCCGCCCGCGGCTCGATCTGCGAGCGGCGGGCCGAGATGACGGCGAACTCGGCGCCGACGAAGAAGCCGTTGACGACCAGCAGCACGACGAGCCAGACGATGCCGGGCAGGTACTCGCTCATCGGGTGATCCCTTCTCGCAGCGACGCGACGACGCGGTCGTGCTCGGTCGTGGGTGCCACGGCGTCGAGGCCGTCGGCGGGGTCGGGGGCAGGCACGAACCGCAGGCGCTCGAGGCGCCCGTTCGCGACCCGCTCGACCCGCAGGCTGCCGCTGCCGCCCTCGAGGGCGACCTCGTCACCCACCTCGGGCAGGCGGTCGAGCCGGTCGATGACGAAGCCGGCCACCGTCTCGTAGTCGCCGTCGTCGGGAACCCGGATGCCGGCCCGGTCGGCCAGCTCGTCAGGCCGCAGCGACCCGTCGAACAGCACGGTGCCGGCCTGGCGCACGATGCCCACCCGGGCCCGGTCGTGTTCGTCCTCGAGCTCGCCGACGAGCTCCTCGACGACGTCCTCGAGGGTGACGAGGCCGGCGGTGCCGCCGAACTCGTCGCGGACGACGGCCATCTGCAGGCCACCGTGGCGCAGCAGGCCGAGCAGCGAGTCGGTGCCCATGCTCTCGGGCACGAACCGCGCCTCCTGCATGAGCGAGGTCGAGCCCACGGAGGCGCGCTCGGCGAGCGGGACGGCGAACGCGTGCTTCACGTGCACGACGCCGACGATGTCGTCGCTGTCGTCGCCGATCACCGGGAACCGCGAGAACCCCGAGGCCAGGGCGGCCTCGACCACGTCGGCGGCCGTGCCGGTCGAGGCGATGGTCGTCATGCGGACGCGCGGCGTCATCACCTCGGAGGCGTCGTGCTGCGAGAAACGCAGGGTGCGGCCGAGCAGGGTCGCGTGGTCCTGGTCGAGCTGCCCCTCCAGCGCCGACCGGCGCACGAGCGAGCTGAGCTCCTCCGCCGAGCGGGCCCCCGACAGCTCCTCCTTCGGCTCGATGCCCAGGGCACGGATGGCGGCGTTGGCCGTGTCGTTGAAGAGCACGATGAGCGGCTTGAAGACGGTCGTGAACGCGACCTGGAACGGGACGACGAACTTCGCCGTGGCCAGGGGCAGCGCCAGCGCGAAGTTCTTCGGCACGAGCTCGCCGACCACCATCGAGAACAGGGTGGCGAGCACGATGCCCGCGACGCTGCCCACGACGGGCACCGCCCCGGCGGGCACGCCCACGGCGTCGAGGGGGCCGCTGAGCATCGAGCTGATGGCGGGCTCGAAGGTGTACCCGGTCAGCAGCGTGGTCAGCGTGATGCCCAGCTGCGCGCCCGAGAGGTGCGTCGAGGTGATGCGCAACGCCCCGATCGTGGGACCGAGGCGCTTCTCGCCCCGGTCGCGCCGCGCCT
Source organism: Frigoribacterium sp. PvP054 (assembly GCF_040547465.1). Taxonomy (NCBI): domain Bacteria; kingdom Bacillati; phylum Actinomycetota; class Actinomycetes; order Micrococcales; family Microbacteriaceae; genus Frigoribacterium; species Frigoribacterium sp. PvP054. The sequence continues at coordinate 149,121 of NZ_JBEPPU010000007.1, forward strand.
CCAGCTCGTTGCGGTCGAGGTTGACCAGCGAGAACTCGGACGCGACGAAGAAGCCGGTGCCGACGGTGAGCACGAGGCCGATGCCGACCATGACCCACTCATTCATGTCGCCCCTCCCCGTCCGTGACGACCGTGTGGGCGGTCAGGCGTGGGAGAGGCCAGGGCATGTGAGAGGGAGGTTCGTCCATGACCGAGAACAGTAAGCAGCCTCGCCGCCCGTCACCTGGGAACGTGCAGCCGGTGCACGACGGGCCGAGGAGGCGCGGGTCAGGTCGACGAGGCCGAAGGCGCCGGGACGGTCGGCGACGGGATCGTCGGCGGCAGGGCCGGCGGGGTGGCCCTGAGGTCGGCCACGCGGTCGGCGGGTTCGGTGCGGGCGAGGAACCCGATGCGCGACTCGCGGACGTGCCAGCCCATCAGCTCGGCGGCCGCCGCCTCGTCGCCCGCGTCGATGGCCGAGAGGATGCGGCGGTGGTCGGGCCAGAGCCGCTTGCCGCGCGAGAACGTGTCGAGGGCGTACAGCCACTCGATCTTGTTCGAGAGCTGACGCAGCAGGGTGCCGAGTGTGGCGCTGCCGCTCAGGCGCGCGACGCCGACGTGGAACCGGTCGTTGAGCTCGACGAGCCGGTCGAGGTCGCCCGCCTCGACGGCCTCGTCGCCGTCGTCGAGCAGCTGCCCGAGCTCACGACGGGTGCGCCACCAGTCCTCGGGCGGGCTCGGTTCGCCGAACAGCCCCCGGGCCCGCAGGGCGGCCCGCCGGGCGGTCGAGATCTCGAGCGCCTCGCGCACGGCGAAGAGGTCGTCGGCCTCGTCGACCGGGATCGCCGCCACCCGGCTGCCCACGTTCGGCGTCGACACGACGAAGCCCTCGGCCTCGAGCGCGCGCAGCGCCTCGCGCACCGGCACCCGCGAGACGCCGTGGCGACGGGCGACCGACGCCTCGGTGATGCGGGTGCCCGGCACGAGGCTGCCGTCGACGATCTCGCGCCGGAGGGCGTCGACGAGCACGACGGGGGGCGTGCCCTCAGAGGGCGAGGCTGGCACCGGGGATGGCTCCCAACAGTTCGGTCGTGTACTCGGCACGGGGCGACAGGAAGATGTCGTCGACGCTACCCCGCTCGACCACGGCACCCTTGCGCATCACCACCACGTCGTGGGCGATCTGGCGGACGACCGCGAGGTCGTGGGTGATGAACAGGTAGCTCAGGCCGAGCCGTCGCTGCAGGTCGCCGAGCAGCTCGAGGATCTGCTCCTGCACGAGCACGTCGAGCGCCGAGACGGCCTCGTCGCAGATCAGCAGCTCGGGCTCGAGCGCGAGCGCCCGGGCGATGGCCACGCGCTGCCGCTGCCCGCCCGAGAGCTCGTTGGGCCGGCTCTGGGCGACCGAGCGCGGCAGGGCCACCTGGTCGAGCAGCTCGGCGACGCGCTGCCGACGCGAGGCGCGGTCGCCGACGCCGAAGATCCGCAGCGGCTCGTCGATCAGCCGCTCGACGCCGTACGAGGGGTCGAGCGAACCGTACGGGTCCTGGAAGACCGGTTGCACCCGGCGCCGCAACGCCCGTCGCGCGGCGCCCCGGCTCGCGGTGATGCCCTCGCCGTCGATCAGGGCCGACCCGCTCGTGGCCGACTCGAGGCCGAGCACGATGCGGGCGACGGTCGTCTTGCCCGAGCCGGACTCGCCCACGATCGCGGTCGTCGTGCCGCGCGGCACCTCGAACGAGACGTGGTCGACGGCCCGCACCTGCTCGCCACGGCGACCCCGGAGGCGGAACTCCTTCACCAGGTCGGTGACGGTCAGGATCGAGTCGACCCGCGCCTCCTTCGCGTCCGTGCCCTCGTCGAGGACGGTCTCGCCGCGACGCAGCGCGGTGGCCGAGGCCAGCGTGGGAGCGGCCGCGACGAGGCGCTTGGTGTACTCGTGCTGCGGCCGGCGGAGGATCTGCTCGGGCGTGCCCTGCTCGACGACGCGGCCCTCGAGCATCACGACGATGCGGTCGGTGCGGTCGGCGGCGAGCCCGAGGTCGTGGGTGATGAACAGCAGCGACGTGCCGCGGCTCTCGACGAGCGTCTGCAGGTGGTTCAGGATCTGCCGCTGGACCGTCACGTCGAGCGCGCTGGTCGGCTCGTCGGCGATCAGCAGCTGGGGCTCACGGGCCAGGGCGATCGCGATGAGCACGCGCTGGCGCATGCCGCCAGAGAACTCGTGCGGGAACTGCCCCGCCCGGCGCTCGGCCTCGGGGATGCCCGCCTCGGTCATCAGGGCGACGACGCGACGCTGCACCTCGTCGTGGCCGCGCAGGCCGTGGGTGCGCAGCGCGTCCGCGATCTGCGCGCCGACCTTCATCGACGGGTTCAGGTTGGTCGAGGGATCCTGCGGCACCAGGCCGATGCGGGCCCCGCGCACCTGACGCATGGGAGCCTCGGTCGCCTGCGCGAGGTCGAGGGCGTCGCCGTCGGGCCCGGCGAGCACGATCGACCCGCCCGTGATGTGACCGGCCCCGGGCAGCAACCGCAGGATGGCCGCGACCACCGTCGACTTGCCCGAACCGGACTGGCCGACGATCGCGACCCGTTCACCGGGTCGGACGTCGAGGTCGACGCCGTGCACGGCGGGGGTGTCGCCGAACGAGACGCGCAGGTCGCGCACGCTCAGCAGCGGTCGAGGCGCCGTCGTCGACCCGGACGAGGAGGCGCGGGTCGGGTCGGTCGGCGGGGTCGCGTTCTCAACGTCCTGCGGCATAGGCCTGGGCTCCTCGGGGGTTGGCGGCGGCGGAGAGCACGCCGGTCTCGGGGTCACGGGACACGCTCGACAACCGGCCGAGCGACCAGTCGCCGGCGCGGGTGACGACGTGGCCGCGGGCGACCAACGCGTCGATGACGTCGTCGCCCAGGCGGTCCTCGACCACGACGCCGCCGGGCGTCCAGGTGCGGGGCCAGAAGCTGCCGGGGAACGACGTGGTGTGCAGGGCCGGGGCGTCGATCGCCTGCTGCGGGGTGTAGCCGCCGACGATCGTGCGCAGCAGGTAGAGCAGCTGCCACTGGTCCTGCTGGTCGCCGCCCGGCGAGCCGAGGGCGACGACGGGCTGGCCGTCCTTCAGCACGAGGGTCGGGGTCAGCGTGGTGCGCGGACGGGTGCCGGGCTCGAGCGTCGAGGCCGTGCCCTCGTCGAGCCACGACATCTGCAGCCGGCTGCCGAGGCAGAAGCCCAGCTCGGGGATCGTCGGCGACGACTGCAACCAGCCGCCCGACGGCGTCGCCGACACGACGTTGCCCCAGCGGTCGACCACGTCGAGGTGGCACGTGTCGCCGCGCGTCTCGCCGGTCGGCTCGGTGAACGGCTCGGCCAGGCGGTCGGCCGGAGGCGCGGTGCCGGTCGGCGGGGCGTCCTCGGCGGGCGCGGTGGCCCCAGGGCTCGACGCGGAGGCGGTGCCCGAGGCGCTCGAGGCGGTCGGCGCGGCGACCGTGGGCTCGCCGACGCCGGCGGGCGCCTCGCTGAGGGCCGGCGGCAGGTACTCGGTGCGCATCGTCGGCAGGGCGTACGGCTCACGCCCGGGGACGTCGCCGGGACGCAGCTCGTGCGACGCCCGCTCACCGATCAGCGCACGGCGATCGTCGGCGTAGGCCGACGAGAGGAGCGCGTCGAGCGGCACGTCACCGGGGCCGTACCAGGCCTCGCGGTCGGCCATCGCGAGCTTCTGCGCCTCGACGATCGTGTGGGCTCCGTCGGCCGTCGACGGGTCGAGCAGCTCGTCGTCGAGCGGTTCGAGCAGCGCCAGCACCTGCAGCAGGGCCGGGCCCTGACCCCAGGCGCCGGTCTTGGCGACGGTGTGGCCGCGGAACCCGACGGTGGTCGCCGGCTCGGTCGTCGCGCGGAAGGCGGCGAGGTCGGCGGCCGTGATGACGCCCGCGTGGTCGGTGCCCGACGAGTGACGGTGCGGAGTGCGGACGAACGCGTCGATCGCCTGCGCGACGTGTCCGCTGCCCCACTCGACCCGCGCCTCCTCGATCTTCGCCTCGCGGGTGGCGTCCGGGCCGAGCGCGTCGCCGGACGCGACCAGCTCGTCGAGGACGGCCGCGTAGGCCGGGTTCGTCAGCAGGTCGCCCTCGCGGGGCACCTCGCCGCCCGGCATCCAGTGCGCGGCCGAGGTGGGCCAGTGCTCGGTGAACAGGTCGGCCACGGTCTCGATGGTCGACGCGACGCGCGCCACGATCGGGTGACCGTCGCGGGCGTAGCCGATCGCGTAGGCGAGGACGTCGGCGAGCGACCAGGTGCCGTGCTCGGCCAGCAGCTTCAGCCAGGCGTCGACGGCTCCGGGGACGGCGGCGGCCAGGGCTCCCGAGCCGGGGACCAGCTCGAGGCCCTCGGCCAGGTAGTGCTCGCGCGTCGCCGCGGCGGGGGCGGGGCCCTGACCGACGAGCACGGTCGGGGCGTCGGGCGCCTCGGCCGTCGCGTAGATCGCGGTGAGGTCGCCGCCGGGGCCGTTCAGGTGGGGCTCGACGACGTGCAGCACGAACGCTCCGGCGACCGCGGCGTCGAACGCGTTGCCGCCACGCTCGAGCACCGACTGCGCCGAGGCCGTCGCCAGCCAGTGGGTCGACGAGGTCATGCCGAAGGTGCCCCGCAGGTCGGGGCGGGTGACGAACTCGTCGGGGGTGGTGTAGCTCACGAGGGATTCACTTCCGGTCGCTGGCGGTGGGGTCGAGGGCGTCGCGCAGGGCGTCGCCGAACAGGTTGAAGCCCAGGCAGATCACGGCGATCGCGAGACCCGGCACGACGGCCGCGAACGGCGCCTTCGCCAGGTACTGCTGCGCGTCGCTCAGCATGATGCCCAGACTGGCCGTCGGCGGCTGGATGCCGAGCCCCAGGAACGACAGCAGGGCCTCGCCGATGACGGCGACCGGCATGATGACCGTCGCCTGCACGATGATCGCCGAGACGCAGTTGGGCAGCACGTGCTGGAAGATCACGCGGAGGCCCGTGGCGTCCATGGTCGTCGCGGCCAGCACGAAGTCGGTCGACTTGATCCGCAGCGTCTCGCCGCGCACCACCCGGATCATCGTCGGCACCTGCGCGATGCCGAGGGCGACGACGGCGTTGCCGAGGCTCGGACCGCTGATCGCGGCGAGCGCCACGGCGATGATCAGGAACGGGAAGGCCAGCATCACGTCGGTCAGCCGCGAGATGACGCCGTCGAGCCAGCGCCAGTAGCCGGCCAGCAGGCCGAGCGGCGTGCCCACCACGACGGCCAGGAGCACCGAGAGCACGCCCACCTGCAGCGAGACGCGGATGCCGTACACGGTGCGCGAGAGGATGTCGCGGCCGAGGTCGTCGGTGCCGAGGACGTAGCCGACCGTGCCGGGCACCTGGAAGGGCAGCTCGAAGTCCACCCGAGTCGGGTCGTAGGGAGCGATCAGCGGAGCGGCGAGCCCGGCGAGCAGGACGACGAGCAGCATCACGCCGCCCGCGATGCCGAGCCGGTTGTGCCGCAGCCCGCGCCAGACCCGGCCCCGGGCCGACCCGAGGCCCGCCCCCTGGGCGGTGGGTGTCTCGATGACGGTCACGATGCGCCTCCTACCCTGATGCGCGGGTTGATGACGGAGTACAGGACGTCCACCGCCAGGTTGATCACGATGTAGCCGACCGTGATGATCAGGACGACGGCCTGGATCACCGGGTAGTCGCGGGTGAAGACCGAGTCGAGGGTCAGCTTGCCGAAGCCCGGCAGCGCGAAGATCCGCTCGGTGACGACGGCACCCGAGATGAGGCCGCCGAGCTGCAGGCCGACGATCGTCACGACGACGATCATCGAGTTGCGCAGCCCGTAGCGCATCAGAACCCGGCCGCGGCCGAGGCCCTTGGCCCGGGCGGTGCGCACGTAGTCGGTCTTCATCGTCTCGATCATCGAGGCGCGGGTCTGCCGCATGATGACCGCGGCCAGGCTCGTGCCGAGGATCAACGCCGGCAGGGTCAGGTGGTAGAACGCGCTCGCCGGGTTCTCGGCGACCGGCACGTAACCCGACGCCGGGAAGAGGCCGAGGCCCGCCGCGAGCCAGAGGATCGCGAGGATGCCGAGCCAGAAGTTCGGCACCGACAACCCCACGAGGGCCGCGGCGTTGGCCATCCACTCGGGCCAACGACCGCGGTACCGCTCGGCGACGACGCCGAGCGCGACGCCCACGACGACGGCGACGGCGATCGCGTAGAGCGCCAGCCACAACGTGACCGGCAGGGTGGCACCGATCAGCTCGGTGACGGGCGTGCCGGTGCGGGTCGACTCGCCGAAGTCACCGCGGACGGAGTTGCCGACGAACCGGCCGTACTGCACGAGCAACGAGTCGTCGAGGCCGAGGTCGGCGCGGATCGCGGCCACGCGCTCGGGCGTCGCCTCTTCGCCGGCGAGCGCCAGGGCCGGGTCTCCGGGCAGTTGGCGGACGCCCCAGAACACGACGATCGAGGCGATCACCACCGTGACGGCCGACTGCCAGAGCCGGGTGAGCAGGTAACGGGTCATCGGGTCACTCCCCCTCGACGAACGCGGCGTCGCTGAGCCGCACGACGCCGTCGGCGTACGTGGACACTCCCGCCACCTCGGTCGTCAGCGCGGTCAGGCTTCGGGTGCGGTACAGGTAGATCAACGGTTCGTCCTCCTGCACCTGGGTCACGACCTCGCCGTACAGCGCGGCGCGCTCGTCGACGTCGATCGAGGCGGCGGCGTCGGCCAGCAGCTCGTCGACCCGGGCGTCGCTGTAGCCCGAGTAGTTGTTGCCGCCACCCGTCCGCAAGAAGTTGACCATGTTGCCGTTGGGGTCGACGCGGCCCGACCAGCCGAGCTGCAGGGCGTCGAAGTCGCCCCGCGACTGCACGTCGAGCAGGGTCGAGTACTCGACCGGCGTGATCGAGAGCCGGAACCCGCCGTCGGCGACCTGGGCCTGCAACGCCTGGGCGAGGCGCAGCGTGTCGGCGTTGTTGCTGACCTGCATCTCGATCTCGTAGGGCGTCGTCACGCCCGCCTCGGCGAGGAGGCGCTTCGCCCCTTCGGGGTCGTAGCCCGGGCAGTCGTCGCTGGCGGCCGTCGCGAACGGACTGGTCGGCGGGATCGGCGAGCAGGCGGTGTCGTTCCAGCCCCCGAACACGCTCTGCACGAGCGAGTCCCGGTCGATCGACATGGCGAGCGCCTGGCGCACGCGCACGTCGCTCGCCAACGGGGTGTCGATCTGCACCGGGTCGGTGCCGACGCCGTCCTGGTTGCCGATGTTCACCGTCAGCCCCTGGTAGCCGAACGAGCCGACCTGCAGCACGGTGACGCCGTCGTCGGCCATCAGCGCGTCGACGTCCATGGTCGACATCGAGTCGGCCACCTGCACGTCGCCGGCCCGGACGTTCGCGGCGCGGATGCTCGCGTCGGTGATGATGCGGTACGTGATCGTGTCGAGGTGCACGTCGTCGGCGTCGTAGTAGAGCGGGTCGCGCTCGACCGTGATCGACGTCTGCGGCACCCGGTCGACGAACTTGAACGGGCCGACGCAGACCGGGGCGTCACCGAAGTCGTCGCCCTCGGCCTCGAGCGCGGTCGGCGACATGATCATGCCCGCCCGGTCGGCCAGGGCCGCGGTCAACGGCGCGAAGGGACGCTCGTAGGTCAGCCGCACCGTGTCGTCGTCGAGCGCCTCGACGCCGGTCACCGGGCCGAGCTCGCTGGCCCGCGACGAGTCCGGCTTGTCGAGGTGCCGACGCAACGTCGTGACGACGGCCTCGGCGTCGAACGGGGTGCCGTCGGCGAAGACCGCGTCCGTGCGGAGGGGGATGTCCACCGTGAGCCCACCGTCCGACAGGCTCGGCAGCTCGGTCGCCAGGAACGGCACGAGGTCGCCCTCGGCGTCGATGTCGTAGAGCTTCTGGCACATCGTCTCCATGACGTAGCGCGTGTAGAGCGACGACGACGTGGTGGGGTCGAGGGCGTCCGGCTCCGCCGACAGCGCCATCACGAGGTCGCCGCCCTCGACGATCGTCTTGTCGCCGATCGGGGCGGTCGTGACGTCCTGTTTCACCGGCGGGTTCGTGCCGGCGGGTTGCTGCGGGACGCAGGCCGTGAGGGCGAGCGCCGCCGCGGCCGCAAGGGCCGGCAGCACGAGGGCCCGGCGGCGGGACGCGCCCGCGGGGCGGGATGCGCCCGCGGGGCGTGACGCACCGGCGGGGCGTGACGCACCGGCGGCGCGGGACGCGCTCGCGGGGCGTGACGCACCGGCGGCGCGGGACGCGCTCGCCGTGCGGGACGGGCGGGGTGGGCGGGCCATCGGGCCTCCGATGCTCGGGTGGTATCGGTCTCGTCGACGCGGATTGCATACAATCGCGCCGCACGCCCCAGTTTTGTATACGAATTGTTTCGCGCGGGTAAAACGTCTGCCGGGCACCCCGTCCCTGCCTCCGGACACGCTGATGCACCGCCATGTGAACGTCGCACCGCCCGATGCGGCGGTGCGACGTTCACCGGGCGGTGCGCAGAGGCAGTCCGATTCGCATGAGTTCCGCCTCGAGCAGCTCAGGGTGCACCAGCTCGTTCCAGACGGTGCGTCCGAACCCCCGGACCTCAGGGCGGACGCGGATGCGGTCCTCGCGGATCTTCTCGTCCACGACGACCTGTTCGGGTGCCCGTCCGCCGAGCCAACGGGCCTTCGTGTACTTGGACAGCCCGTCGAACTCGAGGACGATGCCGAACTCGGGCCACCAGAAATCGACCACGTCGCAGCCTCCGGCCCAAGGGAAAGCCCGCTGCAGCACGGGTGCCGGCGCTCCGAGCCGATCGAGCAGCACTCGGCACCACGACTCGCCGGCCGACTCGGCCCCTTCGTGAGCGAAGGCCAGTGCTCGTCGGGCGCCGGCCCGACCTCGAGCGGTCGGACGGGCGTCGAGGACGGCCTGCAGTTCGCCCCTCGACGCGGCTCCCTGATGGAGCACCCCGTCGAGCGCGACGACACCGTCCCGGAACGACGACGCGAGAGCGATGTCGACGGCGGTGCGGGCAGGCGAGGTGACCCGCAGGGAGTCGAGCACCCGCACGTCAGTGGAGTCCAGGGGCCCCGGGTGACGGACGACGCCAGGCGAGGTCTGGGTCGAACGCCGGAGGTGGTCGATGACGTGGACCTTGTCGGGCCATGTTCCGATGGTCGGCACGTCGAGGAGGGCAGCTGCCGACAGGTGCGACACCACGACTCGCTCGTCGAGTCGTCCTAGAGCAGCCCTGGTCCGCAGCACGTGCTGACGGCGGGGACTCAGCGCGCGCCACGCGCGAGCCTCGACGTAGGTGCCCAGGGCGAGCGGGACGTACTCGCCACGTCGCGCCCGTCGCCGCAGCGCCGCTCCCTCGCGACTGTGTGCCCCGACGGAGTCGACGCGGAACAGAGGAGGAAGGGGCACGAGGATCGGTTCGCTCACCCCGGCACTGTGCCCTAGATCACGTCGATGCCTCGAAAGTTGTCCACAGGCCGAGGCCGACACCGCCACATGAAGATCGCACCGCCACATTTGGCGGTGCGATGTTCACGTGACGGTGCGACCCGGAACTGGGCACGGCGGGCGGCGCGGGCCGCCCGGGCGGGGCTACTTGATGGCGGCGCGGATCTCGGCGGCGGCACCGGCGACGTCGTCGGCCGAGTAGATCGCGGCACCGGCGACGGCGACGTCGGCCCCGGCGTCCTGCACCGAACCGACGGACGACGCCTTCACGCCACCGGCCACCGAGAACGGGACGCCCGACGCCCTGCCGGCCTCGAGCAGCGTCTCGAACGTGAAGCCCTCTTCGGCCTGCTCGTCGAGCCCGGCGTGCATCTCGACGAACTCGGCGCCGAGCGCGACGACCTCCTTCGCGCGGGCGGCCTTGTCGTGCACGCCGATCAGGTCGACGACGATGCCCTTGCCGTGCTCCTTGGCGGCCTTGACCGCGCCGGCGATCGTGCTGTCGCCGGCGACGCCGAGCACGGTCACGAGGTCGGCGCCGGCCTTGAACGCCTCACCGGCCTCGAGCTCGCCGGCGTCCATCGTCTTGAGGTCGGCGAACACGATCTTGTCGGGGTGGGCGTCCTTGATCGCGGTGATGGCCCGGAAGCCCTCGGCCTTGATCAGCGGGGTGCCGAGCTCGATGATGTCGACGCTCGGGGCGGCGGCGGCCGCCAGTTCGAGGGCGGCGTCGGTGGTCAGGGTGTCCATGGCGAACTGGAGCTTCATGTCGTTCTTCTCTCTGTGGATCGGATGGTCGGGTCGGAAGGGTCAGGAGGCGCGGCACCCGTCAGGAGGCGCGGCACCGGTCAGGAGGCGCGGCGCGGCTACTCGAGGTTCGCGTGCCGCGGCCACAGCTCGTCGGCGTCGGCACCCGAGCGCTTCCACAGGGCGTGGAAGACGGCGTCGCCGAGCAGGACGACGGTCTGCTCGAACAGTCCGCCGGCGTACTGGGCCGACGCGGTGCCCGAGCGGTCCTGCTTGTCGGCCGCCGGAACGACGAGCACGGCCTCGGCCAGGTCGGCCAGGGGCGAGTCGGCCGCCGTGGTGATCGCGGCGACGCGGGCGCCGGCGTCGACGGCCGTGCGGGCCGCCGCGACGATGCCGGACGTGGTGCCCGAGCCGCTCGCGGTGAGCAGCACGTCACCGTCGGCGATGGCGGGCGTCGTGACCTCGCCGACGACGTGCACCTCGAGGCCGAGGTGCATCAGGCGCATGGCCGTCATGCGCAGGGCGAGGCCCGAGCGGCCGGCGCCGTGGACGAAGACCCGCTCGGCGTCGTCGACCAGGTCGGCGAACGCGTCGAGCTGGCCGGAGGCGTCGTCGTCGCCGGCGTCGGCGTCGAGCACGGCCGAGACGGCGGCGTCGACCTCGTCGGCCACGAGTTCGAGGGCGGTGGCGACCGAGCCCTGGTCGTCGGGGGGCGTGCTGTCTGTGTGGGTCACGCGTCCCACCTTGCTCGCCCCGCGCCTCCGGACGTCCAGGTTCGTCCCGGACGCCGTCGGCGGCCTGCGACCAGAAGGGGGGCCACCGCGCACCCGCACTGGGGGCAGCCCGGCGCGGACCCGCCTCCTAGCCTGGACCAGGGGGACGAGACACCGCGAGACACCCGAGGAGCACCACGTGACCAGGACGGTCGACACACCCGCGCACCCGACGCGCAGCTACGAACGACTGCGCCCAGCCATGCGCCTGTTCTACCTGTGGACGCTCTCGCGTTCGCGCCACGTGCCCTCGCCCCGCGGACGGCCCACCTACCGTTCGGACTCCCCCGACCCCGACACCGTGCTGCTGATCGGCACCGGCCCGACCCACGGCTTCGGCGTGACGAGCCACGAGCAGGCGCTCACCGGCCAGATCGCCAAGGAGACCTCGAAGGAGACCGGGCGCGCGTGCTCGGTCGACTACATCGGCGACGAGATGATGAACGCCGGGTCGGCCCGCTCGTGGATCGGCGACCACGACCTCAGCCTGTACGACACCGTCGTCGTGATGCTCGGGCTCAACGACGCGGTCATGCTGACCCCGCTCGACAGCTGGCAGCGCGACGTGTCGGCCCTCGTCACCGACCTCACCCGCCGGGTGCACCCCACCGCCCGCATCGTGCTGGTCGGCGTGCAGCCCGTGCGCTCGGTGACCCGGTTCGACAACCCGTTCGGCTCGGTCGCCGACCGGCACGCCGCCCGCATGAACGAGATCACCGAGCGGATCGCCTCGTCGCACCCGGCGACCTCGTACTTCCGCCTGCCCGCGGGCGAACTGCAGCCCGGACGCCCGCACGGCTGCGAGACGATGTACCGCCAGTGGGGCGCCGTGGTCGCCGACCGGGTCGCGCCGACGCTCGACGTGGTCCGTCGAGGCGAGACGGTCGAGCACATCGGACGCACCTCGGTCGCACCGGTCGTGCCCGAGCGGGTCGCCGCCCAGCTCGAGGGGGCGCGGCGCCTCGCGGCGTCGGTGGCCGCTCCGGCACCCGCCGTGGCACCCACGCCGTGGGCGGCCGCACCCGCGTCGCCGGCGGCGTCCGCGGCGTCCGCGGCGCCGCCGGTCGACCCGATCGCGGCCCGGCTCGAGCACGCCCGGGCCGAGGTCGCCCGACTCGAGCAGGCCAGGGCCGCGGCCGACCGTGCCGTGGCACCCGCGCCCGCCGTCGAGGGGCCCGCCGGCCCGACGACCGCACCGGCGCCCTCGACCGACGCCGCGCCTCCTGCCCTCTCGACCGACGCCGCGCCGGCGGCGCCCGTCACCGACGCTGCGCCGGCGGCCCGCCCGCGACGGGTGCTGCCCGAGCCGACCTTCGAGTGGTCCGGCGCCGAGAAGCTGGTCGAGCTCGCGAGCACCGGCGGCTCGGACACCCTGCAGGACCTGGCCCGCCGCGCCGAGAAGGAGTTCGGCGTCGACGTCGCCGTCGTCTCGCTGCTCGACGGCAAGAAGCTGTACTACGCCGTCAACACCGAGCTGCTGCCCGTGTCGATCCCGCGCGAGCTGACGTTCTGCGACGTGACCGTGGCCGCTGACGCCCCGGTCATCGTCGAGGACGCCCGCAAGGACGACCGCTTCAAGGACAACCCCTACCTCGACCTGAACCATGGCTACTTCTACGCGGGGCATCCGATCCACTCGTCGTCGGGCGAGGCGATCGGCACGTTCTGCCTGCACAACACGCGGCCCCGCAAGGCCAAGAGCGTGTCGAGCGAGAAGCTGGCCGAGTTCGCCCGCCTCGCCGAGCTCGAGCTGCAGAGCTACGAGACGGCCGAGGGCGGGCACGACCTGCCGCCGATGTACGAGACCCGGGAGGCGGCGGTCGCGGCGGCCCTGTCGGCTCGCGCTCCCCAGGCGGCCGCGCTGGCACAGGGCGTCGCCGACGCCGCGGTCGGCGTCTCGACGCCGGTCGCTGCCGAGGCGTCCGCCACCGTCGCTGCACCGGTCGCCGTCGCTGCACCGGTCGCCGTCGCTGCACCGGTCGCCCCCGCCGCACCCGCCCCCGCACGCGTCGGCCGCCACGCCGCGCCCTGACGCCGGCCCCCGGCGAGGGGGGGGGCCCCCCCCCGGGGGGGGGGGGGGGCCCCCCCCCCCCGGGGGGGGGGGCCCCGGGCGGGGGGGGGCGGCGGCCCCCGGGGGGGGCGCGCCCGCCGCCGGCGCGGGCCCCCGCCCCG
>NZ_JBEPPU010000008.1:0-132459 GCF_040547465.1 Frigoribacterium sp. PvP054
GCGCCTGACGCCCCCTGTGCCGCCCTGAGGCCCCGATCACGCCCCGGCGTGGTCGGGGCCTCGTGCGTGCGCCCGGCGGGCGCCGAGGCTGGGCCCCCCCGGGGGGGGCCCCCCCCCCCGGGGGCGCCGGGGGGGGGGCCGCCCCCCCCGGGGCCCGGGGGGGGGGCCCCCCCCCCGCCCCCCCCCGGGGGGCCCCCGGGGCGGGGGGGGGGGCGGCGGGGGGGGGGGGGGGCGGCCCCCCCCCCCCCCCCGCCTCCTGCGGGTGGTCGCGTGAGCGACCGGGGATCAGCCCTGGCGACCGCCCGGGCTGCTCGCCGACGTGTCGTCGCCCGGCGTGCCCGCGGGTTCGGTGACCTTCTCGCCCGGCTTGGGCGCGCCTCCCTGGTCGGCCCCCGCGACGACCATGTCGTCCTCGTCGAAGCCGAAGGTGATGTCGGGCGCCTCGAGGCGCACGCGGTCGGCCGACTCGTCGTCGGGCTCGAGCTGGCTGGCCCGCTCGGCCGCGACCCGCTTGAGGTAGTTCGCGACCTCGGCCTCGGCCTCGTCGTCGCTCCAGCCGAGCACGTCGGCCATGAGCTTGGCGGCGACCGGGGCGGCGGACTCGCCGCGGTCCCAGGCCTCGATCGAGATGCGGGTGCGCCGGGCGAGGACGTCCTCGAGGTGCAGGGCGCTCTCGTGGCTGGCGGCGTAGACGACCTCGGCGCGGATGTAGTCGTCGGCCCCGGGCAGCGGCTCGGCGAGCGAGGGGTCGTCGCGGATGAGGTCGAGCACCTCGTCGGTCAGCGTGCCGTAGCGGTTCAGCAGGTGCTCGATGCGCACCTTGTGCACGCCGAACGCCTTGGCGATCTTGCCGCGCTTGTTCCACGCCGCGTGGTAGCCCTCGGCGCCGAGCAGCGGGATCTCCATCGTGGTGCTCTCGGGGGTCCGGCCGTCGAGGGCCGCGACGGCCTCGTCGATGGCGTCCTCGGCCATGACCCGGTAGGTCGTCCACTTGCCGCCGGCCACGACGACGAGGCCCGGCACGGTGTGCGCCACGATGTGCTCACGGGACAGTTTCGACGTCTGGTCGCTCTCGCCGGCGAGCAGCGGCCGGAGTCCGGCGTAGACGCCCTCGACGTCGGCCCGCGTGAGGGGCACCGCCATGACCTTGTTCACGTGCTCGAGGATGTAGTCGATGTCGGCCGCGGTCGCCGCGGGGTGCGCCTTGTCGAGGTCCCAGTCGGTGTCGGTCGTGCCGACCAGCCAGTGGCGACCCCACGGGATGACGAACAGGACGCTCTTCTCGGTGCGGAAGATCATGCCCATGTCGGAGTGGATGCGGTCGCGCGGCACGACGAGGTGCACGCCCTTCGACGCCCGCACCTTGAACTGGCCCCGCTCGCCGACCATGGCCTGGGTGTCGTCGGTCCAGACGCCGGTCGCGTTGACGACCTGCTTCGCCCGGATCTCGAAGTGCTCGCCGGTCTGGTAGTCGTGGGCCTTCACGCCGACGACGCGCTCGCCCACCTTGACGAAGCCCTCGACGCGGATGCGGCTCGCGGCGTGGGCCCCGTAGCTCGACGCCGTGCGCACCAGCGACGACACGTAGCGGGCGTCGTCGACCTGGGCGTCGTAGTAGGTCAGGCCGCCCACGACGGCGTCCTTCGACAGGCTCGGGATCGCGCGCAGCACCTGCGACTTGCTCAGGTGGCGGTGGTGGGGCACGCCGGGCGGGCGGCCGCCGGTCCAGCTGAAGATGTCGTAGAGCGCCATGCCGGCGCCGATGTAGAAGCGCTCGTAGACCGGCTTGCTCAGCGGGTAGAGGAACCGCACGGGCTTCACCAGGTGCGGCGCGAGTCGCTGCAGCAGCAGGCCGCGTTCGATCAGGGCCTCGCGCACGAGCCGGAAGTTCAGCTGCTCGAGGTAGCGGATGCCGCCGTGGACGAGCTTCGACGACCGGCTCGACGTGCCGGAGCCCCAGTCGCGGGCCTCGACGATGCCGACGCTCAGCCCCCGCGTCACGGCGTCGAGCGCGGACCCCGCCCCGACGATGCCACCGCCGATGACGAGGATGTCGAGCTCCTTCGTCTTCAGCGCCTCGACGGCTGCGGCCCGTTCGTCGGGGCCGAGCTTCGAGGAGAGCGAAACGGACGCGGACTTGGCCATGCGAGCCTCCATCGTTGGATTCGGTCGGCCCGGTCTCTCGACCGGATCACCCCATCAAACGCTAGTGAGGCTGGTAGGGGGCCACAACCACCTCGACCCGCTGGAACTCCTTCAGGTCGCTGTAGCCGGTGGTCGCCATCGAGCGCCGCAGGGCGCCCATGATGTTCGACGTGCCGTCGACCGTCGTGGCCGGGCCGTAGAGGATCTTCTCGAGCGAGCCGATGGTGCCGACGTGCATGCGGCGGCCCCGGGGCAGCTCGGGGTGGTGCGCCTCGGCGCCCCAGTGGTAGCCGCCGCCGGGCACGTCGTCGGCCCGGGCCAGGGCGGCGCCGAGCATGACGGCGTCCGCACCGCAGGCGATGGCCTTGACCAGGTCGCCCGAGGTGCCGAGGCCCCCGTCGGCGATGACGTGCACGTAGCGGCCGCCCGACTCGTCGAGGTAGTCGCGGCGTGCGCCGGCGACGTCGGCCACGGCGCTCGCCATGGGAGCGTGGATGCCCAGGGAGGCGCGGGTCGTGCTGGCGGCGCCGCCCCCGAACCCGACGAGGACGCCCGCCGCGCCCGTGCGCATGAGGTGCAGCGCGGCGGTGTAGGTCGAGGCCCCGCCGACGATGACCGGGACGTCGAGTTCGTAGATGAACTTCTTGAGGTTCAGCGGCTCGCTGTTCTTCGAGACGTGCTCGGCGCTGACCGTCGTGCCGCGGATGACGAAGAGGTCGACGCCGGCGTCGACGACCGTCTGGTACAGGTCTTGGGTGCGCTGGGGGCTGAGGGCACCGGCGACGGTCACGCCGGCCGCACGGATCTCGGCGAGGCGGTCGCGCACGAGCTCGGGCTTGATCGGTTCGCTGTAGATCTCTTGCATGCGGGCGACCGAGTCGCGCTCGGGCAGGTCGCGGATCTCGGCGAGGACCTCTTCGGGGTCGTCGTACCGTGTCCACACGCCCTCGAGGTCGAGGACGCCGAGACCGCCGAGCTGACCGATGCGGATGGCCGTGGCGGGGCTGACGACGGAGTCCATCGGCGCGGCGATGACCGGCGACTCGAACTGGAACGCGTCGATCGACCAACCGACCGAGACGTCTCGGGGGTCGCGGGTGCGCCGGCTCGGAACGATGGCGATGTCGTCGAACGCGTACGCGCGGCGGGCTCGCTTGGAGACGCCGATCTCTACCTCAGTCACCGTGCCACCCTACCGGAGCCGGGGGACGCGCCCCCGGCCCGGTGCGTCTAGCGACGGTAGTTCGGGGCCTCGACGACCATCTGCAGGTCGTGCGGGTGGCTCTCCTTCAGGCCGGCCGCGGTGATGCGGACGAACTTGCCGTTCGCCTTGAGCTCGGCCACGGTGCGGCCGCCGACGTAGAACATCGACTGACGGAGGCCGCCGCTGAGCTGGTACACCACGTTGTTCAGGGCACCGCGGTAGGGCACCTGGCCCTCGACGCCCTCGGGGATGAGCTTGTCGTCGCTCGGCACGTCGGCCTGGAAGTAGCGGTCCTTCGAGTACGAGGTGTTCTTGCCGCGGGTCTGCATCGCGCCGAGCGACCCCATGCCGCGGTAGTTCTTGAACTGCTTGCCGTTCACGAACACCAGGTCGCCCGGGCTCTCGTCGCAGCCCGCGAGCAGCGAGCCGAGCATGACGGTGTCGGCGCCGGCCACGAGGGCCTTCGCGATGTCGCCCGAGTACTGCAACCCGCCGTCGGCGATGACCGGCACGCCCGCCTCGCGGGCGGCCAACGACGCCTCGTAGACGGCGGTCACCTGGGGCACGCCCACGCCGGCGACCACGCGGGTGGTGCAGATCGAGCCCGGGCCCACGCCGACCTTGATGGCGTCGGCACCGGCGTCGACCAGAGCCTGCGCACCGCTGCGGGTGGCGACGTTGCCGCCGATGACGTCGACGTGCTCGAAGCTCGGGTCGGCCTTGATGCGACGGATCATGTCGAGCTCGCCCGAGCTCTCGCCGTTGGCGGTGTCGACCACGAGCACGTCGACGCCGGCGTCGCGGAGGGCGCAGGCGCGCTCCCACGCGTCGCCGAAGAAGCCGATCGCGGCGCCGACCCGCAGGCGACCCTCGTCGTCCTTGGTGGCGTCGGGGTACTTCTCGCTCTTGTCGAAGTCCTTGACGGTGATGAGGCCGCGCAGGTGGCCGGCCTCGTCGACCAGGGGCAGCTTCTCGATCTTGTGCTGGGCGAAGATGGCGATCGCCGAGTCGGGGTCTACGCCCTCGGGTGCGGTGATCAGCGGCGCCGCCGTCATGACGTCGCGGACGAGCGTGGTCGCCATCTCGAACGGCGACACGAAGCGCATGTCGCGGTTGGTGATGATGCCGACGAGGGTGCCGTCGCCCTCGACGACCGGCAGGCCCGAGACGCGGAACTGCCCGCACAACGCGTCGACCTCGGCCACCGTGGCGTCGGGCGTCGTCGTGACGGGGTTCGTGATCATGCCGGACTCGCTGCGCTTGACCTTGTCGACGTGCGCCGCCTGGTCGGCGATCGAGAGGTTGCGGTGGATGATGCCGATGCCGCCCTGACGCGCCATGGCGATGGCCATGCGCGACTCGGTGACGGTGTCCATCGCGGCCGAGAGCAGCGGCACCGCGACCCGGATGCGCTTGGTGAGCTGCGACGAGGTGTCGGTCTCGCTGGGGATGACGTCGGTGCGGCCCGGCAGCAGCATGACGTCGTCGTAGGTGAGTCCGATGAATCCGAACGGGTCCGGCTGGTCCATGAGTCCCCTTCGAAGGAGCGAGATGAGGGTGGGTGGGTTGGCACCGGGTCGCCGTCGAGTCCGGTAGTCGATATTAACCCAGCCCGCGCCTCCTGCATTCCTGTCGCCGGCACGCTGAGGGACGGCGAGGAGGCGCGGTGCGACCCCCGGCGCACGCGGCGATCGTGCACCGTTACCGATCCGACACACGGAAGATTCGTGATTCTCGCTCGTCATGGGGGATTCTGTACCGACTCCACTCCGTCTTGCACCTGAAACATGCTCGACACACGGCGGAGTTACTGTCAGCGACGACGACGCCCCGGGAGCAGAACGAGACCGCCCGAATCTCGACGGGGCGCTTCCCACCAGGAGGTTTTGTGAGACTCTCGACGACCATCGCGTCGCGGCCCCGGCTGCGGCAGTCCCTGATCGTGACGGCCTCCGCCGTGCTGCTCGGGCTCATGGCCACGTTCGCCGCCGCGACCGTCGCCCCCACGTCGGCGCAGGCCGCCCAGGCCGCCTGCGCCACGAGCCCCACGACCGGCTGCATCCAGGGCACCATCCGCGACAGCGAGGGCGAACCCGCCGTCGGCGTCGACGTCGTGGCCACCGGTGCGTCCGACTTCGAGGAGACCGGCACCACCGACGACACCGGCCGCTGGAGCATCGCGGTCACCGAGGCGGGCCCCTACAGCGTCACGGTCGACACCGAGTCGCTGCCGGACGGGCAGTTCCTCGTCAACGCGGACAACGCCGAGCGCACGGTCAACGTCAACCTGGGGGCCTCGGCGAGCGCACTGTTCGCCCTGACCGCCGAGGAGGGCGCCGTCACCGGCGACGCCACCGCCTCGGCCTTCAACTGGGACCGCTTCGCCCAGCAGTTCGCCTCGGGCATCCGACTGGGCCTGCTGCTCGCCCTCGCCGCGATCGGCCTCTCGCTCATCTACGGCACGACCGGCCTCAGCAGCTTCTCGCACGGAGAGCAGGTGACCCTCGGTGGTCTGCTGGCCTACTCGTTCACCTCGATCGGGGTGCCGCTGATCCTCGCCGCGGTGCTCAGCACGGTGATCTGCGCCGCGACCGGCTACCTGCAGGACCTCGCGATCTGGAAGCCGCTGCGCAAGCGACGGCTCAGCCTGACGCAGCTCATGATCGTCACCATCGGCCTCTCGATCGCCCTGCAGTACGCGTTCCAGTACTTCTACGGCGCCGGCACCGTCCGGATCGACCGCGACAACCCGTCGACCGTGACCTTCCTCGGGATCACGCTGACCGTGCAGTCGTACGTCGCCATGGCCATCTCGGTCGTCGTGCTCGTCGGCACCGGGCTGTTCCTGCTGAAGACCCGCACCGGACGCGCCACCCGCGCGGTCTCGGACAACCCGGCCCTGGCCGCGGCCTCGGGCATCGACGTCGACCGCATCATCCGCCTGGTCTGGACGCTGGCGGCGGGCCTCGCGGGCCTGTCGGGCGTCATGCTCGGCCTGGTGCTGAACGGCGTCAACTGGATGACCGGCCTGCAGATCCTGCTGCTGATCTTCGCGGCCGTCACGCTGGGCGGGCTCGGCACCGCCTTCGGAGCCCTCGTCGGCTCGCTGATCATCGGCATCGTCGTCGAGCTGACCAACATCTGGCTGCCCGGCGACTTCAAGTACGCGACGGCCCTGCTGATCCTGATCCTGATCCTCGTGTTCAGGCCACAGGGCATCTTCGGTCGAAAAGAACGAGTGGGCTAAGGGGCAACGACCATGTACTTCATCGAACTCCTGCGGGCGCTGAGCGCCGAGGCCCTCGCGCCCACGACGGCCGCCTTCGCCATCGCGGCGATCGGCCTGAACATCCACTTCGGCTTCACCGGCCTGATCAACATGGGCCAGGCGGCCTTCCTGCTGCTCGGCGCCTACGGCTTCGCCATCTCGATCAGCAACGGGCTGCCGCTCGGGCTCGCGGTGATCATCGCCCTGGTCTGCTCGCTCGTCTTCGCCCTGATCCTCGGCGTGCCGACCCTCAAGCTGCGGGGCGACTACCTGGCGATCGTGACCATCTGTTCGGCCGAGATCATCCGGTACGTCGGCCGGTCGAGCATCTTGACCGACACGACCGGCGGCTCGAACGGCATCCCGGGCGCCTCGTACCGCGAGGCGTTCACCGCCCTCTCGCCGCTGCCCGACGGCCAGACCACCATCCTCTGGTTCACGTACGACAACAACGGCGTGAGCGGCTGGTGGATCCGCATCGTCGGCTGGAGCATCGTCGCCCTGCTCTGCCTGCTGGTGTTCCTGCTCAGCCGCAGCCCGTGGGGCCGCGTGCTCAAGGGCATCCGCGAGGACGAGGACGCCGTCCGCAGCCTCGGCAAGAACGTCTACTCGTACAAGATGCAGGCACTCGTGCTCGGCGCCCTGATGGGATCGCTCGCCGGCATCATCTACGTGCTGCCCAGCTCGGTGCAGCCGGACAGCATGGGGCGCTCGATGACCTTCTTCATCTGGACGGCCCTGCTGCTGGGAGGCGCCGCGACGGTCTTCGGCCCGGTGCTCGGAGCGATCCTGTTCTTCGTGACCCGCCTGCTGGTGCGCACCCTCGCCGGCGACTTCATCCCGTCGAGCATCATGAACGGCCAGCAGGCCGAGCAGTTCTCGTACGTCCTCGTCGGCATCGCCCTCATGCTGCTGATCATCTTCAGGCCACAGGGCATCCTCGGAAAGAAGAAGGAGTTGGCGTTCAGTGTCTGACACCTCGAGCACCACCACGAGCACCACCGCCAGCGGCAGCACCCGGCCCCGACGCGAGGGCTACGACTACGACCGCACGGTGCTGCGCTCGAAGCTCGCCACCGTCGAGAAGACCCCGGGCTCGGCGAAGCCGGATCCCATCCTGACGGTCGACAACGTCGTGCGTCGCTTCGGCGGCATGACCGCCGTCGACGTCGGACACGTCGAGGTGCAGCGCGGTGCCATCACGGCGCTCATCGGCCCGAACGGAGCCGGGAAGACGACGTTCTTCAACCTGCTGACCGGCTTCGACAAGGCCTCGTCGGCCCCCACCGCGTTCAAGCGCAGCGGCGCGGGCGTCGCGAAGTGGGTCTTCGAGGGCAAGGCCATGGGCAACGTCGGCGCCGCCAAGGTCGCCCGCTCGGGCATGGTGCGCACCTTCCAGCTCACCAAGGCGCTGTCGCGCCTGACCGTCATGCAGAACATGCTGCTCGGCGCGAAGGACCAGCCCGGCGAGAACTTCTTCGTCGCGATCGTCGCGCCCCTCTGGCGCAAGCGTGAGCGAGAGATCGAGCTCAAGGCCGAGGAGCTGCTCAGGCGGTTCAAGCTGTTCGAGAAGAAAGACGACTTCGCCGGCAGCCTGTCGGGCGGCCAGCGCAAGCTGCTCGAGATGGCCCGCGCGTTGATGAGCGACCCGGCCATGATCATGCTCGACGAGCCGATGGCCGGCGTGAACCCGGCCCTGACCCAGTCGCTGCTCGGGCACATCCAGAGCCTGCGCGACGACGGCACCACGGTGCTCTTCGTCGAGCACGACATGCACATGGTCCGCCACATCTCGGACTGGGTGATCGTCATGGCCGAGGGCCGCATCGTGGCCGAGGGTCCGGCCGACACCGTGATGGACGACCAAGCCGTCATCGACGCCTACCTCGGCGCCCACCACGACACCGACCTGGGCGACGACTCGCTGCTCGACGACGCCACGCTCGAACAGCTCGAAGAAGAGGTGGCGCGCGAGGACGCGGCCCGCGCGGCCGAGGCGACCAGCGCCTCCTCGTCCGCGGGCGGCGTCGTGGGACGCGACCTGCCCGGCCACCCCGACCCCTCGACCCCGCAGGCCACGAACGCGGCCGACGACCAGCTGTCCGACGGACGGCAGAGCGGAGACAAGCGATGAGCACCGCACAGGACGGCGCGGGCGCCACCACGGCCCCCAAGCACCCGGGCACCGAGAAGTTCGCCGGCGTCGAGCCGGTCATGAACGCGACCGACCTCGTCGCGGGCTACCTGCCGGGCGTGAACATCCTCAACGGGTGCGACCTGGTCTGCTACCCCGGCGAGCTGATCGGCATCATCGGCCCGAACGGCGCCGGCAAGTCGACGCTGCTCAAGGCGCTCTTCGGGCAGGTCAGGATCCACTCGGGCTCGGTCACGCTCGGCGGCGCCGACATCACCAACCTCAAGGCCAACAAGCTGGTCGAGGCGGGCGTCGGCTTCGTGCCGCAGACCAACAACGTGTTCCCCTCGCTGACCATCGAGGAGAACCTGCAGATGGGCATGTTCCTGCGGCCGAAGAAGTTCGCCGAGCGCCTCGAGGTCATCTACGACCTCTTCCCCGTGCTCGCGGACCGTCGCGGCCAGCGCGCCGGGTCGCTCTCGGGCGGCGAGCGCCAGTCGGTCGCCATGGCCAGGGCACTGATGATGGACCCCAAGGTGCTGCTGCTCGACGAGCCGTCCGCCGGCCTGTCGCCCGTGCGCCAGGACGAGACGTTCATCCGCACCCGCCGCATCAACAAGGCCGGCGTCTCGGTCATCATGGTCGAGCAGAACGCGCGTCGCTGCCTGCAGATCTGCGACCGCGGCTACGTCCTCGACCAGGGCCGCAACGCCTACTCGGGCACCGGCCGCGAGCTGGCGGACGACCCCAAGGTCATCGAGCTCTACCTCGGCACCCTGGCGAAGGACGTCGAGGGCGCCTGACGCCCCCTGTGCCGCCCTGAGGCCCCGATCACGCCCCGGCGTGGTCGGGGCCTCGTGCGTGCGCCCGGCGGGCGCCGAGGCTGCGCACCGCGTGTCGTGCACCGCACCCGGTCTCGACGCGGTGCCGTGCACGACACACGGTGCGAAGGCGGGGACGCACCGGCGGGCCGTCCCGGGACGAGGAGGCGCGGCACCGGGGACGCGGACGTCGCGACCGTCCTGGGGTCGCCCGCCGCGCCTCCCGGCCTCGAGACGCCGCGCCGGGGCGCCCGAGCCTGGCGCACCGCGTTTCGTGCACCGCACCCGGTCTCGACGCGGTGCCGTGCACGAGACGGGGTGCGAAGGCGGCGACGCATCGGCGACGCGGTGCCGTGCACGACACACGGTGCGAAGACGGCGGCGCACCGGCGACGCGGTGCTGTGCACGAGACGCGGTGCGAAAGCGGCGACGCACCGGCGACGCGGTGCGGGGCACGCCGAAGGGCCCGGCACGATGTCTCGTGCCGGGCCCTCGGATGGTGCGGGTGGTGGGACTAGCCGACCGAACCCTCGATGCCGGTCTGGTAGACGGGCTTGTTGTCGGCGTCGAACTGGTAGACGCCGATCGAGGCGGACGACGGGTCGTTGTCGTCGTTGAACGGTCCGATGCCCGAGGGGCCGGTGTAGTGGATGTCGTCACCGGCGTCGAGCGCGGTCTTGCAGTCCGCGAAGGTGGTGCACTCGGTGCCGCCGTTCGCGCCGGAGACCGCGGCCATGTTGGCCTGGATCGTCCCGGCGTCGGTGCCGCCACCGGCCTGGGCCGCGAGAGCGGTCAGGATGACGGCGTCGTACGACTCGGCAGCGTACGAGTAGTCGGCCAGAGCCTGTCCCTCGCTCTGCTGGTACCCGGCGGCGAGCTTGGCCTTGAAGTCGGCGCTCGCGTCGGCACCGGGGATCGTGCCCTTGGCGCCTTCCAACGTGCCGGGCTCGAAGTCGGCGCTGTAGTCCGCCGTGTTGCCGTCGGACATGTAGACCTTGCTCATGTCCCAGCCCTGGGCGACCAGCTCGGGGACGATCGACTTGGTCTCGTCGAAGGCGAGGATCACGATGGCGTCGGGGTCGGCGGCGATGGCTGCCGAGACCTCGGACGAGAAGGTGGTCTGACCGGGGGGGAACTCCTGGCCCTCACCGGTTCCGCCGTAGACGACGGTGCCGCCCGAGCTCTCGATCGACTCCTGCGTCGAGTCGCGGAGGCCGGTGCCGTAGGTGTCGTTGAAGACGAGGAAGGCGACGTTGGCGTTGCCGTCGGCGGTGATCTGCTGGCCGAGGGCCGAACCCTGCACCGAGTCCGGCGGAGCGGTGCGGTAGTAGTACGACGAGTAGCCGCTCAGCGAGCTCGCCGTGTTGGCGGGCGAGATCTCGACGATGCAGTTGCTGGTGAGCTGGTCGACCACGTTGAGCGTGACGCTCGACGACTCGGCACCGAGCACGACGGGCACCTTGGCGTCGATCAGCTGCGTCGCCGCGTTGCTCGACACGGTCATGTCGTTGCTGTCACCCGAGTCGGTGCTGGTCGAGATCTCGGCCGGCTGGTCGAGGACGCCACCGGCGGCGTTGATGTCGCTGATGGCCTGGTTCGCACCGGCGATGGCGGGCGGGCCGAGGTAGGCGAGGGTGCCGGTCAGGGGCAGCATCGTGCCGATCGCGAACGGATCGGTGCTCGGCGTGCCGGCCTCGCAGCTCGCGGCCGGGTCGGTCTTGGCCGACGAGGACGCCGACGACGAGGCGTCGTCGGAGGGGGAGGCCGTCGAACAGGCAGCGAGCAGCACGGAGGCTGCGCCGGCGAGTGCCAGTGCTCGGAGGGCGGTGCTGGATCGGATCATCCGTGGAACCCTTTCGTGGACAGCGGCAGTGCAGCCCGACCGGTGGCGGTCGAACCTGCCGCGATTGGTCCGAAACTAGGGGTCGAATGTTTCTGGCGTGTGTTCTCGGCGTCAAAGTGACGTTTCGTTAGCCATTCGTGACTTTGCGAGGGAAGGTCGCTTCTAGACCGCGGGGGCTACGGCGGCCGGACGGCGCGACCGCCGCCCGGTGCGCACCATGTCGACCGTCAGCACGATCGAGGCGACCCAGACGATCGCGAAGCCGACCCAGCGCGTGAGCGACATGTGCTCGCCGAGCACGACGACGCCCACGACGAACTGCAGCACGGGCGCGACGTACTGCGTCAGGCCGACGGTGGTCAGGGGCAGCCGACGGGTCGCCGCGGCGAACAGCAGCAGGGGCACGGCGGTGATGACGCCGGTGCCCACCGTGGCGATCGTGTGCCCGACGCCCACCGTGCCGAGCACGACGCCGCCGCCCAGGCCCGTCACGTGCAGGACGATCAGGGTCGCGGCCGCGAAGGGGGCGATCCACAGGGTCTCGAGCGTGAGCCCGCCGACCGCGTCGACGCGACCGCCGACCTGCTTCTTGACCAGCCCGTAGAGCCCGAACGAGAACGCGAGCACGAGCGAGATGACCGGTGGCCGCCCCGCGCCGACCGCGATCACGAGGACGGCCACGGCGCTCAGCCCGACGGCCACCCACTGGGTCGTGCGCAGGCGTTCGCGCAGCACGACCACGCCGAGCAGCACCGTCACGATGGGGTTGATGAAGTACCCGAGGGCGGCCTCGACCACGTGACCGCTGAGGGTCGCCGAGATGAAGACCGTCCAGTTGACGACGATGAACGCGCCGGCCAACCCCATGGTGCCCACCACGCGGGGCTGGCGCAGCAGCGCGCCGAACGAGCGCAGGGCGCCCGTGACGACGAGCAGCACCGCGCAGAAGACGAGCGAGAAGAGCACGCGCCAGGCCACGATCTCGAACGGGCCGGCCGGTGCCAG
The DNA here is from genome assembly GCF_040547465.1 of Frigoribacterium sp. PvP054. Classification (NCBI taxonomy): domain Bacteria; kingdom Bacillati; phylum Actinomycetota; class Actinomycetes; order Micrococcales; family Microbacteriaceae; genus Frigoribacterium; species Frigoribacterium sp. PvP054. The sequence goes on from NZ_JBEPPU010000008.1 coordinate 12,422, forward strand.
CAGCAGGAAGTACACCGGCAGCACGCCCCAGAGCCCGTAGGCCCCCAGGGCGTAGGCGAGCCCCGCACCGCCGGCTCCGGCGACGCCGAGCCCCGGGGTCGGGGCGGCGGGGGACGAGGAGGCGCGGGTCGAGGTCACCTGGTGACTCTAGGTGGCTGCACCCACTGCACGGAACGCGAGGTCCTGCCACGGTGGATCGATCGACGGACGATCATGCCCGGGGACGGTCGATCGTCCGCCGGGAGGCCGCGGACACGACGAAGGCCCCTGCCTGGGCAGGGGCCTTCGGGGCGGCGACCGGTGGTCGCGGGCGACGGCCGGAGCCGCGCCGGGAACTAGCGGACGATGACCGCCAGGACGTCGCGAGCCGAGAGCACGAGCAGGTCTTCGCCGCCGTACTTCACCTCGGTTCCGCCGTACTTGCTGTAGATGACCTTGTCGCCGACGGCGACGTCGAGCGGCACGCGGTTGCCGTTGTCGTCGATGCGGCCCGGGCCCACCGCCACCACTTCGCCCTCTTGGGGCTTCTCCTTGGCGGTGTCGGGGATCACGAGGCCCGAAGCAGTGGTCTGCTCGGCTTCGACCTGACGAATGACGATGCGATCTTCGAGCGGCTTGATGCTGACCGACACGGGTGACCTCTTCTTTCTCGGTGCTACGAAAACATGGGGGCTGGCACTTGCCGGGGGCGAGTGCCAGAACAACTGTAGGACGAGACTGGCACTCGGTCAATCCGAGTGCCAACGGGTCGGGTCGCGTGCGTCACACTGGACGACATGGATTCCTCCGAGCTGCTCGAAGTCCTCTCACCCGAGGGGCTGCGGCTGCTCGACTCGCTGCCGGCGGGCGGTGGCACCGGCGACGACGTCGTCGGCACCGTGGCCGCGCTCCGCAAGCAGGGGCACCCGCCCGCCCTGGTGTCCGCGGTGCTGACCCAGGCGAGGCTCCGGGGCAAGGCCGCCGCCAAGTTCGGTGAGTTCGCGAGCCGCATGCTCTTCACCGAGGCCGGCCTCGAGCAGGCCACGCGCCTCCCGGTGGCCGCCCGGCACGCCGGCCGCTACGCCGCCGCCGGCCTCGGCAGCGTGGCCGACCTCGGGTGCGGCATCGGCGGCGACGCGATCGCCTTCGCCGCGCTCGACCTCGACGTGCTCGCGGTCGACCGCGACGAGGTCACCGCCGCGGTCGCCTCGTACAACCTCGCACCGTGGTCGTCGTCGCGGGTCGAGCACGGCGACGCCGCGACGACCGACCTCGGCGGGGTCGAGGGCGTGTTCCTCGATCCGGCCAGGCGGACGTCCGGCCACTCCGCGACGAAGCGCCTCGCCGACCCCGCCGACTGGTCCCCCGGCCTGGACGTCGCGTTCGGTCTCGCCGAGCGGCTGCCCACGGGCGTCAAGCTCGGACCGGGCGTCGACCGCGAACTGCTGCCGACCGACGCCGAGTGCCAGTGGATCTCGGTCGACCGCGACGTGGTCGAGGTGGGGGTGTGGTTCGGACCGCTGGCGCGGCCGGGGGTGGGCCGGTCCGCCCTCGTGATCGGCGCCTCCGGTGCGTCCGAGCTGACGGCGCCTGCCGACTCCGACGACGTGGACCCCGGCGACCTCGGCGAGTACCTCTACGAGCCCGACGGTGCCGTCATCAGGGCACGCCTGATCGGCGACCTCGCCCGGTCGATCGACGCCCGCACGATCAGTCGCGACATCGCCTGGTTGACCACGGAGGCGCGGGTCGAGACCCCCTTCGCCCAGGGCTTCCGGGTCGTCGAGGCCTTCCCGCTCGACGAGCGGACGCTCAAGCGCGAGCTGCGGGCCCGCGGCATCGGCCGACTCGAGATCAAGAAGCGCGGGGTCGACGTCGACCCCGCGACGTTCCGCAAGCGCCTGTCGCTGCAGGGCACCGGGTCGGCGACGCTCGTGCTGACCCGCGTCGCCGGCCGCCACACCGCGCTGCTCTGCGAACGCCTGGCCTGACGCGCCGCCGGACGCCTCGGCGCGGGGGTCGGGGGTCAGTAACCGCCGTAGTAGCCCGAGCCCGACGAGAAGCCAGCGATCCAGAGGCCGAAGAGGACCCAGCCCAGGACGATCAGGGCCACGCCGGCGTAGCCGACGATGAGGCCGGTCAGCCAGAAGCCGCGGGCGTGACGCTCGCGTGACGTGCCGAGGTGGCCCAGGACGACGCCGGCGATCGAGAGGACGATCGAGAGTCCGAAGGTGAACGGGGCCAGCACGAGGCCCGCGATCGAGCCGATCATCGACAGGAGGCTGAGCAGACGCGGGGGCTGGGCCGCACCGGCCGAGGCGTAGGGCGGATAGGGCGAGCCGTAGGGTTGCTGGCCGTACGGCGCTTGACCGTACGACTGCTGAACCTGAGGCTGCTGGCCGTACTGCGGCTGGCCCTGAGGCTGCCGACCGTACTGCGGCTGGCCGTACGACTGCTGGCCGTACTGCGGCTGACCCTGAGGCTGCTGGCCATACGGCTGCTGGCCGTACGGCGGCTGACCCTGAGGCTGCTGGCCGTGCGGCTGCTGGCCGTACTGCGGCTGCTGGCCGTACTGCGGCTGCTGGCCGTAGCCCTGCTGCTGACCCTGGCCGGTCTGCTGCCCGTACCCGGCCGGCGCGTGGGCGCCCGATGGGGCGTGCGGCGGCCGGGGCGGCTGAGGGGCACCGGGCGGGACCTGCCCCGGGCGGGACCGTTCGGGCTGCGGGTGGGCGGGAGCACCCTGCGGCGCACCGTACGGTGCCGAGCCCGTGGGCGGCACGCCGGCTCCGCCGTGGGTCGACGAGGCGGGCGGCTGCGACGGCGCCCCGGGGAAGGCGGTGGGCGGCAGGGGCGGCGACGAGGCGGCCGGGCCCCGGGCGCCCTCGGTCTGGCTCACGGGCGGGGCACCCGTCGCCGTGGGCGGGGTGGACGCCGAGGGCGCGCTCGGCGTCGAGGAGGGCTTCTCGGGGGTGGTGTCGTCGGTGGCCATGAGCTGCCTTTCGCGAGCGGTGGGTCGGTCGTGTCATCGGTCGGTCCGGTCAGGGTCGGTCCGGTCAGGGTCGTGCCGGTCGCGACCGAGGATCACGAAAGGGTCCGCACCGTCGGCGCGGACCCTTTCATGCTAGCGACGACGCCGATGAGCAGCCCCTGGGAAGCCGCCACCCGACGCTGCGTCGGACTACGAGTTGTAGCTGCCGTCGTAGAGGGCGGGGTCGCTCGCGACGATCCCCAGCCCGACGAAGACCAGGACGATGAGCAGGATGCCGATCAGCACGGACACGTAGCCCAGGATCGTGCCGGTCAGGGCCATGCCCCTGCCGTCCTCACCCGTCTTCTTGATCTGGCTGAGCGAGATGTGGCCCGTGACGATCGCCGCGATGCCGGCGAGGCCGCCGGTGACGAAACCGACGATGCCGAGGATCAGCGACACGAGGGCCAGCGTGTTGCGCTGGCCGGAGCGTGCGCCGTTCTGGCCCTGGTAGGCGGGCTGGCCACCGTAGGGCTGGCCCTGGTAGGCCGGCTGTTGGCCCTGGTGGGCCGGCGGCTGACCCGGGTAGGGGTTCTGCGACGAGGGCTGGCCCTGGGGCCCGGAGTTGTGGTCGGTCATCGGAGGACGTCCTTCTGCTGAGGTTCGGCCGGTGACGGCCGCGGTCGGTCGAGCCCCTGCATGCTATCGGCGACGGGCACCGGGCGACCGAGCCGCCGACGGGGCGGGCTCAGACGGCCTGCACCGTCGTCACGGGCAGCGTCGAGTCGGCACCGAAGTCGAGCGGCGACGGTGCCCGGCCACGCGAGACGAGCTCGGCGCCCAACGCGGCGATCATCGCGCCGTTGTCGGTGCAGAGCGAGAGGGGCGGCACGCGCAGCTCGACCCCGGCGGCCGCGCAGCGCTCGGCGGCGAGCTGCCGGACACGGGCGTTCGCCACGACTCCCCCGCCGAGCAGCAGGCGCGGCACGCCCCGGTCGACACAGGCCGCGAGGGCCTTGGTCAGCAGGACGTCGGCGACCGCCTCGCGGAAGCTGGCGGCGACGTCGGCGACCGGCACCGCGCCTCCTTCGCCGCGACGCTGTTCGACCCACCGGGCGACGGCCGTCTTCAGCCCCGAGAACGAGAAGTCGTACCGGTGCTTCGCCAGGTCTTTCGGCAGGGTCAGTCCTCGTGGGAACCTCACGGCCTTCGGGTCGCCACCCTCGGCGACCCGGTCGATCTGCGGACCGCCCGGGTAGGGCAGGCCGAGCAGCCGGGCGACCTTGTCGAACGCCTCGCCCGCGGCGTCGTCGATGGTCTCGCCGAGCAGCTCGACGTCGTCGACCAGGTCGCGCACGTGCAACAGCGAGGTGTGTCCGCCCGAGACGAGCAGCGCGATCGTCGGCAGCTCGAGCTCGCTGCCGTCCTCGCGCAGCACGTCGGCACCGACGTGCCCGACGAGGTGGTTCACGGCGTAGAGGGGCGTGCCGGTGGCGAGCGCCAGGGCCTTCGCCGCGCCGACGCCGACCATGAGCGCCCCGGCGAGCCCGGGGCCGCTGGTCACGGCGATGGCGTCGAGCTCGGCCACGGTGACCCCGGCCTCGGCGAGCGCCGCGGCGAGGGCCGGCTCGATCGCCTCGAGGTGCGCGCGGGCGGCGACCTCGGGCACGACGCCGCCGTAGCGGGCGTGCTCGTCCATCGACGACGAGATGACGTTGGCCAGCAGCGTCCGCCCCCGGACGATCCCGATGCCGGTCTCGTCGCAACTGGTCTCGATGCCGAGCACGAGCGGTTCACGGTCGGCGGTCACTCGAGGTCCTCCTGCCGGTCGAGGGGAGCGTCGCCGAACGGCTCGGCCCGGGTCGGGGTGGTCTCGGTGACCGCGGCGGGCACGGAGAGCCGCATGACGACCGCGTCCACCCCGTCGGGCTGGTAGTAGCGCTTGCGGACGGCGATCGGTTCGAACCCGAGCGACTCGTAGAGGTGCTGTGCCCCGGGGTTGTCGGCCCGCACCTCGAGGAACACCTCGTGGACGCGGGCCTGACGCGCCTCGCCGAGCAACTGCGTCAGCATCGCGCGGCCGAGCCCCCGCCCGCGGTGTTCGGCGAGCACGGCGATGGTCTGGACGTCGGCCTGACGGGCACCCTTCGGCGCCAGCATGCCGGCGTAACCCATGACGGTGGTGTCGTCGCCCTCGGCCGTGGCGACCAGGTAGCGGCCGCCGGGTGCCGTGAGCTCGTGCGTCATGCTCGCCCGCGACCACGCGTCGGAGGCGAAGGTCGTGGTCTCGATCGCCATGATGCCGTCGAGGTCGTCGAGGGTGGCCGCGCGCAGCAGGACGCTCATCGGGTCACCGGCTTCGGGCCGGCCGACGGGGTCACGTCGGGTTCGCGCAGGTAGAGCGGCTCGGCGTCGGCGAACGGGCGACCGTGCTCGAAGAGCCGCTCGGCCAGCATGCCCAGGGCGGCCGCCGAGACCGTCGTCGCGTCGGGGTCGGTGCGGGGCCAGGACGAGGAGGCGCCGGTCACCTCGTCGAGGTCGGCCGGCCGGACCAGGGCGGGGCCGGCCGCGAGCACGGGCAGGCCGTCGTCGTCGAGACCCGACCACGCGCTGTACGCCACCTCGCGGCGCCGCGCGTCGGTGACGACGACGAGGGGGGAGTCGAGACGCCCGCCCGCCGTGGCGACGGACCGACCGCCCTCGGCCGAGAGCCGCTCGAACGCGACCGCGTCGTGGCTGCCGACCGAGAGACAGGGCACGCCGGCCCCGAAGGCGAACGCGCGGGCGGCGGCGATGCCGACGCGGAGGCCCGTGAAGGGCCCGGGGCCGCGGCCGGCGACCACGGCCGAGAGGTCGGAGGGGACGACGCCCGCCTCGCGCAGGGCCTCGTCGACCAGGCTGCCGATCACCTCGGCGTGCCGACGGGTGTCGGCGACCGTGCGCTCGGCGAGGACTCCGCCGTCGCGGTCGACGACGGCGACGGACGAGCCGGCTGAGGTGTCGATGGCCAGGATCACGGGGTCAATCGTAGGCGGTGTCGGGAGGCCGACCCGCGCCTCCTGACGGGTGACGGAACCCGGCCGGGGCCGGGCTCCGTCACGCCGGTCAGAACGCGCCGATGCGCCGCGCCGTGCCGGGCTGGCCGAGCAGTGCCGCGATGTCGGACGGCAGGGCCGAGACGATGCCGAGCGACGACGTGAGCAGGCCGGTCATGGCGCCCAGGTCGAGCACCGACGAGGTCTCGACGTTGCGCCAGGACGAGTTCTTGCCCGCCAGCGCCGACGTCGAGTCGAACCGGGTGACCGTCTTGTTGTCGCCCGCGCCCCAGCCGACCAGCGTGGCCTGGGCCGTCGTGCGCCGCTGGTTGAAGGCGTTGCCCGTCACCGTGATGCCCATCGAGTCGGCCGAACGGTTGGTCTTCGAGTCGAGCACGTAGACCTGGTAGTAGCCGCCCTTGCCGAAGGCGTTGTTCGCGATGGTGATCTTGCCCGTCACCCAGCTCATCGTGGGGTCGGGGATCGGTCGGCGACGGTCCTGACCGGTGGCCGCGGTGGCCTGGCGACGCTCGTCCTGCAACACCTTGACGCCGAACTGGCTGAAGCCGCCGACCGAGTTGTTGTAGATCCGCACGTCGTCGCTGCCGATGATCTGGATGCCCGCCTTGCCGCCGGTCACGGTGTTGCCCGCGATGACGGACTTGCTCGAGAGCTCGAGCTGGATTCCGGTCCACTCGTTGTCGACGACCGTGTTGCCCACGACCTTCGAGTCGTAGACGGACTCGTCGAGCCAGAGCCCCGAGCTGTAGTTGCGGCTGACGTCGTTGTTCGAGACCGTCACGCCACGCGAGCGCGTGATCTTGACGCCGCCGGAGACCGGGGTCTCCTTGAAGCGCTGCCAGTTGTTCTCACGGACGACCGAGTCGGTCAGCTTCATGTCGTAGGAGGCGTTGGCACCGATGCCGAGCATGCCGTTGTGCTCGACCGTGAGGCGCTGCAGCGTGCCACCGTTGTTCTCGAGGTTCACGCCGATCATGGCGTTCTCGGAGACGACCAGGTCGCGGGCCGTGGCCCCGGTGTTGCCGAGGCGGACCGTGCCGCGGTCGGCGTCGAGCGTGGCGTACCGACGGACGCCGAAGCCCTGCAGGGTCGTGTTCGGAGCCTGGACCCAGATGGCCTGCTGCTTGTTGCTGATGCGCAGTTCGTGCCCGGCGGGATCGCTGCCGATCAGCACGCGGCCACCGGCGGGGTCGGCCGCGAAGGTGCCGGGCGCGAGCTTGTCCGGCGTCACCTGGGTGAGCTGGACGCCGTCGAGGAAGACCTGGTCGGGTCGGCCTGCGAGGGGGAAGCCCGCCTGCAGGAAGCGCGGGTTGTCGGCGATGCCGAGCAGCGCCGAGGACGGGAAGGACGACCACGGCGTGCTCCAGCCCGAACCCGAGCGCTGCCACGACGACACGGGCACCGAGCCGTCGAGCCAGACGGCCTCCTTCGGGTAGGCCTGGATCGTCAACGGCTTGTTGAAGGGCACCACGACGCTCTCGTTGTAGCTGCCGGCGCGCAGGACGATCGTGGCGCCGGCTTTCGCCTTCGCGACGGCGGCGGCCAGCGTGCGGTACGGCGCGGCCTGGTTGCCGGCGGCACCGTCGTCGCCACCCGGGGCGACGAACAGCGCCCCCGCGGGGACGGCGTAGGAGGCCGACCCGACGGGCACGGAGCCGCGCGACGGAGCCGGGTCGGTCTCGGGCGCGGGCGTCGGCTCGGGAGCGGGGGCCGGTGCCGGTGCCGGTGCCGGGGTGGGCGTCGGGGCGGGGACGGGCACCGGGGTGGGCACGGCGTCCTGGGGCGACTGGACCACCGTCAGGTCGTCGAAGGTCGTCGTGGCGACGGTCTTGTTCGACGAGCTCGAGTACTGCCAGAGCCCGATGGTGCCGGCCTTCGCGATGCGGTCGGCGGACGAGTCCGAGACCGACAGCTGCCAGCCGGGCTCGGTCGAGCCGGCGGTCCACCCCTTGCCCTGCAGGCCGACCGAACCGGTGCCGACGACGCGGAACGCGACCGAGACGGCCGAGCCCTTCGTCACGCCCGACGGCAGGGCGACGCGACCGAGGTCCTTCTCGCCGGACTTGCCGACCTTGGTGATCGCCAGCGCGACCTTGCCCGACGAACCCTGCTCGAGCCTCCCGCGGTAGGCCGAGCCGTCGGCCTGACGGCGCAGCTCCCAGCCCTGGTAGAAGCCGGCCGCCGTCTGCGGCAGGCGGATCGTCTCGCGCACCTCGACGTCCTGCACCGAGGTGCCGGTGAGCGACGCGGTCGCCGATCCACCGGGGACGAGCCCCGTGATGGACGAGACGCCGCCGCCGACGGCGAAGGTGGCCTTGGTCGGCCCGGACCAGGTGGTCCAGGTGCCGCCCTTGTCGGCCTTGCCCCAGCCGCCGGAGGTCGTGCGGCCCGACGCGTCGGAGGCGACGGTCGTGGCGGCCGCGGAGGCGCTGGTCGCGGGGACGAGGACGGCGGCGACACAGGCCACCGCCATGGTGAGGGCGCTGAGGACCGTCCGGGTGGGGGTCGGTGAGCCGAGCTGGGGTGCGTGAGCGTGAGCGTGAGCGTCGAGCATCGGTGCTCCTTTCGTCGGGGTGGAGTATCGATGGATCCGGCACGTACCCCCAGGACGGGGGCTTGCGCGATCGGTGCTGCGGCGAGTCGATTCCAGACCTCGGCGAAGACAAGAACGAATCCTCATACATCTATGCGCGGTTGGCAAGCGCCCGTCAGCCCCCGTGGGGGTGCCCTCCGTGCGGGTGGCATCCCTCCGGGTGCCACCCGTGAGGGGTGTCCGGCGACCCGCCGTCGTCGCCTAGAGTTCACGCATGACGCCCCCCGGAGCCGGCCCGAGCGCCTCGGCGACCCTGCGCCGGGGAGCCGCCCGCGCCTCCTCGTGGCGCCCGCCCGGGCTCGGCGACCCGGTCACGGGTGACGCCCCGCTCGAGCCGCGCACCTGGGTGCGCGCGCTCGCGGCGGCGTGCCTCGTGCTGCTGGGCATGCGCTTCACGCTGCCGCAGAGCCTGCAGGTCGGGTTCGTGGTCGCCCTCGTCATGCTGCCCGTGTGGTGGGCGCACCTGCGACGCCAGCGCGGCGGGACCGCCTTCGTCGCGCTCGGCCTGCTGGCGACGGTCGCCGGACTCTGGCTGGGCGTCGCCAACGCGGCCGACCACGAGACCGATCCGAGCGCGGTGATCCCCGGCACGGTCTTCCTCGTCGGCACCGTGTTGAGCGTCGGCCTGTTCGTCTGGGGACGGGACGTCCTCACGACCCACCGGGCGGCCCTCTGGTTCGGCGTCGGCCTCGCGCTCGGGTTCACCCCCGACACGACGCTCTTCGCGACCAACCCCTGGAAGTTCGGCTTCGCCCTGCCCGTGACCGTGATCCTGCTCGCCCTCGCCGCGCGGTTCGGACGCCGGTGGGAGCTGGGCGCCCTGGCGACCCTCATCGTCGTGGCGGCGCTGAACGACTCCCGCTCGGCCTTCGGGCTGCTGCTGCTCGCCGCCCTGCTCGTCTTCGCCCAGGTCGCGATCGTGCGACCCCACCGGCGACCGTCCGCGGTGGCCGTCCTGGTGGGGCTGGTCGGACTCGGCGTGGCGGTCTACCAGCTCGGGCAGGCGCTCATCCTCGACGGCTACCTCGGCGTCACGACCCAGGCACGCAGCCTCGAGCAGCTGCGCCAGTCGGGGTCGCTTATCCTCGGTGGACGGCCGGAGCTGGCGGCCACGTTCGCCCTGATGGAACACCACCCCTGGGGCTTCGGCACCGGGTCGGTGCCGACGCCCCAGGACGTCCAGATCGCCAAGGAGGGCATGGACACCATCGGCTACCAGCCGAACAACGGCTACGTCGAACGCTTCATGTTCGGCGGCCACGTCGAGCTGCACTCGGTGTTCGGCGACCTCTGGGCCCAGTCCGGCATCGTCGGCCTGCTGCTCGTCGCCACGGCCGTCGTGGTGCTCGCCGTCGGGGTCGTCCGACGCCTGGCCGAGGGAACGGCCAGCGGCCTGCTGCTCTACGCCTCGGCGCAGAGCGTGTGGAACGTCTTCTTCGCGCCGTTCTACACGTCGTTCCCGACGCTGGTGCTCGCCCTCGCCCTCGCGTTCCTCCCCCGCCCCGAACCAGGAGTGCCCCATGCCCCCCGAAGGTGACCCCGCCGAGCCCACGCCCGCCACGACGCCTCGTCGGCGTCGGACGATCGCGGTCGTGGTGGGCGCGGTCGTCGTCGTCGCCGCCGTGGTGCTGGCCCTCGTGCTCACCGGTCGGGGCGACAGCTCGCCGTCGCCGGACGCCACGACCTCGACCGCCCAGCCGTCGGGCGGAGCGTCGGGCGATGCCACCGGGGGCGACGCCTCGGACGAACCGACGTCGAGCACGCCGCCGGCGGCAGGACCCGACACACCCGAGTCACCACCCGTCGGCCTCGACGGGTCGCCCACGGTCGTGGACGGGGTGACGGTCCGGGTGAAAAGCCTCACGGCGGTCGACGGAGAGGCCGTCCTGCCCGGCGAGGTCGCCGGCCCGGCCGTCCGGGCCGAGCTCGAGATGGTGAACTCCTCCGGTGCTGCGGTCGACCTGTCGACGGTCGTCGTCAACCTGGCGTACGGTTCGGGTCGTACCCCCGCGAACACCTTCTCGACCGGGACTTCTTCGTTCCCGGCGTCCGTCGAGGCAGGCGCGACGGCCACGGGCGTGTACGTGTTCGAGGTCCCCGCCGACGACCGCGACGACCTGCGGCTGACGGTCGACTACGCGGTCGACGTCCCGGTGGTGGTCTTCGAGGGGGCGGCCTCGTAGCGGCCCTGTGACCACAACGGGGGCCATTGTCCCCCCTTGGGGGGACCTTATAGTCGTCAAGCCATCGGTACCCGAATGCCGGTGTCACTTACCCGACCCGAATGAGGCCTCCCCATGGGAAGAACCGTCTCGTCGCGCCTTCGCCTGCCCGCGATCGTCGCTGCGTCCGCCGTGCTCCTGTCCGTCCTGGTCGGAGTGCAGCCCGCTGCGGCCGACTCCGCCCCCGCCGACCCGACGTCCCCGTCGACCCCCGCCACGGTCACGGCCGACGCGCTCCCGACGCCGCAGATCGACGGTTCGGTGTTCTCGCAGGTCATCGTGGGCAACACGGTCTACGCGGCCGGCAAGTTCACGAAGGCCCGCCCGGCCGGTGCCGCACCCGGCACCTCCGAGGTGCCCCGCAGCTACATCCTCGCCTACGACATCACGACCGGAGCCCTCTCGACGACCTTCGCCCCGGTCGTCGACGGCCAGGTCAAGGCCCTCGCCGCCTCACCCGACGGCAAGCGCCTCTACATCGGCGGCTCGTTCACCAAGGTCAACGGCGTCAACAAGTACCGTCTCGCCGCGCTCGACCCGACCAGCGGCGCCCTGGTGACCAGCTGGAACCCGGGGACGAACGCGACCGTCAACGCGATCGCCGCCGTGGGTCCGAACGTCTACGTGGCCGGCGTCTTCTCGAGCATCGGCAAGGACACCCGGACGAAGGCCGCCGCGGTGACCGCCTCGAACGGCACGAACCTGCCGTGGGCGCCCCAGATCGCCGGCGGTGACGTGCTCGCCATGGTCGCGAGCCCCGACGGTTCGAAGATCGTGCTCGGCGGCTCGTTCAGCTCGGTCAACGGCTCGGCGCAGCCCGGCTACGGCCTCGCCATGCTCGACCCGACCACGGCGGCCAACCTGCCCTTCCAGGCCAACGACGTCGTCCGCAACGGCGGCGGCCAGGCCGCGATCTACAGCCTGAGCGCCACGGCGGCGGGCGTCTACGGCTCGGGCTACACCTTCGGCGGCGGCGGTCGCCTCGAGGGCGCCTTCAAGTCGACCTGGAACGGCGACCTCGTCTGGGTCGAGGACTGCCACGGCGACACCTACTCGGTCGCGGCCAACAGCACCACCGTGTACATCGCCGGCCACCCGCACTACTGCGGCAACATCGGTGGCCAGCCCCAGACGAACCCGTGGACCTTCCAGCGCGCGATGGCCTTCAGCGACTCCGCGACGCAGACCGTCACGAACGACCCCTACGGCTACTACAACTTCGCCGGCACCCCCGCGCCGAGCATCCTCAACTGGTTCCCCGACTTCGGCACCGGCAGCTACACGGGCCAGAACCAGGGCCCCTGGAGCGTCGCCGCGAACGACAAGTACGTGGTTTACGGCGGCGAGTTCCCCACCGTCAACGGCAAGGCGCAGTACGGCCTGACCCGCTTCGCCGTGTCGAGCATCGCCCCGAACAAGGAGGGCCCGGTGTACTCGGGCGCCCTGTTCAAGCCCAGCCTGGTGTCGCTCGAGTCGGGCAGCGTCCGCGTCGCGTGGCAGTCCAACTGGGACCGCGACAACGCCAACCTGACGTACTCGGTGTACCGCGACGGCAACCTGAACACGCCCGTCTACACGACGACGACGTCCTCGACCTTCTGGAAGCGCCCCTCCATCGGGTTCGTCGACAAGGGCCTCGCACCCGGCAGCACCCACGACTACCGCGTGCGGGCCACCGACCCGCTCGGCAACACCGTCCTCGGCGACACCGTGACGGTGACCGTCTCGGCCACCGCGCCGTCGCCCTACCAGCAGCAGGTCGCCGCCGACGGCGCCACGGCCCTCTGGCGCCTGGGCGAGAAGACCGGCTCGACCGTCTACGACTCGATCGGCTTCGACGACCAGCAGGCCCAGGCCGGCGTGACCCGCGGGGCCACCGGCCAGGCGTCCACCGACTCGGACGGGTCGAGCACCTTCTCGGGCACCGACACCGGGCTCTCGTCGACCACCTCGGCGATCGCCGGACCGCAGACCTTCTCGGTCGAGGCCTGGTTCCGCACCACGTCGACGACCGGCGGCAAGATCGTCGGGTTCGGCAGCTCGAACACGGGAGTGTCGGACTCGTACGACCGCCACCTCTACATGGACCCCCGGGGCCGCGTGTCGTTCGGCGTGTACCCGAACGCCAGCCGCATCATCACGAGCCCGACGGCGCTCAACGACGGTCAGTGGCACCAGGTGGTCGGCACGCTGAGCTCGGCCGGCCAGTCCTTCTACGTCGACGGCAAGAAGGTCGCCACCGACGCCGGGACGACCGGTGCCCAGGACTACACGGGCTACTGGCGGATCGGCGGCGACAACAACTGGGACGGTGCGCCGTTCTTCCAGGGCGACATCGACGACGTGTCGGTGTACCCGAAGGCCCTGAGCGCCAAGCAGGTGGACGGCCAGTGGGTCTCGTCGGGACGCACGAGCAAGCTGCCGAAGTCGCCCGCGGACGCCTACGGCGCCCGGGTGTTCCAGGACGACCCGGAGGTCTACTTCCGCCTCGACGGTGACGCCCAGACGGTCGCGGCCGATGCCTCGCCCGTCGGCACGGACGGCCTCGTCAGCGGTGGCGTCGCGACCGGTGGCGCCCCCGCCATCGCCTCGGGATCGGGCCACTCGGCGAGCTTCGACGGGTCGACCGGCGGAGTCTCGACGACCACCTCGTACGACACCCCGAACGCCTACACGCTCGAGACCTGGTTCAACACGACCTCGACCTCCGGCGGCAAGCTGATCGGCTTCGGCAACCAGCAGACGGGTTACAGCGGCAACTACGACCGCCACGTCTACATGGAGCAGGACGGCCGCCTGCAGTTCGGCAACTGGACCGGCCAGATGAACCTCGCCAGCAGCACCGCGAGCTACAACGACGGGCGGTGGCACCAGGTCGTGGCGACCCAGGGCTCCGAGGGCATGAAGCTCTACGTCGACGGCGTCCAGGTCGGCTCGAACCCGTCGACCGCATCGGACGGCTACCGCGGGTACTGGCGCCTCGGCGGCGACAGCTCGTGGAACTCGGGCTCGGGCTACTGGCAGGGCAGCCTCGATGAGGCGGCCGTCTACGCCCGTCCGCTCGACGCCGCCACGGTCGCGCAGCACTACGCCCTCGGCGTGGACAAGCCGAACGCGGCGCCCACGGCGACCTTCGCCTCGGCACCCACCGGCCTCGGCGTCGCCTTCGACGGCAGCACCTCGGCCGACGCCGACGGCTCGATCGCCTCGTACGCCTGGGACTTCGGCGACGGTTCCGCCGTGGCCTCGGGTGCGAAGCCCACGCACACCTACGCCGCCGGCGGCACCTACACGGTCACCTTGACCGTGACGGACGACCGGGGCGCCGTGGGCACCTCGACCGCCACCGTGACGGTGACGCCGCCCCGCGTGAACGCGGCCCCCACCGCCTCGTTCACCTCGACGGTCGACCACCTGGTCGTCGCGGTCGACGGCCGCACCTCGGCCGACTCGGACGGCACGGTCGCGTCCTACCGCTGGGACTTCGGTGACGGCACGGCCGCGGTGACCGGTTCGACCTCGGGCCACGCCTACGCCACGGCCGGCACGTACACCGTCACGCTCACCGTGACCGACGGCGAAGGGGCCACCGGCACCTCGACCGGCACGGTCACCGTCGCCCCGGCCCCGCCGGCCAACGTCGCCCCGACGGCGTCGTTCACCAGCTCGACGACGGGTCTGGCGGTGTCGACCGACGCCTCGGCCTCGGCCGACGCGGACGGCACGGTGACCGGCTACGCCTGGACCTTCGGCGACGGCGGCACGGCCACCGGGAAGACGGCGTCGCACACCTACGCCGCCGCCGGCACCTACACCGTGACCCTCACGGTGACCGACGACAAGGGCGCCACCGGCAGCTCGACGGGCACCGTCACGGTCGCACCGATCCCGAACGCGGCCCCCACGGCGGCGTTCACGACGGCGACCGACAAGCTCTCGGTGACCACCGACGGGCGGGCCTCGACCGACAGCGACGGCACCGTGGCCTCGTACGCCTGGGACTTCGGCGACGGAGCCACGGCGACCGGCAGCACCGCGAAGCACGACTACGCCACGGGCGGCACCTACACCGTGACCCTCGTCGTCACCGACGACAAGGGCGCCACGGGGACGCGCACCTCCACGGTGACGGTCACCGCACCTCCCGTCGTCACGGCGATCGCGCAGGACGGCTTCGGCCGCTCGGCGTCGAACGGCTGGGGCTCGGCCGACGTGGGCGGCGCCTGGACCCGCACCGGCCAGGCCTCGCAGTACTCCGTCGCGAACGGCGTCGGCACCCAGTACCTGGGCGCCGCCGGCTGGAGCACCTCGATGGCACTCACCGGCGCCAGCGCGACGGACACCGACCTTCGCACGAGCGTCAGCCTCGACAAGGCGGCGACCGGCGGCGGCACGTACGTCTACGTCACGGGCCGCAAGGTGGCCACCAACTCCGAGTACCGCGCGACCCTGCGCTACCGCTCGGACGGACGCCTCGTCGTTGCGCTGAACGCCTACAAGGGCACGTCGACGAACGTGACGCTGGTGAACGAGACGCTGGTCCCGGGAGCGGTCACCCCGGGCGCCAAGGTCAACGTGCGGCTCGAGGTGAGCGGTTCGGGCACGACGACGATCCGGGCGAAGGTCTGGCTCGACGGCACCACCGAGCCCACCGCCTGGACCGTCTCGACGACCGACACGTTCGCCGGGCTGCAGGCCGCGGGGTCGGTGGCCCTGGCCGCCTACGCCTCCGGCTCGTCCACCAACGCCCCGCAGACGGTCTCGTTCGACGACCTGAGCGTCTTCAAGCCGTGACCGGCGCCGTCCCGGAGCACCCGAGCGGGCTCGTCGTCCAGCAGTCGTTCCCCCGACCGCGGCCGACGACGAACCCCTACCTCGTGATGCTCCGGGACGCCGTCGGTGCGGTCCCCGGGGTCGAGGTGCGCACCTTCAGCTGGAAGGGTGCGCTGCTCGGCCGCTACGACGTGTTCCACGTGCACTGGCCCGAGATCCTCGTCTCGGGCCGGAGCCCGCTCAAGGCGCTCGTCCGCCAGGCGCTGACCGTCGCCCTGGTCGCGAAGCTGGCGGCGACCCGCACCCCGATCGTCCGCACCGAGCACAACCTCGAGCTGCCGAGCGGCATCTCGCGCCGCGAGCGGGTGCTGCTGCGCTGGATCGAACGACGCACCACGCTCTGGGTGCGGCTGAACGACGAGACGCCCGAGCACCCCGACGCGCTCGGGGCGCTCATCCCCCACGGCCACTACGTCGACTGGTTCTCGCGCTGGCCGTGGCCCGCCCGTGAGACCGGTCGGGTCTCGTACTTCGGCTTCATCCGTCGCTACAAGGGCGTCGACGGCCTCGTCCGCGCCTTCCGCGGCGTGCGTGGCGACGACCGCCGGCTGCACGCCGCCGGCAAGCCCTCGACGCCCGAGCTGGCGCAGGGCCTCGAGCAGCTCGCCGCCGACGACCCCCGGGTCAGCCTCGACCTGCGGTTCCTGGACGACGAGGCCCTGATCGAGACCGTGCGACGGGCCGAGCTCGTCGTGCTGCCCTACCGCGAGATGCACAACTCGGGTGGGGTGCTCACGGCCCTGTCGCTCGGGCGACCCGTGCTCGTGCCGGCCAACGAGGTCAACGCGCGCCTGGCCGACGAGGTCGGGCCCGCCTGGGTGCGTCAGTACGAGGACGAACTCGCGTCCGACGACGTCGAGCGAGCCCTCGAGGCGGCGTCCCGCCTGACCGACGACGCCCGCCCCGACCTGTCGGCCCGTGACTGGGACCGCGCAGGAGAAGCACACGTCGCGGCCTACCGGCGGGCGATCGACGCCGTGGGCGGTCGGGCGTCGGGCAGCGGCCGCGGGACCCGCTCGTGAGCTCAGCCGTCGACGCGGCCGTACTCGCGGTACGCCGCGCCCCACGCGCCCGCCACCATGCCGGCGCCGCGGGCCATGGTGCGGATGCCGCGGGCGCGCTGGCCCAACGCCCGTCGACCGAGCGGTCGGGTCACGGTGCCGACCGCGTAGCGGCCCAGCCCGCCGGCGACGCGCACGCCGCCCTTCGCCGAGAGCCGGAGGCGCGTGGCCAGTCGCGACGCCCCTCGCGCGGACAGCATCACCGAGGTGAGGCTCCAGCCGTTGCCGCTGCTGTAGGCCCGCTGCACGACCCAGCGCCGCGTGACGCGGTGGGCCGGGACGACGTCGGTGACGACGGCCTCGGCGCACCAGACGATGGTGCCGCCTCCCGCCACGAGGCTGCGGGTGAAGAGCGTGTCCTCGCCGCCGAGTTGCCCGAGGGCGACGTCGAAGGCGAGGCCCTGACGGCGCACCACGGCCAGGTCGAGCAGCAGGTTGTTCGTGGCGGCGACGTCGACGGGCGTCCCGGTCGCCAGGCGACGCCGGACGAAGAACCGCCCCTCGACGATGAACGGCTCGGGCTCGACCTCGTACTCGCTGCGCACGGGCCCGACGACGGCCGCGGCGCCGCTCTCGGCCTGCAGCGCGAGCAGGGCGGCCAGCCACTGCTCGGAGGGCCGCTCGTCGTCGTCGATGAAGACGAGCAGGTCGCTGTCGGCGCTCTCGGCCAGGGCCCGGTTGCGGGCCGAGGCGATGCCGGGCGTGGCCTCGACCACGTAGTCCACGGTGACCGGCCGGACGCCGTCGACCGGGTCGGCCGACGCGAGCGCCGCCGCCTCGACGCGCCCGCGCCCCGACCCGCCCGCGTCGTTGTCGACGACGAGCACCCGCGCCTCGACGCCGAGGGCGTGCACGCCGCGGGCCTGCTCGACGAGCGACGGCAGCACGGCGTCGAGGTCGCGGGGCCGGCGGAAGGTCAGCACGGCGATCGTCAGGAGGCGCGGTGCGGTCGGCTCGGTCGTCACGGCCCCCAGCATGTCAGGTCGGTGACCGACCCCGGGTCGCGCACCGCGCCTCCTGCGGGTGGACGGGGGACGAACCGTGGGTGAGTCGCTCGCCGGGTTGTCGGTGGTCGTCGTCAACTACGGCTCGACCGAGCTGCTGCGGCAGAACCTCGCGCCCGTCTCGCGGGCGGTCGAGGGCCTCGTCGTGGTCGTCGTCGACAACTGGTCGGGTGCCGCCGAGCGCGCCCGCGTGAGCGAGCTCGCCGCGGCCGAGGGCTGGCTGCTCGTGGCCCCCGACGGCAACGAGGGGTTCGGCACGGGCGTCAACCTGGGCGTGGCCAGGGCCCGCGCGGCCGGGGCCCGCCACCACGTGCTGCTCAACCCGGACGCGCTGGCCGACGCCGCCGCCCTCGCCGCCCTGCACCGCGCCTCCTCGGCCGAACCCCTGACGATGAGCGCCCCGACGGTGTTGCGCCCCGACGGCAGCCTGTGGTCGGCCGGCAGCGACCTGTACCTCGACGACGGACGCATCCGGTCGCGACGACGTCGCGTGCCCGGGGCCCGCGTCGAGGAGTGGCTGAGCGGCGCCTGCCTCGTGCTGAGCGACGAGCTCTGGCAGCTCTGCGGCGGTTTCGACGACGACTACTTCCTGTACTGGGAGGACGTCGACCTGTCGCGCCGCGTCGTCGGCGCGGGAGGCGCGTTGCGGCTGCTCGACGACGTCACCGTCGTCCACGCGGAGGGCGGCACGCAGACCGTGGGCGGGGCCGACCGGTCGGGGCAGGCGAAGTCGGCCGGGTACTACCGGTACAACATCCGCAACCGACTTCTGTTCGCCGCCAAGCACCTCGACGACGACGACCTCCGCCGGTGGCGGCGGCTGACCCCGCGCATCGCGTGGGAGGTGCTGCTGCAGGGCGGCCGCAGACAGTTCACGCGGTCGCCGGGAACGCTGCTCGTCGGCCTGCGCGCCGTGCTCGAGGGGCGCCGGATCGTCGCGACCGAGCTGCGGCGGCGTGGCGCGGGAGCTTCTTGATAAATTTATCAAGGGCAGACCAGAGGGATCGTCCGCTGAGGAACCTGGGGGCGGTGCGCAGCGGTCAGGGCGTCCACCGGTCGCGCCGGGCGGAGTTCCTCGACGCCGCCAGGCTGCGCCGCAGGACGCTCGTCAGCGGCCTCGTCGCCACGGCCCTCGGGGCCTTCCTCGTCGTCGCCGACGCCTGCTGGGCCCTCCTCGACGGGCCGCCCGCCCGTGACGCCGTGGCGATCGTGCTCTTCGCCGCCGCCCTGGGCTGCCTGGTCGCGACGCTCTGCCCGGTGGTCGACCGCTCGGCTGCTCCCCCGCCCGGGGTCCCGCTCGGTGACTGGCGTCGCAGCGAACGCATCGAGCGCCAGTTCGCCGCGCGTCCGCCCGCGATCGAACCCGAGGACCGCGACGAGGTCGTCGCGGCGGCCGAACGGCTGATCGGCACGTCCGTGGCCGTCGTGAGCCGATCCGTCTGGCTGCCCGCAGCGTGGCTCCTGGCCTGGACGGCCGTCGTCGTGTCGGGGCTCCCCTCCGACGACCAGCTGACGCTGCTCGTGCTGCCGGCGGTGCTCGGCCTCCTCCAGGCGACGACGTGCCTGGGCTCCGTGGTCGCACTCGGCCGGGCCGACGCGGCACGACACCGGGCGCTGGCGTCGCCGCCGGCACCGCCGCCCGTCCGACCGGCCGCGTCACGAGAAGGCCGCCCCGGCTCGCAGTTGGCCCTCCCCGACGACTGAGGCCTCCTCGGCCGGACCACGGCGACGGAGGCGCGCCCCCGACGGCGCGTCACCACCGGGCACCTCGCCCGGGCCACGATCATGCCGTGGCGTCGGGCAGGGCGTCCGGTGGCTCGGCGGCCTCGCGGTCGTCGCGGTCGTCCCGGTCGTCGCGGTGGTCGCGGTCGTCGCGGTCGTCGCCCGACGGGGGCACGACGCGGAAGCGCTCGAGGACGACCACGGTCGAGTCGTCCACGACGAACCCTCCGCCGAGCTCGGCCCGCATCTCGGGCGAGGTCCAGAAGCGGACGTGCCCCGCTCGCCAGTCGTCCACCGACTCGTAGCCCTCGCCTTCGGCCAGCGCATGGCCGAGGGGCACGTCGCGGAGCGCGACCGCCTCGACGCCGGTGGTCTCGAGCACCGCCCGGCGCCGCCCCTCCGAGTCCACCATCACCTCTCGCCGGCCCTCGCTGGGCAGTGGCTCACCGGCCCGCTCGTACTCGCGCAGCAGCGAGCTGGTCGCCGTCTTGTCACCGGCCTCGACGGCGGCGACGATCCGGTCACGCAACGGGCCGGGGAACGCGAACTCGACGATCGGCAGGTCTTCGGTCATGTCGAGAGCCAAGCAGACGGACGGTGGCCCGACGAACGGCCGGCCTGACACGGGCGTGTTCGGCGTACCCGGTCGTCCTCGACGGACCGTGTTCGACGAACTCGCCCGGAACGGGCCCGGCTGGTGTTCTCAGCCCCTGTCAGGCTCAGCCCTGACGGACGCAGCCCCGGACGAAGGCGGCCAGCGACGCCGCCAGGTGCCGCGTCGTCAGGCGCTCCTCGACGAGAGCCCGCCCGGCCGCACCGAACGCGCGCGCCTCGGCCTCGTCGCCCAGCAGCCGCAGCACGTGCCCGGCGAGCGCCGACGGGTCCCCCACCGGTGCCAGCAACCCCGTGCGCTCGTGCACGACGTAGTCCTCGATGCCCGGGGTGTCCGTCATCACGACGGGACGCCCCGTGGCCATCGCCTCGAGGCTGACCGTCATGCCCGACGCGTGCAGGTTGTCGCGCGTCGCGACGGCCACGACCGACGCGCGTGCGTACAGCTCGGCCAGCTCGCGGTGCGACACGTGAGGCACCACGGTCACGCCCTCCGGGGGCTCCGCGTCGCTCGTCGTCTGCACGACCAGCTCGACGTCCGGACGCTCGGCGTGCACCTGCCGCAGCGCCGCGAAGAGGGTCGCCGGGTCGCGGTCGCGGTCGCCGCCGATGCTCAGCACCAGGGGGCGCTCGGGCCACGGTCGCGCCGCGAAGAACTGCTCGTCGACCCCGAAGGTGAAGAAGCCGACGGGCGGACCGTCCTCACCGACGAACCGCCGCAGGGGCTCGACCTGACCGCGGCTGATCACCCAGAGCCCGCTCATCCGCCGCAGCACGTCGCGCATTCGTCCGACGTCCTGTCCGCGGTCGACCCGGTCGGTCACCCAGATGACTCCGGTGTACATCCGCTCGTGCGGCCGGGTGAGCAGCATCCGCCGGGCCACGTTCTCGTCCCAGGTCACGCCGACGTCGTCGGACGGCACCCCGGACGAGGAGGCGCGGCGCGGCACCACCCGGTCGCGCAGCACCTGCAGGCGGCCGGGTTCGGTGACCGAGGCGATGCGCGCCTCCTGGTCCGTGTCGCGCAGCGCCTCGAGGCCGTACGGCCAGAGGCCGGGGCGCCGACCGGCCGCGTGGTCGGCGGCCCAGCCGGCCACGTCGCGTTCGCGGGCGAAGAGGACCTCGATCACCGCGCCTCCTTCTCGTCGTCACCGGCGCGGTGGTGGTCACCGGTGCGGTGGTCGGCGCCGGAACGCTCGTCGGCGGCCCGCTCGGCCACCGCCCGCTCGGCGATCGCCTGGTCGGTCGCGGTCTCGTCACCGCGCTGCTCGTCGACGTCGAGGCCCGCGGCGGCCGTGGCCCCGTCGGCGTCGGACGGTGCGTCCCGTCCGGCCCCCGCGGCCGCCTCGGCCCGGCGCCGTCCGAGGTCGCGCGAGACGTACCAGAGGTTGGGCACGAGCTGGCAGAGCGCCACCGAGATCGCCGACCCCAGCACCGGGCCCGCCGCCCCGACGAGACCGATGAACCACCACGACAGCCCGAGGTTCAGCGGCACCATGAGCACGATCGGCAGCACCTGGAAGACCAGCCCGGTCTTGTCGGTCATGTACATGCCGACCGGGTACTTCGCCGCCTGCAGGCCGACGAACACGACGAAGCCGACGAGCATCCAGCCGTCGAGCGCGATCGCCCCGCCCGACACGAAGCGCGCCAGGAACGGACTGATCACCGCGAGGGCCGTGCCGAGCCCGAGGCCGCCGAGCAAGAACCAGAGCGTCGGCACGGTCGGCGACTCGACCCTCCCGGCCGACCGGGCCGCCGCGTAGACCGGCCAGAGGGCGATGCCCGCCGCGGCCACGGTCTGCAGCACGATGCCGAAGAGCTGCGAGGCGAGGTTGTACTGGGCGAGCTCGTCCGGCCCCGCCAGGTGGCTGAGCAGCAGGCGACCGGTCTGCATCGCGACCGGCAGGGCGATCATCTGCACGAGCATCGGCCAGGCGAGGCCGAGCGCCGGCACGCCGCGGTAGCTGCGGACGCGCGGCACGAGCTTGACGGCCGAACCGATCTGCGGTGACAGGGCCCTGGCCGCGACGATCAGGCAGATCACCGAGACGAGGCTGTTCGCGACGTACGAGATGACGGCGAGGTAGCTGCCGACCGGCACGCTGAACATGACGGCCGAGCCGATCGCGAGCAACATGAAGGGGGCCACGACCGCCTGGCTGGCGACCTGCGTGCTCGTCTTCTTCAGACCCACGAGGATGCGCTGGCCCACCGTCAGCGGGATCACCAGGCCGAACACCGCGAGGCAGAGGCCGGCCGCGAGCGACCCGCCGTCGGGCAGGAGCCCCTCGCCGAGCAGCACGGGCCACCACCCGGCGAGCGTGATGAGCAGCGCGACCGCGACCATGATGCCGCCCGAGACGAGCAGCACCCGGAACGCCGTCACGATCGACCGCTTCACGAAGTCGTCGGTGCGGACCGACGACGACCCGGCCACGGCGTTGATCACGATCGCGGCGATGCCCAGGTCGGCGAACGGCAGCAACGTCGGGAAGGTCGACAGCAGGCCGTACTGGGCGTAGGCGTCGGTGCCGAAGTTCTGGATGATCATGCGGCTCGTGATGATGCCGAGCACGCCCGACAGGCCCATCACGACCACCTTCACGGCGGCGGTCGACCCGACCGCGGCCATGGCGCCGCCCCGCTTCGGCCGTCCCGCCGGTCCCGTGGCCGCGCGGGTCACGAGCGCGCCCCGTCGAGCGGACGGCCGGCGCCGGTCCCGGCGTCGCGGCCGAACAGCCGGTCGTCGGCCGCCAGCCGACCGTCCCGCGTGGGCAGGTCGGCCAGCACCGCGTCGGCCGGGCGGGCGGCGTCGAGGGCCTGGACGATCGCGGCGGCGAGCACCTCGGGCGACGCGGCGTCGGCGGCGACGACGTGCCCGTGGTCGGTCAGCCAGTCGGCGAGGCCCGTCTCGGTCGTGGTCACGACGGTGCAGCCGTGCGACAGCCCCTCGACGATCGGCAGCCCCACCTGCTCACGCCAGGTCGGACTCGGTTGCGACCAGAGCACGAGCACGCGCGAGCCGTCGAGCACCGAGTGGATGCGCGGGCGCGGCGGGTCGACCTCGACGGAGACCGCAGGATGCGCGACCGACAGGGCCCGCGCCTCCTGCTCGAGGGCGCCCTTGCCGAGCAGGGCGAGCGTCGCGTCGGGGCGTGCCGCCACGACGAGCGGCCAGGCCGCCGCGAGCACGCGCAGCCCCTTGCGCTCGACGAACGAGCCGACGAACGTGACGGCGGGCGGGCGGACGTCGCCGCCGCGGGCCTCGGGGTGGCGGATCGGCAGCGCGGGCACGGTGGTCACGGTCGCGTGGTCGGCGGGCTCGCCGAGGAGGCGCGCGTACGTCTCACGCGCGGCGTCCGTCCCGTAGACCACCCGGTCGAGCCGCCGCCAGACCGCGCGCGCGAGCACGCGTTCGCCGCGCCTCCGGAGCCGGGTGCGCAGCCGGGGCGCGGTCGCCGCGCCGAACGGGTCGGCGTTGCCGATCAGGTAGCTCACGACGGTGGTCGGTCGCCCCGTGACCCGCCGCCGCACCGCGAGGGCGGTCAGCACCAGCGCCGTGGCGGGCAGGCTCGAGGTCATCAGCGGTTCGTTGACCTCGAGGGTCTCGACCCGCGAACGCGCCACGAGCCAGGCCGCACGCAGGCGGCCCGCCGGCACGAGGTCGAGGCCCTCGGCGAGCGAGGCGTCGAAGTCGTAGCGCGTCACCCGGTAGACGATGCTCGCCGGGGCGAGCTCGTGGGCCCGTTCGAGGTGGGCCGTCCGCAGCGACTCGTACAGCCGGACGGCCGGGAGGCGCGGGGCACGCCTTCGGGACGACCGCGACGCCGTCACGGTGCGTCGGTGCCCCGACGGACGGTCGCGCGGCCGGACGCGACGGCCCCGGCCGACGAGGCGCCGACGCGCTGCCCGCCGGAGCGGGGGCCGCCCTCGGTGAGGCCGTCGAGGATGACGCCGATGACCGGGACCTGGACGCCGCCGAGCGCCCGGACCGCCTGGACGAGCTGCCCCCGGGACGAGTGCCCCACGGTGGCGACGAGGACGACGCCGTCGGTCAGGCGCCCGAGCTCGAGGGTGTCGGACGACGTGAGCACGCCGGGGGCGTCGACCACGACGACGTCGTACCGGTCACGCGCCGCCTCGACGAAGAGCGCCATCGACTTCGAGCTGAGCAGCGGGCTCGGGTTCGGGGGCACCTCGCCCGTGGCGATGACGTCCACCCGGTCGCGCCACGGGGTGACGGCGTCCTCGAACTCGAGCCGTCCCACGACGACGTCGGTCAGGCCGACCTCGTCCGAGACGGCCGCGAGGTCCGCGAGCCCGCCGCCGCGCAGGTCGGCGTCCACGACGAGGACGGACTGCCCGCGCTCGGCGTAGGCGAGGGCGAGGTCGAGCGTGACGGCCGCACGGCTCTCGCGGTCGTCGGCGCTGACCGACGAGACGGTGACGGTCCGGGCCACGGAGTCGACGTCGGAGAACTGCAGCTGCGCACGGATGCGCCGGAAGTCGTCCGCCGCGGCCCCCTGGGGCTCGTCGGCGAACGCGAGGCTGCCCCGACGGCGCCGCCCCACGGTGCCCAGCACCGGGGCGACCCGCAGCTCGTCGACGTCGGCCGTGCTGCGGAGGCGCGTGTCGACGACCGACCGGACGAGCGCGAGGACGACGCCGAGCGCGAGGCCGATCGCCAGGCCGGTGAGCGTGATGAGCCGGCGGTTGGGGCCGACCGGCTGGTTCGGCGGGGTGGCCTCGGCGATGGGGGCGACGCTCAGGGTCGACAGGCCCGCCGCGCTCTCGGGCGACAGCGACCGGGCCTCGGCGCTGAGCGACCGGGTCACGGCGTTGGCGATGTCGGCCGCGCGCTGACGGTCGCCGTCGACGACCGCGACGTCGATGATGACGGTGTTGAGGGGGTTCTCGGCGGTGATCTGACGGGCGAGCTGCACGGGCGTCACGTCGAGGCCGAGGTCCGAGATGACGGGCTCGAGGACGATCGTCGAGGTGGCCAGGCGGGTGTAGCTCTGCACGAGGTTCTGCGTGTACGACGAGCCCTGCAGCAGTTCGTTCGGGTCGGAGCCCTCGGCCGCCGACACGAAGACGCTGCTCGTGGCCCGGAAGCTGTCGGGACGGGTCTGCGCGTAGCCGTAGCCGGCCGCACCGCCGAGCAACGCGAGGACGAGGATGACGGGCCAGCTCTTCACGAGCGCGCGCCAGTAGTGCTGAGGATCCAACTGACACTCCCGGGTTAAGTGGCTGAACCTGGCGAGCATACCCGCAGCGGGCACGGGCCCATGACCCCCGGGCGGGGGTGCCTCCGCCCGGCCGTGCCGTCGATCACCCGCTCTCACCCCCTCTCGCCCGCCGCCGTGACGACGCGCGCGGGCACCGGCTCGCGCGGCGGCCGACGGCCCGGCGGGCTCAGCCGGTCGGCAGGTCGACCCCGGACCAGCGGGGGCCGTGCGGGGTGATCGTCACGCGGCGGGGCTCGTCGGGCGGATCGACGGGATCGGTGGGATCGCCCGGGGCATCCTCCGCCCGGGCGCCCGTCGGTCGGTCGATCACGACGTCGAGCCACGAGTCGGCCACCCCGTCGAGCAGGCCGGCGCCCCACTCGACGACGACGATCGAGCCCTCGTAGTCGAGGTCGAGGTCGTCGAGCTCGGCCTCGGTCGACAGCCGGTACGCGTCGACGTGCACGAGCGGGGTGCCGGACGCGGTGGGATGAGTCCGGGCCAGGACGAACGTCGGGCTCGCGACCTGACCGCGCACCTCGAGCCCGGCGCCCAGGCCCCGGGTCAGGGTCGTCTTCCCCGCACCCAGCGGGCCGGTCAGCACCACCAGGTCGCCCGCCCGCAGCAGGCCGGAGAGCTCGCGACCCAGCGCCTCCATGGCCTCGGCGTCGACGACGGACAGCTCGACCGGGTCGCCCGCCCGGCCGGGAGCGCCGGGCCCGGGGGCACCGGGCCCCGGCGTCGAGGCCGGGGTGCTCACGGGCGTCCGCCGAGGTAGACGCGCGGCACCCGGGCACCGACCCGGCAGGCGACCTCTTCCGGGATCGTGCCGGTCGCGTCGGCCCACTCGCCGATCGTCATCTCGCCGCGGTCGCCCGGGCCGAAGAGCACGGCCTCGTCGCCGACCTCGACGGGGTCGTCGCCCATGTCGACGAGGAACTGGTCCATCGCGACCCGCCCCACGATCGGCCGGGGGGCGCCGGCCACGACGACGTGGACGGCCCCCTGGGCCCGGCGGCTCACGCCGTCGGCGTAGCCCAGGGGCACCAGGGCGATCGTGGTGTCGGTCGGGGCACGGAAGGTGTGGTCGTACGACACCCCTGTGCCCGCGGCGACGCGCTTGACCTTCACGACCGAGGCCGAGAGGGTCAGCACCGGCCGCAGCCCCCGGTCGGCGGCGGTGACGCCCTCGGTGACGGGGATGCCCAGGCCGTTCGACCCCATGCGGACCATGTCGAAGCGCCTCTCGGGGTGCTCGAGCGCGGCCGAACTCGACGACATGTGCCGCTTCTCGACGGTCGCGCCGAGCGCCTCGGCGTCGGCCACGGCCCGCTCGAACACCCGCGCGGCGGCCTGGTCGTCGGCCTCGCTCGTCTCGCTGACGTGCGAGAAGATGCCGCGCAACCGCACGACGCCCTCGTCGCGCAGGGCGACCGCCCGGGTGACGAAGGCCGGCCAGTCCGAGGGCAGGCAGCCCTCGCGGTGCAGCCCCGTGTCGATGGTCAGGTGCACGAGGGCGACGCCGGCACGGGCCCGTGCGGCGTCGGCCACGGCCTCGAGCTGGTCGAGCGTCGAGATGCCGAGGTCGACCGCCAGGTCGACGGCGGCCCCGAGGTCGTCGGAGGGGCTGAGCTGCCAGGCGAAGAACGACGCGTCGCCGCCGATGCCGAGGCGCCGCAGCCGCAGGGCCGGCGCGAGCTCGACGGTGCCGAACCAGCGGATGCCCGCGGCGACGGCCTCGGGCACGAGCACGTCGGCACCGTGCGAGTAGGCGTCCGCCTTGACGATGGCCAGGATCTCGACCGGGTCGAGTCGGGCGATCAACGACTCGAGGTTGGCGCGGTACGCGGCCAGGTCGACCGTCGCCCGGCGCAGCGGCGTCGCGGCGCTCACGCGGTGTACCTCCGGTCCAGGCCGGCGGCGAGGCAGGCGACGACCTCGTAGGTGATGCCGTCGATCGCCTCGGCCCAGTCGGCGGCGGACCGACGGCCGAGCGCCGGGTCGCCGAACAGGACGACCTCGTCGCCCACCTCGACCGGGTCGTCGCCCACGTCGATCACCAGGGCGTTCATCGCGATCCGACCGCGGACCCGGTACGTGCGTCGACCGATGGTGACGGACGCCCGCTCGCTCGCGGCCCGGTCGACGCCGTCCGCGTACCCGACGGGGACGATGGCGATCGACGTGTCGCGTTCGGGCCGGAAGAGGTAGCCGTACGACACGCCTTCGCCCGCCGGGATGCGCTTGACGGTGGTCACCGGCGCCGTGAGGGTCATGGCCGGTCGCAGCCCGAGGTCGGCCGAGGTGCGGTCGGGGTGGGGGCTCAGGCCGTAGCTCGCCAGGCCGAAGCGCACCATGGTCGCCCGTGCTCCCGCGTAGTCGAGGGCGGCCGCCGAGGCGGCGAGGTGCAGCAGCGGGGGCCGCACGCCGCGCTCGTCGAGCATCCGGGACGCCCGGGCGAAGCGGGCCATCTGCAGGCCGTCCTCTTCGGCCGAGGCGTTCGACACGTGGCTCATCAGCCCCTCGACCGGCACGGTCGCGGCGTGTGCGGCCGCCCGGTCGAACAGCTCGGGCCACTCGGACTCGACGGCCCCGTTGCGGCTGAGCCCCGTGTCGATCGCGAGGTGCACGGCGCGGACGCCGGCCGCCACGGCCGCCTCGAGCTGGTCGACGCTCGACACCGCCGGGGTGATGCCGAGCGCCGCGGCCTCGACGAAGTCCTCGCCGGGCGCGTGCAGCCAGGCGAGGACGGGGGCCTCGACGCCGGCCCGGCGAAGGGCCACCGCCTCGGTCAGGTCGGCCACGCCCAGCCAGTCGACGCCGGCGTCGACGAAGACGCGGGCGCACTCGACGGCCCCGTGCCCGTAGGCGTTCGCCTTGACGACCGCCATGACGGCCGCCGGTGCGACGGCAGCCCGCAGCACCCGGACGTTGTGCCGCAGGGCCGTGGTGTCGACGGTGATGGTGACGTCGTGCGTCATCGGTCCGACCCTTCGTGCTGGGGCCCGCCGAGCGGGGCGGGCAGGCGGTCGGCGCCCTCGGCGACCACGTACGCCACGGCGACCCCGCCGTCGTGGCTGAGGGAGAGGTGGAGGCGCGAGACGCCTCGCGAGTCGGCCAGCGCCCGTGCTCCCCCGCTCAGTTCGAGCGACGGGGCGCCGGCGTCGTCCGAGACGACGACGACGTCGTGCCACCTGACCCCGGTGGACCCGCCCAGGGACTTGATCAGCGCCTCCTTGGCGGCGAACCGGGCCGCCAGCGAGTGGCGACCCCGCGGGCTGCCGTCCCGCAGGACGAGCTCGCCCTCACGGAACAACCGGGCGGCGAGCGCCGGCGTGCGCTCGAGCGTGCGGTCGAAGCGCTCGAGGTCGACCACGTCGACGCCGATGCCGACGATCACGTCGACGCCCGCTCGCTGCGCTGTCGCGGTTGCACGGGCCGCTACTCGACGGTGACCGACTTGGCCAGGTTGCGGGGCTGGTCGACGTCGAGGCCCTTGGCCGCCGCGAGCTCCATGCCGAAGACGTGCAGGGGCACGACCGACAGCAGCGACTCGAACAGGGGTGCCGCCAGGGGGATGTGCAGCACCTCGTCGGCGAACGGCAGCACCGCGGCGTCGCCTTCTTCGGCGATCGCGATGACGCGGGCGCCCCGGGCACGGATCTCTTGGATGTTCGAGACGACCTTGGGGTGCAGCGAGCGGGGGTCGCGCGGGCTCGGGACGATGACGAAGACGATCTGGCCGGGCTCGATCAGGGCGATCGGGCCGTGCTTCAGCTCACCAGCGGCGAAGCCCTCGGCGTGGATGTACGCCAGCTCCTTGAGCTTGAGGGCCCCCTCGAGCGCGATCGGGTAGCCGACGTGGCGGCCGAGGAACAGCACCGAGCGGGTGTCGGCCATCCAGCCCGCCAGGGTCTTGATGCGCTCGGAGGACTCGAGCACGCGCTCGATCTTGCCCGGGATCTCGACCAGGTCGGCGACCTGCTCGGCCACGGCCTCGGCGCTCAGGGTGCCCCGCAGGGTCGCCAGGTGCAGCCCCAGCAGGAACAGCGCGGTGCCCTGCGCGACGAAGGCCTTGGTGGACGCGACCGCGACCTCGGGCCCGGCGTGCGTGTAGAGCACGGCGTCGGACTCGCGCGGGATCGTCGACCCCTGGGTGTTGCAGATCGAGAGCACCTGGGCGCCCCGCTCGCGCGCGTACTTGACGGCCATCAGGGTGTCCATCGTCTCGCCCGACTGGCTGATCGACACGACGAGGGTCTTCTCGTCGAGCACGGGGTCGCGGTAGCGGAACTCGTGGGCCAGCTCGACCTCGACGGGGACGCGGGCCCACTGCTCGATGGCGTACTTGCCGAGGATGCCGGCGTAGGCCGCGGTGCCGCAGGCGATGACGATCACGCGGTCGACGGTCGTCAGGCGGTCGCGCACGCCGTCGAGCTCGGTGAGGGTGACGGCGCCGTCGGCGACCCGACCGAGCAGGGTCTTGGCGACCGCCTCGGGCTCTTCGCTGATCTCCTTCGCCATGAAGCTCGACCAGCCGCCCTTCTCGGCGGCGGAGGCGTCCCAGTCGACCTCGAACTCGGTGGTCTCGACGGGTGCCCCCGAGAAGTCGACGACCTCGACCGAGTCGGGGCGGATGGTCACGAGCTGGTCCTGACCGATCGACATGGCCCGGCGGGTGTGCGCGACGAAGGCCGCCACGTCGCTGCCGAGGAAGTTCTCTCCGTCGCCGAGGCCGATCACCAGCGGTGAGTTGCGGCGGGCACCGACGACGACGCCGGGCCGGTCGGCGTGGACGACGAGCAGCGTGAAGGCCCCGTCGAGGGTGTTGACGACCGTGCGCAGGGCCTCGGTCAGGTCGCCCGTGGCGCGGTAGGCCCGGGCCACCAGGTGCGCGGCGACCTCGGAGTCGGTCTCGCTGTGGAACTCGACGCCCTCGGCGAGCAGCTCGGCCTTGAGCTCGGAGAAGTTCTCGATGATGCCGTTGTGGATCAGCGCGAGCTTGCCGTCGTCGGCCAGGTGCGGGTGCGCGTTGGCGTCGGTCGGGCCGCCGTGGGTCGCCCAGCGGGTGTGACCGATGCCGGTCGTGCCGTCGGTCAGGGGCATGGCCTCGAGGTCGTCGACGAGCATCTGCAGCTTGCCCGCCTTCTTGCGGGTGCCCAGGTCGCCCGCGGCGTCGATGACCGCGACGCCGGCCGAGTCGTAACCGCGGTACTCGAGGCGGGTGAGGCCGCCCAGCAGCACCTCGATGCTCTTGTCGCCCGATCCGACGTATCCCACGATTCCACACATGGGCTCGATCTTAGAGGCTGTCGTCCGTGAGCCCGGCGGGCCGTGCCGACGTCCCGCGACGGCGTGACGCGCCGCCGCGCCCACCGGGCACCCGCCGGACCGGTAGCCTCGTGCGCATGGCCGAAGCCACCCCGACGACCGCGCCGTCCACCGTGCACGCGAGCCCCTTCGTCGAGATCGGGCGCGACGCCTGGGCCGACCTCGCGCCGACCACGCGCCTCCCGCTGACTGAGACCGAGATCGTGCAGCTGCGCGGACTCGGCGACCGACTCGACATGCGCGAGGTGCAGGACGTCTACGTCCCGCTCAGCCGTCTGCTGAACCTCTACGCCGCCGGCGCGCGCAACCTCCACCGGGCCACGAGCGACTTCCTCGGCGAACGGGCGCAGCGGACCCCCTTCGTCATCGGGGTCGCCGGGTCGGTGGCGGTCGGCAAGTCCACCGTCGCGCGCCTCCTCCGTGAGCTGCTGAGCCGCTGGGACGACACCCCCCGGGTCGAGCTGGTGACCACCGACGGGTTCCTCTACCCGAACGCCGAGCTCGAGCGTCGCGGCATCATGAGCCGCAAGGGGTTCCCCGAGTCGTACGACCGCCGCCACCTGCTGCGCTTCGTGTCGCAGGTCAAGAGCGGGGCCGAAGAGGTGCGGGCGCCCTTCTACTCGCACACCAGCTACGACATCATGCCGAGCGCCGAGGTCGTGGTGCGCCGACCGGACATCCTGATCGTCGAGGGGCTCAACGTCCTGCAGCCCGCGGTGGCGGGCCGGCTCGCCCTCAGCGACCTGTTCGACTTCACCGTCTACGTCGACGCCCGCACCGCCGACATCGAGAACTGGTTCGTCGAGCGGTTCCTGGCGCTCCAGAAGGGCGCGTTCACCCAGGAGCGCTCGTTCTTCCACCGCTTCGCCGACATGGACGAACCCGAGGCCCGGTCGTTCGCCTCGGGAGTCTGGAAGTCCGTCAACGAACCGAACCTGGTCGAGAACGTCCTGCCGACGCGCTCGCGCGCCACCCTCGTGCTGCGCAAGGCCGCCGACCACAAGGTCAGCTCGGTCCTGCTGCGCAAGATCTGACCCGGCGACTCCGGCCGAGGCCAGGAGGCGCGGGTCACGTCAGGAGGCGCGGGTCACGTCAGAAGGTGCCTCGCGCCCCGTCCGCCCGGAGGCAGGAGCTCAGACGCTCGGACGCTCAGAGCGCCAGTCGGTCGCGGACCACGTCGGCCAGCGCGTGCGCCACGCGGTCGGCCGTCTCTTGGTCGGCGGCCTCGACCATGACCCGGACGACGGGCTCGGTGCCCGAGGGGCGGAGCAGCACGCGGCCCGAGTCGCCGAGTTCGGCCTCGAACCGCCGGACGGCGTCGGCCACGCCCTCGTCGGACGCGGCGCGTGACCGGTCGACGTCGCGCACGTTGATCATGATCTGGGGGAACACCGTCATGACCGAGGCGAGCTCGGCCAGGCTCCTGCCGGTCGCGGCCATGCGGGCGACGAGCGAGAGGCCGGTGAGGATGCCGTCGCCGGTGGTGGCGTGGTCGGCGAAGACGATGTGGCCGGACTGTTCGCCGCCCAGGGTGAAGCCGTGCTCGTTCATGTCCTCGAGCACGTAGCGGTCGCCGACCTTGGTCTGGCGGACCGTGATGCCGTGCTCGGCCATCGCCCGGATGAGGCCGAGGTTGCTCATGACGGTGGCCACGAGCGTGTCGTCGACGAGCGCGCCGCGCTCTTTCTGGGCCACGGCGAGGATCGCCATGATCTGGTCGCCGTCGACCACGGCTCCGGTGGCGTCGACGGCGAGGCAGCGGTCGGCGTCGCCGTCGTGCGCGATGCCGACGTCGGCTCCGTGCTCGAGCACGGCCTTCGCCAGGTTGTCGAGGTGGGTCGACCCCACGCCGTCGTTGATGTTCACGCCGTCGGGGTCGGCGCCGATCAGGGTGACGGTGGCGCCGGCGTCGGTGAACACCTCGGGTGAGACGGCCGCGGCCGCACCGTGCGCGCAGTCGAGCACGACGTGGATGCCGTCGAGCCGGTTGGGCAGGGCGCCGAGCAGGTGCAGGACGTAGCGGTCCTCGGCGTCGGCGAAGCGACGGATGCGCCCGACGTCGCCGCCGATGGGCATGAGCTGCGGGTCGGCCATGGCCGCTTCGATGCGGTCCTCGACCTCGTCGGGCAGCTTGGTGCCGCCGAACGCGAAGAACTTGATGCCGTTGTCGGGGGCCGGGTTGTGCGAGGCGCTGATCATCACGCCGAAGTCGGCACCGATATCGTCGACCAGGAAGGCCGCGGCGGGGGTCGGGATGACCCCGGCGTCCAGGACGTCGACGCCCGAGCTGGCCAGTCCGGCACAGACGGCCGCGGTGAGGAACTCGCCCGAGATGCGGGGGTCGCGCGCGACGACGGCGACGGGTCGCCGCCCTTCGGCACGACGGGCGTCCGCGTGGTGGCCCTTCGTGAGCACCACCGCACTCGCCTGGGAGAGCCCCAGGGCGAGCGCGGCGGTCAACTCACGGTTGGCGAGGCCTCTGACACCGTCGGTACCGAACAAACGCGTCATCGCGAGACCTGCCTCGTGTGTGGTGCTGGTTAGCGCTTCGAGAACTGCGACGCCTTGCGGGCCTTCTTGAGACCGGCCTTCTTGCGCTCGATGACGCGGGCGTCACGGGTGAGGAAGCCGGCCTTCTTGAGCGTGGCGCGGTTGTTCTCGCGGTCGATCTCGTTCAGCGCACGCGCGATGGCGAGACGGAGGGCGCCGGCCTGGCCCGAGGGGCCGCCACCGGTGACCTTGACGGCCACGTCGTACGAGCCGAGCAGGTCGAGGACCTTGAACGGGTCGTTGATCAGCTGCTGGTGCAGCTTGTTGGGGAAGTAGTCCTCGAGGGTGCGACCGTTCACGACGATCGTGCCGGAGCCGGGCGTGAGGCGCGCGCGAGCGATGGCCTCCTTGCGACGACCGACGGCGGAACCGCCGACGCTCAGCACGGGGCGGGGCGTCGCGGCGGCCTCGGGGGCCGAGCTCTCGGTGGTGAAGCTCTCGGGAGCCTGGTCGATGGAATCTGCGATCTGAGCCACTGTGTGGGGGTCCTTAAGTCTGAAGGCGGACGCTACTGGGCGACCTGGTCGAGGGTGTAAACCTGGGGCTGCTGAGCAGCGTGGGGGTGCTCGGCACCCGCGTACACCTTCAGCTTCTTGATCTGGGCACGGCCCAGCGAGTTCTTCGGCAGCATGCCACGGATGGCCTTCTCGACCGCACGGGTGGGGTGCTTCTCGACCATCTCGGAGTACGTGGTGGCCGTGATGCCGCCCGGGTAGCCCGAGTGACGGTAGTAGAGCTTCTCGGCCAGCTTGGAGCCGGTGAGGGCCACCTTGTCGGCGTTGATGACGATGACGAAGTCGCCCATGTCCATGTGGGGGGCGAAGGTCGGCTTGTGCTTGCCGCGCAGCAGGGCTGCCACGTGGCTGGCGAGACGGCCGAGCACGACGTCGTCGGCGTCGATGATCAGCCAGTTCGGCTGGACGTCAGCCGGCTTGGGGGAGAAAGTGCGCGTCACAGTAGTGCTGCTTCCTGGTCGAGGTGAGAGGTTCGTGAATCCCGCTCCGTTGCCGTTGTCACCGCAGAGGCGATGAGAACGAGTCAGGTGGAGGGCTCAACTTCGGGCGAAAGCGCGCAGTTGCGCAGACACCAAGGGCCAACGTTACCCGACGCCGGCGAGACGGTCAACCGACGCTCGGGCCGCCACCGGGCCGCCACGCGGCAGAGCGGTCACTCCCCCAGCTGATCGTGCGACCGCTTCACCTGCGTCAGGGCGACCCGCGCGGCGATCTCGTCGTCGGGCGGGTAGCCCACCTCGACCATCGTGAGGCCGTGGGCGGGCACCACCCGGAACTCTCCGTTGCGCTGGGCCTCACGACGCACGCCCACCGCGCGGTGCGCCTCCATGGCCCCCTCGCCGACGGCGACGCAGGCGCCGACCAGGTTGCGCACGAGGTTGTGGCAGAAGGCGTCGGCCTGCACCGACGCGACGAGCACGCCGTCGGCCTCGCGCCGCCACGAGAAGTGCTGCAGCTCGCGGATGGTCGTCGCGTACTCGCGGTGCCGGCAGTAGGCGGCCCAGTCGTGCAACCCGACGAGGCCCGCCGCCGTCGCGTTCATCAGGTCGAGGTCGAGACGCTGGTCGTACCAGAGGGTGTGGCCGCGTCGGGTCGGGTCGCGTTCGGCCCCACGGTCGGCGATGCGGTACTCGTAGCGGCGCCAGAGCGCGCCGAACCGGGCGTGGAAACCAGGAGGCGCGACCCGCGCACCCGAGACCACGATCTCGTCGGTCGCGCCCGCGAGCCCGTTCAGCCGCCGGGCGAGCACGGTCGGGGCGTCGAGCGGCGACTGGTCGCGCATGCCGCGGTGCGGTCTCTGCAGCTGGGCGACCTGCGCGTCGGTCAGGTCGAGGTGCACCACCTGGCCCCGCGCGTGCACGCCGGCGTCGGTGCGACCCGCCACGGTGACCGTCGGCACGTCGCCGAGGCGGCGGAACAGCGTCCGCAGCGCGGCCTCGATCTCGCCCTGCACGGTGCGGCGGCCGGGCTGCTCGCTCCAGCCCGAGAAGTCGGTGCCGTCGTACGCGACCCCGAGCCGGAGGCGCGTCAGGGCCGGGTCGTCGATCGTCACCCGACGATCCTACGGGGCCGACGCCGCGCCTCCTCGGCCCCGCTCGTGGGCGGAGACGCGGACGGCGGTCGCACCACGGTCACCCGTGACACGACCGCCGTCCGACGCGTCCGACTACCCCACGCGGGAGGCGCGGCGGCGGACCACGAGGACCGTGCCACCCATCGCCATCAGCACGAGGGCCAGCGCGAGCCAGCCGGTGACCGCGGCCGGGCCCGTGTAGGCCAGCGAACCGTCCGCGGTCGGTGCCGTGGTGCCCGGCGAGACCTCACCGGGCGCGCCCGGCACGGTCGGGTCGGCGTCGCCACCGGGCGTCGCGCCCGGGTCGGTGACCGGCGGCACCGGCTCGGTCACCGGCGGCACCGGGTCGACCTCGTCGGCGAGCAGCGACACCCCGACCACGACCGGGTCGTGGTCGCTCGAGCGGAACTGGTCGGGCTGGTAGAGCTGCTTCGCGTTGTAGTTGAAGCGGCTGTACTCGAGGCCGACGGACTCGCCCGCGTTGATGTTCCAGATGTCCACACCCGTGACGGCCTCGGCGGCGGCCGGCGAGGCGAGCACGTGGTCGAGCGAGCCGCTGAGGCCGCTGAACACGTAGCTGTACTCGTCGGTCTCGCTCGATCCGAGGTCGACGTAGCCCGCGGCCCGCAGCACCTCGATCGGGTCCTCCTGGCCGTAGGCGTTGAAGTCGCCGAGCAGGAACACCTTGTCCGTGCCCACGGCGGCCTCGCGCTCGGCCGCGAACGCGACCAGGGCGTTCGCCTGGTTGACGCGCGAGGCGTTCGACCCGCCCTGACCGTCGCCGAGGTCGGCGTCCGCACCCGAGCCGCTGCCCTTCGACTTGAAGTGGTTCGCGATCGCGAGGATCGTCGACCCGGCGTCTCCCCCGACGGGCCGGAAGGCCTGGGCGAGCGGCTGGCGTGCGTTGCTGAAGGCGGCCGAACCGGTGAGGATGGTCGACCCGCCGACGGGCTCGACGACCGCCTTCTTGTAGATGAAGGCGAGACGGATGACGTCCTCGTTGGCGGGCAGCGCCTCCGGTGAACGGGCGTAGTCCCAGACCTCGGAACCCGCCGCGGCGTTCAGCGCACCGACCAGGGTCGCGAGCGCGGAGTCGCGGTCCTCGCCGAAGCGGGCCGAGTTCTCGATCTCCTCGAGCGAGACGACGTCGGCACCGAGGGCGTCGATCGCCGTGACGATCTTGACCTGCTGGCGCTCGAGGCTGGCGGCGTTCGCCGCACCGCGGGCGTCGCAGCCGCCGTCCACCGTGACGGGCTCACCGGCACGGTCGGTGTAGTACGTGCACCCGGGGATCGAGTCACCCGTCGTCGTGAAGTAGTTGAGCACGTTGAAGCTGGCCAGCCTCACGTCGCCACCCACCTCGCGCGGGGCGTCGGTGCGGACGTCCTCGAACGTGACGGGCAGGTCGCCGTACGCCGTGTCGCCCGTGATGCGCGCGGTCGGCTGGTACTTCCAGGCCGAGTTGCGGTAGTCGAGGACGACCGGGTCGGTGAAGGCGACCGAGGCGCCGACCGTGACGGGGTCCTCGTTCGACAGGTAGGGCACGGGGATCGACTGGTTCGCCGCCGTGAAGAAGTTCGTCGTCGCCCCGTCGTCGAGGGTGACGGCGCGGGCGGCGTTGTCGGCCACGACCGCGGCGAAGTCGGCGCTGCCCGGGCGGGCGACCTCGGTCGGCTGGATCAGCGGCCGGTCACCCGAGGCGAGCTTGACCTCGCCGTACTGGTTCGTCGTGTAGGTGTCCGCGACGGTGAACCCGCCCTGCGGCAGCACGAGCATGCTCTCGAGCGTCTCGCGCTGGGCGTCCGTCGCCGGCAGGCCCACGGTCGCCGCCTGCGGCGCCACGACGCCCGTCGGGTCGAGCGCCCGGAGCGACGACGTCCCCGTCACGGTGATCTGGGTCAGGCCGAAGTACTCGGAGACGGTGCCGTCCACCTCGACGTAGTCGCCGACGGCGACCGAGGAGGCGGTGCTCGCGGAGTACACGAACAGCGCGTCCGACGCGAGGTGCGTCGACAGGTCGAGCGCGCCTCCCGTGCCGGGCGTCTGGATGACGTAGCCGTTCAGGCCGCCCGTCGGGTAGGTCGCCGTGACGACGCCGCGCGTCGTGACCGTGCGACCGGCCAACGGGCTCGCGTCGGTGACGCCCTGGATCTGCGCCACGGTGACGTCGGCCTCGGGGGTCGGCTCGGGCTGCGGCTCGGGGTCGGGGCCCGGTTCGGTGCCCGTGCCGCCGGAGTTCTGCGGCGTGACCGTGGTCTGGGTCGAGAAGTCCGCCGAGTTCACGTCGGTGTCCGCGCCGTCCGTGCGGGCGAGGGAGTTGGGGACGCCGTTGGCGCCGGTGACCGGCGCGACCGACGTCTCGAAGGTGTTCGAGGCTCCGTACCCCAGCAGGTCGACGACGCCGTCGGTCCCGGCCGTGACCGACCCGGGCGCGAGCGTGAGGGGGTCGGCCTGGTCGGAGAGCAGCACGGTGCCGGTGGTGCCGCTCGGGTTCAGCGAGGCGGTGGCGTCGGGGGCCGGCAGTTCGGCACCGTTCGCCCCGTTGCCCGGGATCGCCACGAGGAAGTGCCCCTCGGCGGGGATCGTCCCGTCGAGGGCCGCGGCCGAGAAGGCACCCGAGCCGGTGGCCGAGCGGTACTGCAGCGACCAGCCGGCGAGCGACACCGACGCGGAGGTCGGGTTGTAGAGCTCGACGAACTTGCGGTTGAACGGCGCGTTCGCGCTGCCGCCCTTGAGGTACGCCTCGGCGATGACGACGCCGGAGCCGTCCGGAGCGGCGACGGCGGCGACCGGCACCAGGGGGCCGAGCAGCAGCGAGAGGCCGGCCACGAGGGCAGCGGCGCCCAGTGGGGTGTGTCGGGGTCGGGATGACATGGGTTCCTTCGGAGGTTCGGAAGAGGACCCTGTGAATCTACGTGCCCCACCCACCCGGGGGGTTTCCGACGTGTGTCCCACAGGTAAACGACACCTGTTGCAAGAACGGCGAAGGGCCCGACACCTCGCGGTGACGGGCCCTTCGTGCGGTGGGGCTGGGACTACTTCGCGGCCTCGTCGTCCGACTTGGCGGCGGCGTCGGCCTCGACCTCGTCGGCGGCAGCCGACTCGGTCTCGGGCTCGACGGGAGCGGACTCCTCGACCGTCTCGGTCTCGTCGACGGGAGCCTCGGTGGGCTCGTCGGCGGCGGGCTCGGCGACCGGGGCCGCGGCGGCGGTGGTCTTCGAGGACTTGACCTTGGGGGTCACGGGCTCGAGGACGAGCTCGATCGACACCATCGAGGCGTTGTCGCCCTTGCGGAAGCCGAGCTTCGTGATGCGGGTGTAGCCGCCGTCACGGTTCTCGACGAGGGGCGCGATCTCGGTGAAGAGGATGTGCGCGGCCTCTTTGTTGTTGCGCAGGGTCTGCATGGCACGGCGACGCGAGTGCAGGTCGCCACGCTTCGCGAAGGTCACGAGACGCTCGGCGACGGGACGGAGGCGCTTGGCCTTGGTCTCGGTCGTCTTGATGGTCTTGTGCTCGAAGAGCGAGGCGGCCAGGTTGGCCAGCATGAGGCGCTCGTGCGCCGGGCCGCCTCCGAGGCGGGGTCCCTTGGTGGGCTTGGGCATTGTCTGTTCCTAAGGTGAGTCGAGAGTGGAAGGCGTCGGGCGGAAGGACCTAGTTGGTGGTCTCTTCTTCGTCGTAACCGCTGTAGAAGTGGGCTCCGTCGAACCCGGGGACCGTGTCTTTCAGCGAGAGGCCGAGCTCGACGAGCTTGTCCTTCACCTCGTCGACCGACTTCTGACCGAAGTTGCGGATGTTCATCAGCTGGGTCTCGGACAGGGCGACCAGCTCGGACACCGTGTTGATGCCCTCGCGCTTCAGGCAGTTGTAGCTGCGGACCGACAGGTCGAGGTCCTCGATCGGCGTCTGCAGCTCGCTCGACAGGACGGCGTCGACCGGCGCGGGGCCGATCTCGATGCCCTCGGCGGCGGTGTTCAGCTCGCGGGCCAGGCCGAACAGCTCGGTCAGCGTGCGACCGGCCGACGCGATGGCGTCGCGCGGCGAGATCGACGGCTTCGTCTCGACGTCGACGACCAGGCGGTCGAAGTCAGTGCGCTCACCGGCACGCGTCGCCTCGACGCGGTAGGTGACCTTGAGCACGGGCGAGTAGATCGAGTCGATCGGGATCTGACCGGCCTCGCTGAACTCGCTGCGGTTCTGCACGGCCGACACGTAGCCGCGGCCACGCTCGATCGTGAGTTCGAGCTCGAACTTCGCCTTGTCGTTCAGCGTGGCGATGACCAGCTCGGGGTTGTGGATCTCGACGCCGGCCGGAGCCGAGATGTCGGCGGCCGTGACCTGGCCGGCACCCTGCTTGCGCAGGTAGGCCGTGATCGGCTCGTCGTGCTCGCTGGCGACGACCAGCTGCTTGATGTTGAGGATGACCTCGGTGACGTCCTCTTTCACGCCGGGGACGGTCGTGAACTCGTGCAGCACGCCGTCGATGCGGATGCTGGTGACAGCAGCGCCGGGGATCGACGAGAGAAGCGTGCGGCGCAGCGAGTTGCCGAGGGTGTAACCGAAGCCGGGCTCGAGCGGCTCGATCACGAACCGGGAGCGGAACTCCGAGATGTTCTCCTCGGTGAGGGTGGGGCGCTGTGCAATGAGCACTGTGGATTCCTTTCGGCGAAGAGTCCGCTATATGACTCTTGGCGGTACGACAGGTGGCTGGCCCGTCGGGTCTGTTGAGTTGTGGGCGCCTCGGGCGAACACGCGGGAGGCGGTGCTGACGCGGGGGAGCCCGCCGCACCCGGGGGCCCCGGTGACGGGGCCCGGACCGGGTGCGGCGGGCGGTAACTCAGTTAGACGCGACGACGCTTCGGCGGGCGGCAGCCGTTGTGCGCCTGGGGGGTGACGTCGTTGATCGAGCCGACCTCGAGGCCTGCGGCCTGGAGCGAACGGATCGCCGTCTCGCGACCCGAACCCGGGCCCTTGACGAAGACGTCGACCTTCTTGACGCCGTGCTCCTGCGCCTGGCGGGCGGCCGACTCGGCGGCGAGCTGCGCGGCGAAGGGGGTCGACTTGCGCGACCCCTTGAAGCCGACGGCGCCCGACGAGGCCCAGCTCAGGACGGCGCCCGAGGGGTCGGTGATCGAGACGATCGTGTTGTTGAACGTGCTCTTGATGTGGGCCTGGCCCACGGCGACGTTCTTCTTCTCTTTGCGGCGGGGCTTACGCGCGGCCGTCTTCGGTGCTGCCAATTTTTTCTCCTACAACCTTGAGGGGCGTACGGCGGGAGCCGAGGCCTATCGAGCCTTCTTCTTGCCGGCGACGGTGCGCTTCGGGCCCTTGCGGGTGCGAGCGTTCGTCTTGGTGCGCTGGCCGCGGACGGGCAGGCCGCGGCGGTGGCGGATGCCCTCGTAGCTGCCGATCTCGACCTTGCGGCGGATGTCGGCGGCCACCTCGCGGCGGAGGTCGCCCTCGACCTTGTAGTTGCCCTCGATGTAGTCGCGGAGCAGGACGAGCTGGTCGTCCGTGAGGTCCTTGACGCGGATGTTGCCGTCGATCTCGGTCTCGGCGAGAGTCTTCAGCGCGCTGGTGCGGCCGACTCCGTAGATGTAGGTCAGTGCGACTTCGACGCGCTTGTCGCGCGGGATGTCAACGCCTGCTAGACGTGCCATGATGGCCTCTTTTCAGAGATGGTGGAGGTCTGTCACAGCGCCGGTGCCCGGGCCTCCGACCCGGGGTGTCCCCCGCCTCCGACCACCCGAGGGGCGGACGTGACGGGTTCTGGTGCTGCTGGGATGGTGTTGCGGGGTGACCCGGGCACGCCGGGTCGGCATCGCACGCCGCCTGCGCGGCGGTCGAGTCAGCCCTGACGCTGTTTGTGGCGCGGGTTGCTCTTGCAGATGACCATGACGTTGCCCTTGCGGCGGATGACCTTGCAGTGCTCGCAGATGGGCTTGACGCTGGGGTTGACCTTCATTGCTGATTCCTTGATCTCGCTGGCTTCGTGCCCCACGGGTGCGCGGGGCCGTTCCTTTCCAGCACGCCCTACTTGTAGCGGTAGACGATCCGGCCGCGGGTCAGGTCGTAGGGGCTGAGCTCCACGATCACACGGTCTTCGGGGAGGATGCGGATGTAGTGCTGCCGCATCTTGCCGGAGATGTGTGCGAGGACCTTGTGTCCGTTGGTCAGCTCAACGCGGAACATCGCGTTGGGCAGAGCTTCGATCACTGCGCCTTCGATTTCGATGACACCGTCTTTTTTGGCCATAGCCTCACTGTCGCTAAGAATAGGGGTGTTGGTCGTGCGGGGATGCGGTGCCCCAGGCGCGCAGAAACGCACACGAGACACCAAAGATCGATCTTATGCGATGCCGGTATAGTTCAGCAACCCGGCCGGTCAACCCGACACGCCGGAGCATCCGACGACCGCCGCCGGCCACCCCGCCCGCCGCTCCCCCGGGTGCCGATCGACCTCCCCGGGAGCACCATGCCTGATCGCCCGACCACCGCCTCCTCGCTCCGAGGCGTCGCCCGACACGGACGACTGCGCCGACGCGGCCCGGGACGCATGCTGCTCGCCGTCGTCGCGGGCGCCACGGCCGTCGTCCTCGTGAGCGGCGTGTCCGTCGCCGCCATCGCGGTCCGCACCGCGACCTCCGGCGTCCAGACGGTCTCGCTCGGCAACGAGAGCGAGGTGCAGGGCGTCGACATCTCGGCCATCGAGGGCGGAGCGAACATCCTGCTGGTCGGCAGCGACGAGCGCGACCAGGGCAGCCAGGTCGACACGGGCCAGGTCGAGGGCGTCCGCAACGACGTGACGATACTCGCCCACCTCTCGGCCGACCACACGCAGCTGACCGCCGTGAGCTTCCCCCGTGACCTGATGATCGACGCGCCCGAGTGCGTCGGCGACGACGGCCAGGTCTTCCCCGCCGAGAGCTACGTGCAGTTCAACACGACCCTCGGCCGCGGCGGGTTGTCCTGCACCGTGAAGACCGTCGAGACGCTCACGGGCCTCGCCATCCCCTACGCGGGCAAGATCACCTTCGACGGCGTCATCGAGATGTCGAACGCCATCGGCGGCGTCGACGTCTGCGTGGCCAGCCCCATCCGCGACACCGACTCGGGCATCGACCTGTCCGCGGGCACGCACACCCTGCAGGGCGGCGAGGCACTGGCCTTCCTCCGGACGCGGCACGGCGTGGGCGACGGCAGCGACATCGCCCGCATCAGCTCACAGCAGGTCTTCCTGTCGTCCATGATGCGCAAGATCATCTCGGGCGGGACGCTCGGCGACGTCACCACGCTCTACAAGCTGGCCTCGGCCGCGCTCGGCAACATGACGCTGTCGTCGAGCCTCGGCTCCCCCGACACCCTCGTCCGGCTCGCTCTCGCGCTGAAGGACATCCAGCCCTCGGGCATCGTCTTCGTGCAGTACCCGGTCGTCGCCGATCCGCGCGACTCGAACCGCGTGGTCGAGTCCCCGACCGACGCGGCCGCGTTGAACGCCGCCCTCAACGCCGACGAGAAGTTCACGCTCGGCGACGACAGCGCCGGGCGGGGGTCCGTCACGGACGGATCGGCCACCACCGGGTCGACGACGCCCGCCACCCCGGCCGAGACCACGACGCCGTCCGACGCGACCTCCGGGTCGGCGGCGCCGGGCGACCCGACCGCCACCACGGGACCGACGACGCTGCCGTCGACCATCACGGGTCAGTCGGCCGCCGAGGCGACCTGCAGCGTCGGCTCGTCCCGCTGACCCGACCCGCGCCTCCTGGACGCGCGGTCCGCACCGGCGCGTCCCGCGGGGACGAGGAGGCGCGGCTCAGGCGATCGGGACGGGCGTCACGCCCAGCGGCGCCAGGCCGGCCGCACCACCGTCGTGTGCCGTGAGCACCCAGATGCCGCCGGCGTGCACCGCGACGGAGTGCTCCCAGTGCGCGGCGAGCGACCCGTCGCGCGTGCTGACGGTCCACCCGTCGTCGTGGGTGAGGGTGTCGATGCCCCCGGTCGTGACCATCGGCTCGATGGCGACGACGAGCCCCGGACGGACGGCGGGCCCGCGACCACGGACGCGATAGTTGAAGACGGGCGGGTCCTCGTGCATGGACCGACCGATGCCGTGACCGGTGTAGTCCTCGATGATGCCGAAGTCGCCCTGCGACTCGATGTGGTCCTCGATCGCGGCGCCGACCTCGTTGAGGTGGGACGCCGAGGCCAGGGCGGCGATCCCGTGCCAGAGCGACCCCTCGGTCACCTCGTTCAGGCGACGTCGCTCGGCGACCACGTCGGGCCGCTCGGGGTCGTCGAGCACGAAGGTGCGGGCGCTGTCGCCGTTCCAGCCCTCGACCTGGGCA
Source organism: Frigoribacterium sp. PvP054 (assembly GCF_040547465.1). Classification (NCBI taxonomy): domain Bacteria; kingdom Bacillati; phylum Actinomycetota; class Actinomycetes; order Micrococcales; family Microbacteriaceae; genus Frigoribacterium; species Frigoribacterium sp. PvP054. The sequence goes on from NZ_JBEPPU010000008.1 coordinate 56,016, forward strand.
CCGCTGTCGACGGACACGAGGGCGCCGGGTGTGAGCACCCGCGACCCCGGGATGCCGTGCACGACCTCGTCGTCCACCGACGTGCACACCGTGTGCCGGTAGCCCGGCACCAGCATGAAGTTCGGCTCGCCCCCGCCTTCGCGGATCACGCCCTCGGCGATGCCGTCGAGCTCGAGGGTCGACACGCCGGGACGGACGGCGGCGGCCACCGCGTCGAGCGACGCCGCGGTCAGCAGGCCCGGCCGGACGAGGCGACGGAGTTCGTCGGGCGTCTTGTAGACACCGGAGCGGCGGAACGCCACGAGGTCAGGAGGCCGAAGCGACGGGCGAGAACCCGCGGTGGGCCAGGGCCGTCTCGATGCGCCCGGCGACCTCGTCGATGCTGCCGAGCCCGTCGACCTCGACCAGCAGGCCGCGCTCCCGGTACGTCTCGATCAGCGGCGCGGTCTCGCGCAGGTACACGTCCTGACGGTGGCGGATGGCGTCCTCGGTGTCGTCCGAGCGGCCCTGCTCGACCGCGCGGCGCTGGAGCCGCTCGACGATCTCGTCGCGATCGGCGACGAGCTGCACCACGGTGGTGAGGGACTGACCCTTCTCGGCGAGGTGCTCGTCGAGGAACTCGACCTGCTGCAGGGTGCGCGGGTAACCGTCGAGCAAGAAGCCCTCGGCCGCGTCGGGCTGCGACAACCGGTCGGAGATCAGCTCGTTCGTGAGGCTGTCGGGCACGTAGTCGCCGGCGTCGAGGATCGCCTTGACCTTGACTCCGAGCTCTGTCTCGTTCTTGACGTTGGCCCGGAAGATGTCGCCCGTCGAGATCGCCGGGATGCCCAGCGACTCGGCGATCGCCACGGCCTGCGTGCCCTTGCCGGCCCCGGGGGGACCGACGATCAGGAGGCGCGGGCTGGGTCGGTTCTCGGCGGCGCTCATCGGAGGAGGCCCTCGTAGTGACGCTGCTGAAGCTGCGAGTCGATCTGCTTGACCGTCTCGAGACCGACGCCCACGATGATCAGGATGCTCGCGCCTCCGAAGGGGAAGTTCTGGTTCGCACCGACGGTGGCGAGGGCGATCAGCGGGATGAGCGCGATGACGCCGAGGTACAGGGCGCCCGGCAGCGTGACGCGGGTCAGCACGTAGTCGAGGTACTCGGCCGTGGGGCGGCCGGCACGGATGCCGGGGATGAACCCGCCGTACTTCTTCATGTTGTCGGCGACCTCTTCGGGGTTGAAGGTGATCGCGACGTAGAAGTACGTGAACCCGACGATGAGGGCGAAGTACAGCACCATGTAGAGCGGGTTGTCGCCGGACGTGAGGTTCGCCTGCACCCAACTGACCCAGGCCGGAGGGGCCGTGCCGTCGGACGGCTGGTTGAACTGCGCGACCAGGGCCGGCAGGTAGAGCAGGGACGAGGCGAAGATGACCGGCACGACGCCCGCCATGTTGACCTTGATGGGGATGTACGTGTTGTTGCCGCCGTAGGTCCGCCGCCCGACCATGCGTTTGGCGTACTGGACGGGGATGCGCCGCTGAGACTGCTCGACGAACACCACCAGCGCCATGATCACGAGGCCGACCGCGATGACGAGCAGGAAGATCTCGAAGCTGCGCGACTGCGCGATGCTCCACAGGGCGGTCGGGAACCGTGCGGCGATCGACGTGAAGATCAGCAGCGACATGCCGTTGCCGATGCCGCGCTCGGTGATGAGCTCGCCCATCCACATGATGAGGCCGGTACCGGCGGTCATGGTGACGACCATCAGCATCACGGCGTACCAGGCGTCGTTGGTGATGAGCTGGCTGCACTCGGCGATGCCGGACGAGCCGAAGAGCGCACCCGAACGGGCCACCGTGATCAGGGTCGTCGACTGGAGGACACCCAGGGCGATGGTGAGGTAACGCGTGTACTGCGTGAGCTTCGCCTGCCCGGACTGACCCTCTTTGTACAGGGTGTCGAAGTGCGGGATGACCACGCGCAGCAGCTGCACGATGATCGACGACGTGATGTAGGGCATGATGCCCAGCGCGAAGACCGACAACTGCAGCAGGGCGCCGCCGCTGAACAGGTTGACGAGCTCGTAGAGACCCGACGTGCCCTGGTTGCCGGCGAGGCAGGCCTGGACGTTCTGGTAGTCGACGAACGGCGCGGGGATGAAGCTACCCAGCCGGAAGAGCGCGATGATGCCGAGCGTGAACCCGATCTTGCGACGCAGGTCGGGGGTGCGCATGATGCGCGCGACAGCTCTGAACACGTGGGGCCTCCCGGTATGAAGGATGGACGACTGATGGGGGTGGCCCTGATGGACCACCCCCTCAGGTGATTTTTACTTGCTGACGGACCCGCCGGCGGCGACGATCTTGTCCTCGGCGGAGCCGGAGACCTTGTCGACCGCGACGGTGAGCGCGACGCTCAGGTCACCCTGGCCGAGGACCTTGACCTTCTCGTTCTTCCGGACGGCACCCTTGGCGACGAGGTCACCCACGGTGACGTCACCACCCTGCGGGTACAGCTCGTTCAGCTTGTCGAGGTTGACCACCTGGTACTCGACGCGGAACGGGTTCTTGAACCCGCGCAGCTTCGGAGTGCGCATGTGGAGCGGCATCTGGCCACCCTCGAAACCGACCTTGACCTGGTACCGGGCCTTCTGACCCTTGGTGCCACGGCCGGCCGTCTTGCCCTTCGAGCCCTCACCACGACCGACGCGCGTCTTCGCCTTCTTGGCACCGGGAGCCGGACGAAGGTGGTGCACCTTGAGCACCTGGGGACGCGCGACGTCGTCGGAGGACGTCGTCGAGGCGGGAGCGACCGTGGTGGTCGAACCCGTCGAGGCGGCGGCCTTCTCGGCAGCCGACTTCTTGGCGGCGGCCTTGGGAGCCGCAGCCTTGGTGGTCGTCGCCTTGGGAGCGGCGGCCTTCTTCGGGGCGGCCTTCGCGGCGGCCTCGTTCTTCTCGTCAGCCATTAGTCAATCTCCTCGACCTTCACGAGGTGGGCGACCGTGTTGACGTAGCCGCGGTTCTGCTTGGTGTCCTCGCGAACGACCGACTGGCCGATGCGCTTGAGGCCCAGGCTCCGCAGCGTGTCACGCTGGTTCTGCTTCTCGCTGATTACGGACTTGATCTGGGTCACCTTGAGGTTGGCGGCCATCAGGCACCTGCCTTCTCGGTCGCGGCGGTACGAGCTGCCTGCTCTGCACGGACCATGAAGGCCGGCATGACAGCGTCGATGTCGAGTCCACGACGGGCGGCGACGGCGCGCGGCTCTTCGAGCTGCTGCAGCGCCTCGACCGTGGCGTGGACGATGTTGATCGTGTTCGACGAACCGAGCGACTTGCTCAGGACGTCGTGCACGCCGGCGCACTCGAGCACGGCGCGGACGGGACCACCGGCGATGACACCGGTACCGGCCGAGGCCGGACGCAGCATGACGACGCCGGCAGCGGCCTCACCCTGCACGGGGTGCGGGATCGTGTTGCCGATGCGCGGGACGCGGAAGAAGTTCTTCTTGGCCTCTTCGACACCCTTGCTGATGGCCGTGGGGACCTCGCGGGCCTTGCCGTATCCGACGCCGACGAGGCCGTTGCCGTCACCGACGACGACGAGCGCGGTGAAGCTGAAGCGACGACCGCCCTTGACGACCTTCGACACGCGGTTGATCGTGACGACGCGCTCCAGGAACTGGCTCTTGTCGTCACGGTCGCCGCGTCCGCGGCCACCCTGGTTGCGGTCTCCGCGACCCTGGCCACCGCGGCGGTCGGTGCGACCACCCTCGCGGTTGTTGGACTCCGAGCCGGCAGCGGTCTCGACGGGACGCTCGACGACGGCCTCAGCCGGTGCCTTGGTCGCTTCGGTCTCTGCGGGGGGAGTGGTGTTCGTAGCGTCGCTCACAGGTTCAAACCAGCCTCTCGGGCGCCTTCGGCGATGGCCGCGACGCGTCCGGCGTACTTGTTGCCGCCGCGATCGAACACGACGGCCTCGATGCCCGCGGCCTTGGCACGCTCGGCGACGAGCTCGCCGACCTTGCGGGACTTCGCGGTCTTGTCACCGTCGAACGTGCGCAGGTCGGCCTCGAGGGTCGATGCGCTGGCGACGGTGAAGCCCTTGCTGTCGTCGACGACCTGCACGAAGACGTGCCGGGCCGATCGGGTGACGACGAGACGGGGGCGCTCTTCGGTGCCCACGACCTTCTTGCGCAGGCGGGTGTGACGGCGCTTGGTGGCAGCCGACTTGCTTTTTCCTCGTGTACCGAGACCCATGATTACTTACCTGACTTTCCGGCCTTGCGGCGGACGACCTCGCCGGCGTAGCGGACACCCTTGCCCTTGTAGGGCTCGGGCTTGCGCAGCTTGCGGATGTTGGCAGCCATCTCGCCGACGGCCTGCTTGTCGATGCCGACGACGGTGAGCTTGTTGTTGCCCTCGACCGTGAAGCTGATGCCCGCGGGCGGCTCGACGGTGATGGGGTGCGAGTAGCCCAGGGCGAACTCGACGTTCGAGCCCTTGGCCTGGACGCGGTAGCCGGTTCCGACGACCTCGAGGCCCTTGGTGTAGCCCTCGGTGACGCCGATGATCTGGTTGGCGATCAGGGTGCGCGTGAGGCCGTGGAGCGAACGCGACTCGCGCTCGTCGTCCGGACGGGTCACGACGACCGTGCCTTCTTCGATCTTGGCTTCGATGGGGGCCTTGACGACGAGCGACAGCTCACCCTTGGGACCCTTGACGCTGACGGCCTGGCCGTCGATCTTCACGTCGACCCCGGCAGGGATCGAAATGGGGAGTCTTCCGATTCGAGACATGACGAGTTACCACACGTAGGCGAGGACTTCTCCGCCTACGCCCTTCTTCTGGGCCTCACGGTCGGTCAGCAGACCGGAGGAAGTCGACAGGATGGCGACGCCGAGGCCACCGAGCACCTGGGGGATCTCGGTCGACTTGGCGTAGACGCGGAGGCCGGGCTTCGACACGCGCTTGATGCCCTTGATGGAGCGCTCACGGGCGGGGCCGTACTTGAGGTCGATCGTCAGGGTCTGGCCCACGCGGGCGTCCTCGACCTTCCACGACTCGATGAAACCCTCACGCTCGAGGATCTCGGCGATGTGGGACTTGAGCTTGCTGCTCGGGAGCGACACGGTCTCGTGGAAAGCCGAGTTCGCGTTGCGCAGTCTGGTCAGCAGGTCTGCGACCGGATCTGTCATCGTCATGCGGTTTGTCACTTTCTCGTCCGGTTTCGACATCCGGTACACCGGGTGCCGACCTGGGCGATCGATTGGTCGACGAGCGGTTCTCGTCGACCTCAGGGGAACGGCCGGCAACCCTGCGAGAGAGTTGCCGACCGGACGATCTTAGTTGGCCGAGTCGGCCGAACGGAACGGGAAGCCCAGCGCCTTGAGCAGCGCGCGACCCTCGTCGTCGTTCTTGGCGGTCGTGACGACGGTGATGTCGAAGCCACGGACGCGGTCGATGCGGTCCTGGTCGATCTCGTGGAACATGCTCTGCTCGTTGAGACCGAAGGTGTAGTTGCCGTTGCCGTCGAACTGGCGGTCGCTGAGACCGCGGAAGTCGCGGATGCGGGGAAGCGCCAGCGAGAGCAGTCGATCGAGGAACTCCCAGGCGCGGTCGCCACGGAGCGTGACGTGGGCGCCGATGGGCTGACCCTCACGCAGCTTGAACTGCGCGATGGACTTGCGGGCCTTGGTGACCTGGGGCTTCTGGCCGGTGATGGCCGTGAGGTCCTTGATGGCACCGTCGATGATCTTGCTGTCGCGGGCGGCCTCGCCGACACCGGTGTTGACGACGATCTTCACGAGTCCGGGCACCTGGTGCACGTTCGTGAAGCCGAAGTCCGACTTCAGCTGCGGGAGGATCTCGGCGCGGTACTTGGCCTTGAGCCGCGGCTGGGTCGTACCAGCCTGCGTGGTGGTGTCGGTCATCAGAGGTTCTCACCAGACTTCTTGGCGTAACGGACGCGGACGGTCTTGGACACGCCGTCCTTGGTGACCGTCTCTTCGCGGAAGCCGACGCGGGTGGGCTTCTTGGTCTTGGGGTCGACGACGGCGACGTTCGAGACGTGGATCGGGGCCTCGTGGGTCTCGATGCCACCGGTCTTGGAACCGCGCTGGGTCTGGCCGACGCGCACGTGCTTGGTCACGAAGTTCACGCCTTCGACGACCACGCGGTTGCGCTCGACGAGCACCTCGAGGACCTTGCCCTGCTTGCCGCGGTCTCCGCCGCGGGCCTGCGAGGCACCGGTGATGACCTGGACGAGGTCACCCTTCTTGATGTTTGCCATGACTTAGATAACCTCCGGCGCCAGCGAGATGATCTTCATGAACTTCTTGTCGCGGAGCTCGCGACCGACCGGTCCGAAGATGCGGGTACCGCGGGGGTCTCCGTCGGCCTTCAGGATCACTGCGGCGTTCTCGTCGAACTTGATGTAAGAGCCGTCCGGACGACGGACCTCTTTCTTGGTGCGGACGATGACGGCCTTGACGACGTCACCCTTCTTCACGTTGCCACCGGGGATGGCGTCCTTCACCGTGGCGACGATGACGTCACCCAGGCCGGCGTAACGACGGCCGGAGCCACCGAGCACACGGATGGTGAGGATCTCTTTCGCCCCGGTGTTGTCGGCGATCTTGAGGCGGGATTCTTGCTGAATCACTTGTGTCTCCTTCTACGCAAGCAGGCCGCGAGGCCTACTTCGCCTTCTCGAGGATCTCGACCAGGCGCCAGCGCTTCGAGGCGCTGAGCGGACGGGTCTCGCTGATCACGACGAGGTCGCCGACGCCGGCCGAGTTGGCCTCGTCGTGGACCTTGACCTTGGACGTGCGGCGGATGACCTTGCCGTACAGGGGGTGCTTCACGCGGTCCTCGACCTCGACGACGATGGTCTTCTCCATCTTGTCGCTGGTCACGTAGCCGCGACGCGTCTTGCGGTAGCCGCGGACCTCGACGGCAGCCGAGTCGACCTCGGTCTTGTTCTCGGTGGCCATTACTTGCTCTCCTCGGCGGTCTCGTCAGCCGTCTCGGCCGGCTTGTCAGCCTTCTTGGTCGACTTCTTGGCGGCCTTGGGGGCGGCCTCGACCGGGGCGGGGGTGGCACGGATGCCGAGCTCGCGCTCGCGCAGGACCGTGTAGATGCGAGCGATGTCTCGCTTCACGGCGCGCAGGCGACCGTGGCTCTCGAGCTGGCCGGTGGCCGACTGGAAGCGGAGGTTGAAGAGTTCTTCCTTCGCCTTCTTCAGCTCATCGACGAGACGCTCGTCTTCGAAAGTGTCGAGCTCGACAGGACGGAGCTCCTTGGAACCGATCGCCATTATGCGTCGCCCTCCTCGCGCTTGATGATGCGTGCCTTGAGGGGCAGCTTGTGGATTGCGCGAGTGAGCGCCTCTTTGGCGATCTCCTCGCTCACGCCGCTGAGCTCGAAGAGCACGCGACCCGGCTTGACGTTCGCGACCCACCACTCGGGCGAGCCCTTGCCGGAACCCATGCGGGTCTCGGCGGGCTTCTTCGTGAGGGGACGGTCGGGGTAGATGTTGATCCACACCTTCCCGCCACGCTTGATGTGACGCGTCATGGCGATACGAGCGGACTCGATCTGACGGTTGGTCACGTAAGCGGGCGTGAGGGCCTGGATGCCGTACTCACCGAAGCTGACCTTGGTGCCACCAGTGGCCTGGCCACTGCGGCCGGGGTGGTGCTGCTTGCGGTGCTTGACACGACGGGGGATAAGCATGGTTACGCCTCAGCTCCTGTGGTGGCGGGTGCCTTCTGCTCGCGGGGAGCGCGGTCGCCCCCGCCGCGGCGGGCGCCGTCACGGTCGTTGCGGCGCTCGGGGCGAGACGACTTCTGGTTCGCCTGCTCGCGCGCGAGCTCCTTGTTGGTGATGTCGCCCTTGTAGATCCAGACCTTGACACCGATGCGACCGAAGGTCGTCTTGGCCTCGTAGAAGCCGTAGTCGATGTTGGCGCGGAGCGTGTGCAGGGGGACGCGGCCCTCGCGGTAGAACTCCGAGCGGCTCATCTCGGCGCCGCCGAGACGGCCGGACACCTGGATGCGGACACCCTTGGCGCCGGCGCGCTGCGCGCCCTGGAGCCCCTTGCGCATCGCACGACGGAACGCCACGCGAGCAGCGAGCTGCTCGGCGATGCCCTGGGCGACGAGCTGGGCCTCGGCCTCGGGGTTCTTGACCTCGAGGATGTTCAGCTGGATCTGCTTGCCCGTGAGCTTCTCGAGGTCGCCGCGGATGCGCTCGGCCTCGGCGCCACGACGACCGATCACGATGCCCGGGCGGGCCGTGTGGATGTCGACGCGGACACGGTCGCGGGTGCGCTCGATCTCGATCTTGGCCACGCCGGCGCGGTCGAGCGAGGTCTTGAGCAGGGTGCGGATCTTGACGTCCTCGGCGACGTAGTCGCTGTAACGCTGTCCCGGCTTGGTGCTGTCGGTGAACCACCGCGACACGTGGTCGGTGGTGATGCCCAGACGGAAGCCGTACGGGTTGACCTTCTGGCCCATTACTTGCTCGCCTTCTTCGTAGCGTCGGCAGCCTCGACCTCATCCGGCGTCGCGAGGACGATCGTGATGTGGCTGGTGCGCTTCAGGATCTTGAAGGCGCGGCCCTGTGCACGCGGCTGGAACCGCTTGAGGGTGGCGCCCTGGTCGACGAATGCACGACTGACGTACAGGTCCTGCTCGTCGAGGTAGCTGTTCGAGGCGTCCGCCTTGACCCGGGCGTTGGCCATGGCCGACGCGACGAGCTTGTAGACGGGCTCGCTGGCACCCTGAGGCGCGAACTTCAGGATCGCCAGAGCCTCGGCGGCCTGCTTGCCGCGGATCAGGTTGACGACACGACGGGCCTTCATGGGGGTGACGCGGATGTGACGCACGCGTGCGATCGACTCCACCATTTCTCTCCTCCTTCACGTCGCCGCGTTAGCGGCGACGACCCTTCTTGTCGTCCTTCACGTGACCACGGAAGGTGCGGGTGGGCGCGAACTCACCGAGCTTGTGGCCGATCATGCTCTCGGTCACGAACACGGGGATGTGCTTGCGTCCGTCGTGCACGGCGATGGTGTGTCCCAGCATGTTGGGGACGATCATCGAACGGCGCGACCAGGTCTTGATGACGTTCTTGGTGCTGGCCTCGTTCTGCGAGACGACCTTGCGAAGCAGGTGGTCGTCAACGAAGGGGCCCTTCTTAAGACTGCGTGGCATCTTCTACAACTCCTACTTACGCTTCTTGCCAGCGTTACGACGACGGACGATGAGCTTGTCGCTCTCTTTGTTGGGGTGACGCGTGCGGCCCTCTTTCTGGCCCCACGGGCTGACCGGGTGGCGTCCACCGGAGGTCTTGCCCTCACCACCACCGTGCGGGTGGTCGACGGGGTTCATCGCGACACCACGGACGGTCGGGCGGACGCCCTTCCAGCGCATGCGGCCAGCCTTGCCCCAGTTGATGTTCGACTGCTCGGCGTTGCCGACCTCGCCGATCGTGGCGCGGCAGCGAGCGTCGACGTTGCGGACCTCGCCCGACGGCAGGCGGAGCTGCGCGTAGGGGCCGTCCTTGGCGACGAGACGCACCGAGGCACCGGCCGAGCGGGCCATCTTCGCGCCGCCACCGGGCTTGAGCTCGATGGCGTGGATGACGGTACCGACCGGGATGTTCTTGAGCGGCAGGTTGTTGCCGGGCTTGATGTCGGCGCCGGCACCCGACTCGACGACGTCGCCCTGCTTCAGCTTGTTCGGCGCGATGATGTAGCGCTTGGTGCCGTCCACGAAGTGCAGGAGCGCGATGCGAGCCGTGCGGTTGGGGTCGTACTCGATGTGGGCGACCTTGGCGTTGACGCCGTCCTTGTCGTTGCGACGGAAGTCGATGACGCGGTACTGGCGCTTGTGGCCACCACCGATGTGACGGGTCGTGATGCGACCGGCGTTGTTGCGACCGCCGGACTTCGAGAGGGGGCGCAGCAGCGACTTCTCGGGCGTCGACCGCGTGATCTCCGCGAAGTCGGCGACCGACGAACCGCGGCGACCCGGGGTCGTGGGCTTGTAGTTACGAATTGCCATGATTTATGCCTCTGCTCCCTAGCCGACAGCCGTGAAGATGTCGATGGAACCGGACTTCAGCGTGACGATGGCGCGCTTGGTGTCCTTGCGCTTGCCGGTGCCGAAGCGGGTGCGACGGGTCTTGCCCGTTCGGTTGAGCGTGTTGATGCTGTCGACCTTGACGTCGAAGATCTTCTCGATGGCGAGCTTGATCTCGGTCTTGTTCGAACGCGGGTCCACGAGGAAGGTGTACTTGCCCTGGTCGATCAGGGAGTAGCTCTTCTCGGAGACGACGGGCGCGATGATGACGTCGCGGGGGTCTTTTCCGTAGCCGCTCATGCGGTGGCCTCCTTCTTGGTCTTCGAGGCGACGAAGCCGTCGAAGGCGCTCTTCGTGAAGACGATGTCGTCGCTGACGAGGACGTCGTAGGCGTTCAGCTGGTCGTACGTGATGACGTGGACCGTGGGGACGTTGCGGACGCTCTTGAGGGTCAGCGTGTCGTCGCGGTCGGTGACGATCAGGACGTGCTTGCTCGAGGCGATCGACGCGAGCAGCTCGAGGGCGACCTTGGTCGAGATCGAGTCGGCGACGAAGCTCTCGACGACGTGGACGCGGGCGCCACGAGCGCGGTCGGACAACGCGCCGAGCAGGGCTGCGGCGATCATCTTCTTGGGGGTGCGCTGGGCGTAGTCGCGGGGCTGCGGACCGTGGACGATGCCACCGCCGGTCATCTGGGGAGCACGGATCGAACCCTGACGGGCGCGGCCGGTGCCCTTCTGCTTGAACGGCTTGCGGCCGGCACCCGAGACCTCGCCGCGACGCTTGGTCTTGTGCGTGCCCTGACGTGCGGCGGCCTGCTGGGCGACGACGACCTGGTGGATGAGCGGGACGTTCGTGACGACGTCGAACAGCTCGACGGGGAGCTCGACCGTGCTGGTCTTCTGGCCCTTGGCGTCGACGACGTCGACCGAGGCGGCCGATGCGGTAGTGGTGGCCATGAGCTACTTCCCCTTCACGGCGGTGCGGACGAAAACGATGCGGCCACGAGCACCGGGGACGGCGCCCTTGACGAGCAGCAGACCCTTCTCGGCGTCGACGGCGTGCACCGTGAGGTTGAGGATGGTGACGCGCTCGCCACCCATGCGACCGGCCATGCGCATGCCCTTGAAGACACGGCTGGGGGTCGAGGAGGCGCCGATCGAACCCGGCTTGCGGTGGTTGCGGTGCGCACCGTGCGAGGCGCTGACGCCCTTGAAGTTGTGACGCTTCATGACACCGGCGAAGCCCTTGCCCTTGGAGGTGCCGACGACGTCGACCTTCTGGCCGGCCTCGAAGGTGTCGACCGTGAGCTCTTGGCCGAGCGAGTACTCGGCGGCGTCGGCGGTGCGGACCTCGGTGAGGTGGCGGCGGGGCGTGACGCCCGCGGCGTCGAAGTGACCCGTGGCGGGCTTGTTCGACTTGCGGGGGTCGATCTGGCCGGCCGCGATCTGGACGGCGGTGTAGCCGTCCTTCTCGAGCGAGCGGACCTGGGTCACGACGTTCGGAGCGATCTCGACGACGGTGACGGGGACGAGCTTGTTGTTCTCGTCCCAGACCTGGGTCATGCCGAGCTTCTTGCCGAGCAGGCCCTTGACGTTCTTGGTGGTGCTGATGGTCATGGTCGCCCCCCTACAGCTTGATCTCGATGTTGACGTCGGCAGGCAGGTCGAGGCGCATGAGCGAGTCGACGGCCTTCGGCGTCGGGTCGACGATGTCGATGAGGCGCTTGTGCGTGCGCTTCTCGAAGTGCTCGCGCGAGTCCTTGTACTTGTGGGGCGAACGGATCACGACGACCACGTTCTTCTCGGTCGGGAGCGGCACGGGGCCGACGACCGTAGCGCCCGCGCGGGTGACCGTGTCGACGATCTTGCGCGCGGAAGTGTCGATGACCTCGTGGTCGTACGACTTAAGTCGGATGCGGATCTTCTGTCCCGCCATGTGTGACTCTCTCTCGTTCGGACGTCGCGCACCTCGGGGGCCGCCTGACGCTGTTCGCTGGGCGAACATCTGTTGGCACTACGTGTCTCTCGCGTACCGCTGTTCTTGTGTCAATCCATCTGCCGAGACCGGCCGGTGCCCGCGAGGAAGGACCCGGGGAGGGCCATCTTCGCCGCCGCCACCCGCGCCCAAGGCTCTGCCCCGGTTCACCGCGGCCGTGGCCGCGGCGGTGGTCTCGTCGTGAGATGCGTCCTGCTACCCGCGGCCCAGACGCCTTGCGTCTGTGCACTGCCTGGCAGTGATCCGACACCCGGCGCAGAGGCCGGGCTCGAAATGTTGAACTAGACGATTTTGCCACACGCCCGCATTTGCTGCAACCCGGGCGTGTCGCGGATCTCAGACCGCGTCGACGGCCGGTGCCGGGCGGAACCAGGGCGGGTACACGGCGACCCGCGGGGCCGCGTCGCCCAGGTCGGCGAGGGTCTGCTTCACGGCGTCGCGGACCTTGTCGTTGGGCACGCCCACGAGCGTCACCGACGCGAAGGGGACCGACCCGGGGACGAGCACCTCGGGGCCGAGCAGGTCGGGGTCCTTGAGGCCGAAGCGACGCACCATGGACGACGCGTCGTCGAGCCCGGCGGCGGCACGCACGCCCTCGACGGCCGCGTCGCCCTCGGTCACCACGAAGTCGTCACCGAGCGAGGCGACGGGCACGACGAGCATGACGAAGTCGATGGCACGCGCCTGGCGGGCCGCCTCGGACCACTCGTAGCCCTCGGCTCCGGTGCGGACGGCGTCCCAGGCGGTGGCGTGCGGCGACAGCGAGAACGGGACGTGGGCGGCGACCGGCTGACCGGAGGCGGTCGTGACCGACGCGCGGAGCGCACGGGTGGCCTCGGAGCTCACGTCGAGCACGGGCGTCGCGCCGGCCAGCAGGGCACCGGCCTCGAGGATGGCGGGCAGGTTCGAGACGTGCGTCCAGTGGTAGGCGCGCTGCGTCGAGAACTCGGGGACGGGCGCGGCGGCGGACTGGGCGGCGACGGCGACGGCCGCGGAGTCACGCGCGAGTGCCGGCGTGCTGCGCAGCGACTCCGGCTTGCGGTTGGAGGGGCGGCGGCGGGTGGTGACCGACCGTGCGGCGGTCGAGGGCATGCCGTCCGCGGCGCCCTCCCGCTTGCGGGGAGCGCAGATGTCGCACAACTCTCGCTCGAATCCGTGGATGCACTCGTCAGTCACTGCAGTTGTTCCTCTCGGGCGACCCGAACGGGTCGCGACCCTCTAGGTTACGTCACGGCGACGACCACCACGGGACCGGGAGGCTCCCGCCGCGCGGAGCCCCTCACCGGAAGAGGAGGGCCCTGACCTCGGACTCGGCGGCGTGCACGCGCGCCGGATCGATCGTCTCGCCGTGGTGGTACGCGTCGACGAGCCGCGGGTCGACGTACGACGACTTCGCCACGGCCGGGGTGTTGCCGAGCACGTCGGCGGCGTCCCGCATCGCCTGGGCCAGCGACCTCGACCGGCGGGAGGCCGACGCCTGCGGCCCGGAGCGGGCCAGGCTGACGGCGGCGGCGACGGTGCCGTGCAACGTGCGGAAGTCCTTCGCGGTGAACTCGTCGCCCGCGCGCTCCTTCACGTACTCGTTGATCTCGGTCGCTCGCAGCGGGTGCCAGGCCGCGCGCGCCTCCTGCGCTCCCCCGGCCTCGACCTTCCAGGCCAGCAACCGCGCCCGCCCACCGCGCCGCTTGAGGCTGCGCACGACGGCCGCGAGGTCGGCGTCGCGGATGTCGGAGTCCCAGTCCTGGCCGCTCTTGCCGGGGAAGGCGAGCGCCACCGTGTCGCCCGAGACGGTGGCGTGCGCACACAGCAGCGTCGAGAGTCCGTGGCTGCCGTGCTCCTGCGCGTACCGTTCCGACCCGACGCGCAGCGACCCCGTGTCGAGCATGCGGAAGGCCGCGGCCAGCACGCGGTCCCGCCCGGCGCCCTCGAGGCGGAGGTCTCGCGTCACGAACCGTCGAGCGGTCGGCAACGACTCGGCCAGGGCCAGGGCGCGGTCGAACTTGATGCGGTCCTTCTGCTCACGCCAGGTGGGGTGGTAGATGTACTGCCGCCGTCCGGCGGTGTCGAGGCCCATGGCCTGGATGTGCCCGTTGTCGTAGGGCGAGATCCACACGTCCGTCCAGGCGGGCGGGATCGCCAGGTGCTCGATGCGCGCGCGCAGCTCGGCGTCGGCCACTGCGGTGCCGTCGGCCGTGCGGTACGAGAAGCCGCGCCCGGCTCGCACGCGGGTGAGGCCGGGCCGGCTCGAGTCGGTCCTCCGGAGGCGCGGCATCGGTCGAGTGAACACCGCGCGTCACCGAGGGGGCTGGGCGGGGTACAGCGGAGCCCCCGCCGTCGGGCGGGGGCTCCGGCGGACCCTACTGGTTGCCGATCTTCTTGTCGGCCTGCTCTTTCGCCTGTCGGATCTTGTCGGTGTGCTTGCCACCGGTCGCCTTGTCGGCGGCGTTCGCCACCGCGTCGAGGACGTTGTCGCTGATGCCCTCGGCCTTCTCGCTCTTGAGCGCGTCCTGCACCTTGCCGTCCTGCAGGAAGGCCTGGGCCTTCTTGGTGATGTCGTCGAAGCCTGCCATGACGTCCTCCCGTCGGCGCCGGACCGTCCGACGTCACGTCCATCGTGCACCGGGAACGCGAAAGAGGCCAGACCCCCTGGGGCCTGACCTCTCTCGTCAGATCAGTGGTGCTGCGTGAGCAGGACCTACTTGTTGATCTTGGTGACCGTGCCGGCACCGACCGTGCGGCCACCCTCGCGGATGGCGAAGCGCAGACCGGCTTCCATGGCGATCGGCTGGATCAGCTGGACGCTGATCTCGGTCGTGTCGCCGGGCATGACCATCTCGGTGCCCTCGGGCAGCGTGATGACACCCGTGACGTCGGTGGTGCGGAAGTAGAACTGCGGACGGTAGTTCGCGTAGAACGGGTTGTGACGCCCACCCTCGTCCTTGGACAGGATGTAGACGTTCGCCTCGAACTCGGTGTGCGGCGTGACCGAACCGGGCTTGACGACGACCTGGCCGCGCTCGACGTCCTCGCGCTTGGTGCCGCGGAGGAGGAGACCGGTGTTGTCGCCGGCCTGGGCCGAGTCGAGCAGCTTGCGGAACATCTCGATGCCGGTGACGGTGGTCTTGACGGTCGGGCGGATGCCGACGATCTCGACCTCTTCGTTGACGTTGAGCTGACCGCGCTCGACACGACCGGTGACGACGGTTCCACGACCGGTGATCGTGAAGACGTCCTCGATGGGCATGAGGAAGGGCTGGTCGGTGGCGCGAACGGGCTCGGGCACGTTCTCGTCGACGGCGTTCATCAGCTCGGCGACCGTCTCGGCCCACTTCTCGTCACCCTCGAGGGCCTTGAGAGCGGAGACCTGGACGATCGGGGCGTTGTCGCCGTCGAACTCCTGGCTCGAGAGCAGCTCGCGGACCTCGAGCTCGACGAGCTCCATGATCTCTTCGTCGTCGACCATGTCGGCCTTGTTCAGCGCGACGACGATGTAGGGCACGCCGACCTGACGGGCGAGCAGGACGTGCTCACGCGTCTGGGGCATCGGACCGTCGGTGGCGGCGACGACGAGGATCGCGCCGTCCATCTGAGCCGCACCGGTGATCATGTTCTTGACGTAGTCGGCGTGGCCGGGGGCGTCGACGTGAGCGTAGTGGCGCTTCTCGGTCTGGTACTCGACGTGCGAGATGTTGATCGTGATGCCGCGCTGCTTCTCTTCAGGCGAGTTGTCGATCTGGTCGAACGCCGACGCCGTGTTGAGGGTGGGGTACTTGTCGTGCAGGACCTTGGTGATCGCCGCGGTGAGCGTGGTCTTGCCGTGGTCGACGTGACCGATGGTTCCGATGTTGACGTGCGGCTTGGTCCGCTCGAACTTGGCCTTAGCCACTGTGGGTCCTCCTCAGGACTCGGTTGCGGTGCGGCCGGGGGCCGGGTCGATGACCCGGCCTACCGGACGCCTCGCGGATTGGTGTGTGTACATGTTACGCGGTCGTCGGACGACCACGCGGTTCAGGACTATTCGCCCTTGTTCTTCTGGATGATCTCTTCGGCGACGGCCGAGGGCACCTCTTGGTACGACTCGAACGTCATCGAGTAGACGGCCCGGCCCGAGGTCTTCGACCGCAGGTCGCCGACGTAACCGAACATCTCCGACAGCGGCACGCTGGCCCGAACGACCTTCACACCACTGGCGTCTTCCATCGACGAGATCTGCCCGCGACGCGAGCTGAGGTCGCCGATGACGTCGCCCATGTATTCCTCGGGCGTACGGACCTCGACCGCCATGAGCGGCTCGAGGAGAACGGGCTGGGCCTTGCGAGCCGCCTCTTTGTAGGCGATCGACCCAGCGATCTTGAACGCCATCTCGGACGAGTCGACGTCGTGCGCCGCACCGTCCAGGAGGATGGCGCGGACACCCACGGTGGGGTAGCCGGCGAGGACGCCGACCTGCATGGCGTCCTGGATCCCGGCGTCGACCGACGGGATGTACTCGCGCGGGACGCGACCACCCGTGACCTTGTTCTCGAACTCGTAGGTCGACTCGGCCGTGACCTCGAAGGGCTCGAGGGCGATCTGCACCTTGGCGAACTGACCCGAACCACCGGTCTGCTTCTTGTGGGTGTAGTCGTAGCGCTCGATGCCCTTCTTGAGGGTCTCGCGGTACGCGACCTGGGGCTTGCCCACGTTGGCCTCGACGTTGAACTCGCGCTTCATGCGGTCGACCAGGATGTCGAGGTGGAGCTCGCCCATGCCCTTGATGACCGTCTGGCCCGTCTCGGCGTTGAGCTCGACGCGGAACGTCGGGTCTTCTTCGGCGAGCTTCTGGATGGCCAGCGAGAGCTTCTCCTGGTCGGCCTTGGTCTTCGGCTCGATGGCGACCTCGATGACGGGCTCGGGGAACGTCATCGACTCGAGGACGATCTGCTCGGCCGGGTCGCACAGGGTGTCACCGGTGGTGGTGAACTTGAGACCGATGACGGCGTAGATGTGACCGGCGGTCACGCTGTCGACCGGGTTCTCCTTGTTGGAGTGCATCTGGAAGATCTTGCCGATGCGCTCCTTCTTGTCTTTGGTCGAGTTGATGACCTGGGCGCCGGACTCGATCGAACCCGAGTAGACGCGGACGTAGGTCAGACGACCGAAGAAGGGGTGCACCGCGACCTTGAAGGCCAGAGCCGAGAAGGGCTCGGTCGACTCGGGCTTGCGGATGATGATCTTCTCGGCGTCACGGACGTCGTGGCCCTCCATCGGAGGCACGTCGAGCGGCGAGGGCAGGTAGTCGATGACCGCGTCGAGCATGGGCTGCACGCCACGGTTCTTGAAGGCCGAACCACAGAAGATCGGGTAGAGCTCGGAGTTGACCGTCATCTTGCGGACGGCGGCCTTGATCTCGGCGATCGTGAGCTCTTCGCCACCGAAGTACTTCTCGAGCAGCACGTCGTCGGACTCGGCGACGGTCTCGAGCAGCTTCGCGCGGTACTCGGCCGCCTTCTCCTTGAGGTCTTCCGGGATCTCTTCGATCTCGTACTTCGCACCCAGCTCGACGTCACCCTTGGCGTCGCCGCGCCACGTGAGGGCACGCATCTCGACCAGGTCGACGACGCCCTCGAACGAGCTCTCGGAACCGATCGGGAGCTGCATCACCAGCGGCTTGGCGCCGAGGCGGTTGATGATCGTGTCGACCGTGAAGTAGAAGTCGGCACCGAGCTTGTCCATCTTGTTGACGAAGCAGATGCGCGGCACGTCGTACTTGTCGGCCTGACGCCAGACGGTCTCGGACTGGGGCTCGACGCCCTCCTTGCCGTCGAAGACGGCGACGGCACCGTCGAGCACGCGGAGCGAACGCTCGACCTCGACCGTGAAGTCGACGTGACCGGGGGTGTCGATGATGTTGATCTGGTTCTTGTTCCAGAAGCAGGTCGTCGCCGCCGAGGTGATCGTGATGCCACGCTCTTGCTCCTGCGCCATCCAGTCCATCGTGGCCGCACCGTCGTGGACCTCACCGATCTTGTGGGTGATGCCCGTGTAGTACAGGATGCGCTCGGTGGTCGTCGTCTTGCCAGCATCGATGTGCGCCATGATGCCGATGTTGCGGACCTTGTTCAGGTCGGTGAGCACGTCCTGTGCCACGGGTTCCTCCGAAGGGGTAGGTGGGGAAGTTGGGGGGACGAGGAGGTGCGGTGCGCGTCGTGCGCACACCGCGCCTCCTCGTGCCGGTTACCAGCGGTAGTGCGCGAAGGCCTTGTTCGACTCGGCCATCTTGTGGGTGTCCTCACGACGCTTGACAGCGGCGCCGAGACCGTTCGACGCGTCGAGGATCTCGTTCATGAGACGCTCGGTCATCGTCTTCTCGCGACGGGCCTTGGCGTAGCTGGTGAGCCAGCGGAGGGCCAGGGTGTTGGCGCGGTGGGGCTTGACCTCGACGGGGACCTGGTAGGTCGAACCGCCGACGCGGCGCGAGCGGACCTCGAGCGTGGGGCGCACGTTGTCGAGCGCCTTCTTCAGCGTGGCGACCGCGTCCTGGTCGTTCTTGGCGGAGACGCCGGCGAGGGCACCGTAGACGATGCGCTCGGCGAGGCCCTTCTTGCCGTCGAGGAGGATCTTGTTGACGAGCTGGCTGACGATCGGCGCACCGTAGACCGGGTCGGCGACGACAGGGCGCTTGGGAGCGGGTCCTTTACGAGGCATTACTTCTTCTCTGCTTTCGCTCCGTAGCGGCTGCGGGCCTGCTTGCGGTTCTTGACGGCCTGCGTGTCGAGGGCGCCACGGACGATCTTGTAGCGCACGCCGGGGAGGTCTTTCACACGACCGCCGCGGACGAGCACCATCGAGTGCTCTTGCAGGTTGTGGCCCTCGCCGGGGATGTAGGCGGTGACCTCGGTGCCGTTCGAGAGCTTGACGCGGGCGACCTTGCGGAGCGCCGAGTTCGGCTTCTTGGGGGTGGTGGTGTACACACGGGTGCACACCCCACGCTGCTGGGGGTTGGCCTTCAGGGCGGGGGCCTTGGTCTTGACGACCTTCGGCGTGCGTCCCTTGCGGACCAGTTGCTGAATGGTGGGCACTGGTTCTCCTCGTCGGATCTCGACGGCGTCTTGTCGGACGCGCCGAGTCGCGCTGCTCTCGCATCGCTCTGCTCTGTCCGGCTGATCAGCCGGCATCCTCGTCTCGGTGACCGAGACGGTCTGCCCGTCCCGGCCGTGAGGTCGAGGGGGCGATATTCGGGCGCGCGGTCAGGCGCACACCCGAAAGAGCTTATCTTGCGCTAGGGCCTTAATCAAATGGTCACGAGTCGGACGGTCGGGGCTGCGGACGCCCCGGGTCGACGCGCGAGACGGCGAGCGTGCCCGCGACGACGAGGCCGGCGCAGACGGCCGAACCGATCACGAAGGGCGAGACGGCGTAGCGCGCCGCGAAGAGCAGCACCCACACGAGCTCCTGCCGCACCAGGCCGTAGACGACTCCCCCGACGACGAGCATCAGGGCGTAGACCAGCGCGGCGGCGACGATCGACGGGACGAGGAGGTGCGGTGCGGGCCCCCGGGGGCCGGCCACCTCGTCGCCGGCACCGGCGGACGCCCTGTCCGTCACGGTCGGGCGGCCGAGCACGGCGGGCTGGGCGGGGAAGGTGCCCCGCACCTCCGGAGCCTTGTGGTCGCGGGCGTCGGAGAGCGCTGCCGAGCGCAACAGCGACAGGAGCACGACCAGGACGGCCGCCGCGACCATGAGCGGGCCGAGCAGGGTGCCGGCGTCGGGTTCGTCGATCGGGTCACGGTCGAGCAGCAGGGCCTCGAAGCCCGCCACCATGATGACGAGCGCACCGAACAGGACGGTGCCCATGACGGCGTACACGGCTCGGGACATCGTTCGAGGCTACGCGCCCTCGGGAGGCGCGGTGGACGCCGTCAGCCGGCACCGCGCCACGAGGTGGACGCGCCGCCATGATCTCTCGTGGCGGCGTGTCCACTCCGTGGCGCGGTGTCCCTCTCCGTCGGCGTGGTGCCGACGGAGGTCGCACGCTGCTCTCGGAGGTCGCCGGCTACTCGCCGGCGGCGGTGTCGGAGCTCGTGCCGTCGGTGCCCTCGGCCGTCGTCGCGGGCGTCTCGGCGGCCTGCTCGGCCTGGGTGGCGGCGGCGTCCTGCAGCACGTAGACGAGCCCGCCGACGGTCCACTGGTCGGGGACGCCGGCGGCGTCGCCGGCCTCCGAGCTGCCGGTGCTGGCGAAGGTGGTCACGAGGAACAGCCGCGAGCCCCCCTGCAGCTTCGAGAGGAAGTCGCGGGCCTGGGCGTAGCTGCCCTGGATGCTGACCGTGATCGGGATCGACGAGAAGTTCGACGCGGTGACGAGCGGGTCGGTCACGAGCTCGGGCGCCGTGGGCGACGCGGGCGCCGTGGCCGGTGCCGTGGCCGACGCGTCGGTCGACGCGGAGTCGGACGCGGCCGCGTCGGTGGCGGCGGGCGCGGCGACGTCGGTGGTCGTGGGCTCGTAGGCCGCCGCGTCGGACGAGGTGAACCCGGTCACGGTGGTCCCCGAGGCCCCCGCCAGCTGGTCGAGCTCGGTGAGGAACGACGACAGGGCGGCCTGGGACGGCACGGAGGTGTCGAGCGTGGCCAGCTCGGACTTGAGGTCGGGCAGCTTCGCGTTGTCCGCCTCGAGGGTCGCGAGGCTCGCGCGCAGGGTCGCGTTCTGCGTCTCGACGCTCTGCTGCTGCGACTCGGCGCTTGTGGCGGCCACGAGCTGCGGCTGCACCCCCACGAGGAACCCGAGGGCCAGCACGACGACGCCGGTCAGGACGGCGCCGATCAACATCATGCGGTTGCGGTCCATGGTCAGTCACCCGTCGTCTGGTCGAAGCGGCCCGAGAAGGCGTCCGCCGTGATGTGCATCGTGATGTCGGCCTTGTAGACGCCCTCCTCGAGCGCCACCGAGCCCGGCTGGGCGTCGGCGAAGCCGGGCAGGGTCGCCAGGCCGTTCAGCCAGTCGGGCACGGACGGCAGGGTCGGGCTCGTCGCCTGGAAGGTGAGGGTCGCGACCCGCGATCCCTGCAGCGGAGCCGTGGGCTGCGTGTACTGGACGAGGGGCGAGGCCTGGTCGAGCGAGACGCTGACGATGGTCACGCCGACGGGCAGGGTGCCCTGCACCTTCTCGAGGTAGGCAGGCCAGTCGATGTCGGTCGACCCGCCGACCTTCTGCGCGGCCTCGACCAGGTCGAGCTGGCCCTGGGTCGCCTTGAGGTCGGCGTACTTCGTCTGCGACATGAGCAGCGACTGGGTCTCGGCCTGCGCCATCATCAGGACGTCCTCGGCCTGCATGCGCTGCAGGAACGCGGCGCCCGACCCGATGCCGACCACGACGGCGACCACGACCACGCCGGCCCAGGCACGGCGGACGAGGGCCGCGGTCCGACGCTCGGCGCGGACCTCGGGAGGCAGCAGGTCGACGCGGGGCGCGCCTCCCACGGCGATGCCGGTGTCTTTCCGGGTCCTCATGCTGCGCTCCCCAGGGCGAGGCCGAGGGCCACGGTCAGGTCGGTCGACCGGGACCGCAGGGCGGTCTCGTCGAGGTTCTTCGCGAAGCCCACCGTCGCGAACGGGTCGGCGAGCGCCACCGGCAGGCGGGTGACCTCGCTGAGCGCCTCGGGCAGGCCGGGCAGCGAGGCTCCCCCGCCGGCGATCATGATGCCCGCGACGGTCTCGGTCGGGCGGGTGTTCACGTAGTACTGGATGGTGTTGCGCAGGCTGCCGAGCAGCTCGTTGACCGACTCGAAGATGGCGCTCGAGGCGGCCTGCTCGTCGGGCGTCGTGACGGTCGTGGCGAGGCCCCGGCCGTACTTGATGCCCTCGGCGACCTGGGCCGAGACCTCGAGCTTCGCCGCGACGGCCTGCGTCACGTCGTCGCCCCCCGAGGGGATGATGCGCACGAACTGCGGCACGCCGTCGGCGATCATGATCACCGAGGTCGTGCTGTGCCCGATCTCGACGAGCGCCACCGTGCCCGCGATGCGCGGACGCGTGACGAGGAGGCGCGTGTTCGAGAACGGGATGAGGTCGACGCCCAGCGTGGTCAGGCCGGCGAGCTTGCTGGCCTGCACGTTGCCGAGCACGGCGTCCTTGACCGCGGCGATGAGCAGCCCGTGGACGACGGGACCGTTCTCGCCGAGCCCCTCGGCGTACGGGTAGAAGTCGAGCAGGGCGTCGGCGACCGGCACCGGCAGCATGTCCTGCACCTGGAACGGCAGCATCTCGCGGATGCGCTGGCGCGAGGCCTTCGGCACGGTCATGTCGCGGGCGAGCACCCGCTGGTTGCCCATGCCGAGCACGACGCGCTTGCTCTTGAAGCCGCCGGCGGACCAGAGCTGCTTCAGCGTGCCGGCGACGGTCTGCGACTCGATGACCTCTCCGCGGCTCGCGGACCCCTCGGGCAGGGCGACCTCGCTGAACCGCACGATGGTCGGCTTGGCCTTGTCGACGTCGGCGACCTCGACCGCGCGCACGAAGCGGCTGCCGATGTCGATGCCCACGATGTTCTTGCCCATCAGTTCTGCTCTCTGTCAGCTCGCCGGGTCATGCCAGGCCGAGGAGGGTGAGGTACGCCGTGGCGACGGTGCCGCCGGCGAAGACGCCGACCCAGGCGCCCGCGAGCATCCAGGGTCCGAAGGGGATGCCGCCCGTGCGCTGCACGCGCCGGGTGGCGAGGAGGGCGACGGCGAACAGGCCGCCGAGCAGGAACGCCGCGAAGGCGCCCACCGCGAACTCGCCCCAGCCGAGCCAGGCGAGGTACAGGCCGAGCACGCCGGCGAGCTTGACGTCGCCGAAGCCCATCCCGCCCGGGTACGACAGGGCCGCGATGAGGTAGAAGGCGAAGAGCGAGGCCAGGCCGATGGCGGCCCGGACGAGCGCCGGCCAGTCCCCCACGAGGATGCTCGAGGCCGCCAGGAGGGCGCCCCCGACCGCGTAGGACGGCAGGACGATCGCGTTCGGCAGCCGGTGGTGCTCGAGGTCGATCACGGCGAGCGCCACGCTCACGCCGGCCAGCCAGAGGAAGGCGACGAGCGAGAGGAGGCGCGACACGAGCGGCAGGGCCTCGGTCGGCACGTCGGACAGCGGCCACAGGCGGGCGGCGACGAGCACGAAGAACACGCCGGTCGCGAGTTCGACGATCGGGTAGCGGGCCGAGATCGAGGTTCGGCAGTCACGGCACCGGCCGCCGAGGGCGAGCCAGCTGACCACGGGCACGTTGTCGCGGCGCCGGATCGGCGTGGAGCAGCCGGGGCAGGCGCTGGCCGGTCGCGCGACCGAGAGGCCGGCCGGCACGCGGTACACGACGACGTTGAGGAACGAGCCGATCAGCAGGCCGAAGCCCCCGGCGACGAGGACCGCGACGGTCCAGGGTGCGACGATCACGAGGCTGCTCCCGTCGAGGTGAACGCGGCCTTGACCTCGGTCTGCGTCGTGACGCCGTACGAGGTGGTGACCGGGCTGAGGAACTTGGGCGGCGCGAGGTAGCGCAGCCGCGTGTCGTACGCGTACGCCTTGATGTAGCCGTTCGAGCCGTTGCGGACGATGCCCCGGTGGGCTTGGGCGATGGACCCCTTGACCGTCAGGGTGCCCCGGTCGCCACCACGCGAGTAGTTCTGGACCAGGAACGAGTGCTGGACCGAGATGATGGCCGCGTCGATCTCGCGACCCGAGTCGCCGAGCATCGACCTGCCGCTCGTGTTGACCGGGTTCCAGACCCACGCGACGCCGTCGGACGCGAGACCCAGGATGTTCGTGCTGGCGTTCGTCGACGAGTACGTCAGGTCGCCCGTGACGTAGAGGTAGTTCTGGGCGGCGATCGTCAGCTGACCCTGGAAGGTGCCCTTGACGAAGACGTCACCGCTGCGGGCGCCGTAGGCGCAGGCGCCCCGTCCGGGCCCACCGGCGATCGTCGAGTTCGGGACCGACTCGTTCGCGAGCGGATAACCGACGTGGTTGTCCGAGCAGGACGTCTCGGTCAGGTCGCCGGTCGAGGCCCGGGCGTTCACGTTGGGCGTGGCGTTCCCGGCGGGCAGGGCGGGGATGTTCTGGACGTAGATCAGGTTGTTGGTCGGCACGGGGATCGTGGCCCCGCCGGGCGAGCCGAGCTGACCGGCCTTGGTGCCGGGGGTGCCGCACTCGGACGGTGCGCTGCCGGCGGTGGCGTCCGCGTTCGCGATGCGCGTCATGACCGTGTACGGCGACTTGACGGTCATCCTGCCGTCGGCGGTGAAGACGATGTCGGTGGGTCCCGTGTAGAGGCAGCCCGGGCGGGGCACCTCGGTGGGCAGGTCGGTGCGGGTCTCGCGCACCTTGTCGCTGTTCGTGTCGGGCATCTGCACGGTGGCGACCTGACCGGGTGCTCCCTTGCCGAAGAACTGACCCGAGCAGGCGTTGTTGTTCGAGTCGACCTTCGCGTACGCCTTGCCCACGGTGGGGTCGGCCGTCGTCACGACCTCCTTGAAGGTGGCCTGGCAGATGCGCATCGTGTCGTTCGAGTGGGCGGGGCCGTAGATCGTGTCGCCGCCGCTAAACGAGATCTCGCCGCAGTCGTCGCCGAAGGTGCGGCCCTCCCACGCGTGCTTCGAGCAGGCGGGGTTCGTGCTCCGCGACAGCGTGGGGTCCTGCGACTCGATGTCCGTGAAGTAGAGGTAGTCGATGAACCCCTTCTGGCGCAGGTCCGCGATGACCGAGCGGGTGGACGTGCCGACCTTGCCGGTGACCCGGATGCGCAGGTCGCCCGAGCCGACGTACTTCGAGTTGTCGACCTCGTAGCGGTACTGGGCCAGGTCCGAGCTGCCGGGGACCGACGCCCACGTGCCCGAGGTGCCGTAGCCGAAGGCCTTGTTGGCCTGGGTGCCCGTCGGCAGGGTCAGGGCGCTGCCGCTGGCCTTGCTGAAGGGGGCGTTCGCGTCGCCGTACTGCTGGTAGCTGTTGTCGTTCGCCAGACGCGACTGGTACTCCTCGACGCCGGCGTAGGCCGCGGCGAGCGCGGCGTTCCAGTTCTGGTCGGTGCCGGCCTTCTTCAAGCCGCTGGTCGCGACGGTCAACGCCGTCGCGGCCATGATCACGAGGACCATGCCGAAGATCAGGGTGATGGCCATCGCCATGCCGCTCTCGGATGAGGGACCGCCGAGGCCGAGACGGGTGCGCAGGGTGGTCATGTGGTCACGCCTCCGGCGAGGTTCGAGAGCGAGACGGTGTTCTGCAGGGTGACCGCCTGGCTCGAGGACGTGCTGGTCCGGTCGATGGTGAGGGTGATCGTCACCGCCGCGATCGACGACAGCTGCGTCGTGGTCAGTGCCCCCGACGCGTCGGGGACGAGGGGGGTGCCCGCGAAGTCGAGGTAGGCGAAGAGCGGCGTGCCGCTGCTCGCGGGGGTGACGACCGAGCCGCCGACCGTCCGGGTGGTCGCCGGGGAGGTGAACTGGTAGAAGCCCCCGGTCACGGTCGTGGCGACGATGCTGCTGGAGGTGAGGGAACGGTCGGCCGCGACCCGGAAGGTCACCTGGCGGGGCACCGTGGTCGCCGCGTCCGTCACGTTCACCGCGGACGACAGGGTCATGCTCTCGGTCGACGCGGCCGTGAACGACGCGGCCTGGGTGCCGTCGGCCCGTGGGATGGTGCGGGCGGCCCGGATCGTGCGGGCCAGGTCGTTCATGACGTTGGAGGCGACCCGGGTGTTGCCGTCGACGCCACGTGCTTGGGCCGTGGCCTTCGTCAGCGACACGAAGGTCGTCGAGACGATGGTGACGACGATGCCGAACACCATGATGGCGACGATGAGTTCGGCGAGGCTCACGCCGTCGTCGTCACGTCGGGCGATGACACGTCGCAGCGCGCTCACGAGGCGGGCCTCGGGTCGAGGGTGACCACGTTGGCGACCCCGCCACCACCGCCGAAGATGGCGCCGATGATGCTGCCGACCAGCCCGCTGATGGTCAGCGACCGAAGGTTGTTCGTCGACGTGCCCGACGTGATGACCCAGGTGCCGTAGGGCAGGGCGATCGTCATCTCGTTCGCGGAGGTCTTGTTCTTGACCGTGAACGTGTAGGTCTGGGTCGCCGCGCAGCCGGGGTCGCCGTTGAGTGCCGTGGTCGACTTCGCCTGGACGATCGTGTCGCTGCCCGAGGCCAGCTTGATCGTCGTGACGCCCATCGGCAGCGGGTAGGCCGCGGTCTTGTCCGAGGCGGCGACGAACGGCTGCCGGGCCGCCGTCTTGCCCTTGGCGTTGGCCGGCCAGGCGGCCGGGTCGGGCGAGAGGCAGCTGCCCCCGGACGTACCGGCCGGCAGGTAGGTGCCGGCGATCATCTGGTAGCCGGTCGCGAGCGGGAAGAGGTAGGCGTCGCTGTCGGGACCGGTGAGCACGTAGGGCTCTGGGCCACCGAGGACGGTCGTCTTGAGGTCGTTCGGCAGGGCGACGGTGCTGCCCGTGTAGGTCGACGCGTAGTCGAGGACGAAGTCGTCGCCGAGCTCGTACGTGAAGGGGACGCCGGCGGTGTCGCCCTTGACGACCGAGATGCCGGTCTTCACCGGGGCGGACTGCTGACGGGCGTCGCGGTAGGGCGCACCGTCGGCCCGCGAGATGGTCACCTTGTACACGCCGGGCAACACCTTGATGGCGACCGAGCAGCCGTCGGCGTTCGTCGGTGCGGGCTTCGACCCCGAGGTGAGCGCCTTGCCCGGGGCGCTCGACGCCGAGTCGGGTTCGACGGTCACGAGGACGCCGGGGACGGGCGCGCCCTTCGTGTCCTTGACGCCGACGACGATGGTGCCGGTGTCCTGGTCGTTGAGGCGGCTGTTCGGCGCGAGGATCGTGTCGCTGCGCACCGGAGCGGTCGTCGAACGCATGCCCGACCAGGTGACGGACACCTGAAGGCGCTTGTAGAAGAGCGAACCGTTGCCCGAGGCGGCGGCCGGGGTGCAGGTGGCGTCGACGCCCGTGGTGGTGATCCACGCGGCGGTCTGGGCGACGGTGAAGGTGGTGCCGTTGACGACGGTCGTCGTCGTGCGCGACGCGACCGCGACCACGTCGGTGACGCTGCGGGCGACGTCGACGGCCTGGGACGCCAGGTTGGCGGCGACCTCGCGGCTGCGGTTGTCGCTCGACATGGTCAGCGTGGTGCCGACCGCGACGATCGAGCCGACGGTGATGATGGCGAAGACCAGGAGGGCGACGACCACCTCGACGATCGACAGCCCGGCGTCGCGGGCCTCGGGGTCGAGGGGTCGCAGACGGGCGCTGAGGCGTTGGAACACGGTGGGTCACCTCCCGGTCGGGTCGAGGGTGTACGGGGTCTGTGGCCGAGGGGTGCGGCGGCGAGACGCCACCGCACCCCTCGGGGGGAAGGCCAGGGTCAGCTGGCGATGGTGCAGGCGGTCTCGCTGACACCGGAGTTGCCGGTCGCGTAGAACTTCTTGTTCGTCGAGCTCGTGCCGATGATGCAGAACGAGTCGGCGGCCGTGGAGGACTTGCCGAACTGGAGGCTCGTCGTGCTGTCGCTGATCGTCGCACCCGCACCGGCCCAGTCGGGGGTCGTCGACGTGCCCGCGGCGGGCTTCGCCGTCTGCGAGAAGGTCACGGCCGCGGGGAGGTTGCTCGTGGCGTTCGTCTGCAGGCTGATGACGGCTGTCTTGAGGTTCGTCACATCGCTCTTCACCGACGAGTCCTTGGCGTTGTTCTGCACGCCGAGGTACACCGGGATGGCGATCGCGGCGAGGATGCCGATGATGATGACGACGACGAGGAGCTCGATCAGGGTGAAGCCCTTGTCCTTGTCTTCGGCGAGGTTCTGGCGGCGGGCGCTGAGCTTGCCCATGAGGGTGAAGTACATGTCGCTGGTCCTGTTCGGTCGGGTGCGGGAGTGGTTGTCTCGGTGATCGGGTGGGCGGTCACTGAGCTCCGCCGAGATCGATGGTGCCACCTGGGAAAGTGCCCCAGAATCCCTTGGAAGGGGGGTTTTCGGCTGCGACACGGCCCCAGTTCGGGTATCCCCCGAAAGGCCGAAAAGGGCCGGTCAGCACCCGTTCGTGGGTAGACCGGGTCGTCGCCGGACGCCGGACACGCGAAGGAGGCGCGAGCCGGCCTCGTGAGCCGGCCCGCGCCTCCTGCGGGGTCGCCTGGCGCGCTACTTGATGAGCGACGTGATCTGGAAGATGGGCAGGTACAGCGCCACGATCATGCCGCCGACGACGACGCCCAGGAAGGCGATCAGCAGGGGCTCGATCAGGGCCGTCAACGACTCGGTGGTCGACTTGACCTCTTGGTCGTAGAAGTCGGCGACCTTCTCGAGCATCGTCTGCAGCGAGCCCGAGTCCTCGCCGACCGAGATCATCTGCGTGACCATCGACGGGAACACGCCCGACTCGGTCAACGGACCGGCGATGGACTCGCCCTGCCGCACCGACTCTGCCACCTTGACCAGCGCCTCCTCGAGCACGTAGTTGCCCGAGACCTCGCCCACGATCCGCAGGGCGGTGAGGATCGGCACGCCGGCCCCGATCATGTTCGAGAAGTTGCGGCTGAAGCGGGCGATCGCGATCTTGCGGAACAGCGCGCCGAAGACGGGCAACCGGAGCTTCAGAGGGTCGAGGAACGCCCGCACCTTGACCGAGTTCTTGTTCGTCCGCCACCAGATCGAGAACGCGATGCCCAGGACCGCGGCGATCGGCACGACGATCGGCATCGCCCGCGAGGCGTAGACGAGCATCATCGTCGGCAGCGGCAGCTGCCCGCCGAGGTTCGTGAACATGTCCTGGAAGATCGGCACGATGAACAGCAGCATCACGACGACGGCGACGAGCGACATGACGAGCACGACGACCGGGTAGGTCATGGCCGACTTGATCGTCGACCGCAGCGCCACCTCCTTCTCGAAGTTCTCGGCCGTCGACTCGAGCGCCTTGTCGAGGAACCCGCCGGTCTCCCCCGCCTTGATCATGTTGATCATCAGCGGCGGGAAGTCCTTGTCGTGCTTGCCGACCGCGTCCGAGAAGGAGACGCCGGTCTCGACGTCGTCGCGCACCTCGGCCATGATCTTCGCGAGCCGCTTGTTGTCGACCTGGTCGGCGAGGATCGTCAGGGTGCGCAGCAGCGACAGGCCCGAGCCGATCATGGTCGCCATCTGGCGCGACATGACGGCGATGTCCTTCATCTTGACCGCGCGGTCGCCGAGGCCGGGGATCGACACCTCGCGCTGCAGGCCCGTGCCGGCGCCGGCCTCGCTGATCGAGATCGGCTGCACGCCCATCGTGCGCAGGCGCGTGATGACGGCACCCTCGCTCGAGGCGTCGACCTTGCCCTTGACGACCTTGCCGGCCCCGTCGCGCCCCTTGTAGGCGTACGCCACCGCCCCGGCCATCAGGCGGCCCCGCCCGAGAACGAGTCGCCGAAGTCGATGCCGCTGTCGAGGCCCTGGCTCTCGGACTTGTTGATCACGCGCGTCACGAGGCGGTCGAACCCTTCACGGTCGTGCACCTTCTCCATGGCGGCCTTGTGCGTCACGACGCCGGTGTTCACCAGGTCGGCGAGCTTCTGGTCCATGGTGTGCATGCCGAGGTCGCGACCGGCCTGCATCGACGACGCGATCTGGTAGGTCTTGCCCTCGCGCACGAGGTTGCCGATGGCCGGGGTCATCATCATGATCTCGGTCGCCACGACCCGGCCGCGGCCGCTCGCCTTGGGCAGCAGCGTCTGGCAGACGACGCCCTGCAGCGTCGAGGCGAGCTGCGTCCGCACCTGGTCCTGCTGGTACGGCGGGAACACGTCGATGACGCGGTCGATGGTCTGGGCCGCGCTCTGCGTGTGCAGGGTCGCGAACACGAGGTGGCCGGTCTCGGCGGCGGTCAGCGCGACCGAGATGGTCTCGAGGTCGCGCAGCTCGCCGATCAGGATCACGTCGGGGTCCTGGCGCAGCACGTGCTTGAGCGCCGCCGCGAAGCTGTGCGTGTCGTGCCCGACCTCGCGCTGGTTGACGAGCGACTTCTTGTGCTGGTGCATGAACTCGATCGGGTCCTCGACCGTCACGATGTGGTCGGCCCGCGTGCGGTTCACCAGGTCGATCAGCGCGGCGAGGGTCGTCGACTTGCCCGACCCGGTCGGGCCCGTGACGAGCACGAGGCCACGCGGCAACTTGGCGAAGGTCGACACCGACTCGGGCACGCCCAGGTCGCCGAGCTGCTTGATCTCGGTCGGGATGAGCCGGAACGCCGCCCCCAGCGAGCCGCGCTGCTGGTAGAAGTTCACGCGGAACCGCGACTCGTCCGAGAGCGAGTACGCGAAGTCGAGCTCGAGCTCGTCGTCGAACCGCTGCTGCTGCTCGGGCGTGAGCAGGCTCTCGAGTGCCGTGCGGACGATCGCCGCGTCCCACACGGCGCCACCGGTCAGGGCGGGCCGCAGGTCGCCGTCGACCCGGATCGTCGGCATCGCGTCGGTCGTGACGTGCAGGTCGGAGGCGTTCTGCAGCACCACCTGGATGAGCGCCGAGACGAGGCCGGCGTGCGCGTGGTCGCGCGGGTGGCGGTGCAGCTCGATGCCGTGGAAGTCGGCGGTGTGCTCGGGCGTCGAGAGGGTCGCGGTCGGCGCGTCGGCGGCGACGTGCTGCGGGGCCGGGGCGTCCCAGGCGGAGGCACCCGTCGGGCTGGCCGGGACGGGTTCGGCCGACGGGAAGACGACCCCCTCGGCGGCGAACGGCGAGGCGGCCGAGCCGGACGTCGCCGGGAGCGCGACGGTGGACGCCGTGGGCGCGAGGTCCGTCGCGGAGCCGGCCCGCGCCTCCTGCGGGGCGGTCTGGGCCCGGGAGGCGCGGATCGGCTCGTCGAAGCGGGGGTCGACCCAGCCCGGTCGCGACGCCGAGGGCAGCACGTGGCCGGCGGGCGGTGGGCTGAGCGGCGCCGGGGCCGTCACCGAGGACGGGGCGGCGACGGACGACGGGGCCGCCGCCGACCGGGGCAGGACGGGCGAGGGGCCGGTGTCGGGGACGAGCAGGGCCTCCTGGTCGGCGAGCGCGGCCTTGTCGACCAACGCCTCGGCCAGGCGGGCGGCACGTCGGCTCGACGGCGCGCGGGTGGGCGTCCAGCCCATGACCGGGTCCTGACCGCCGTCGAGGCTGTAGACGGGCGACGGGGTCACGGCACCGGGCGCGGGCGAGGCGGGGGCCGGCGGGAACGGCGACGAGGCGGCGGACGCGGCCGCGGCGGACGTGGTCGTCGTCGTCGACCGGACCTCGTTGCCCGGGCGGCCGGGCGTCCAGCCCGCCAGGGCGGCGGCCTCGGCGGCCGCGTCGTCGGGGATGTCGTAGATCGAAGCGCTCATCGGAGGGCCCCCTCGTGGTCGGTCCGGACTCGGCCGGAGGCGGGCGTCACGCGACGACCCGCAGGATCTCTTCGACGCTGGTGAGGCCGAGCTTGGCCTTCTCCCAGCCGTCCTGACGCAGGCTCAACATGCCCTGCTCGCGGGCGACCCGGCCGATCTCGGCACTGGACGCGCGGCTCACCGCGAGCCGCTCGATGTCCTCGGAGACGCTCATCACCTCGTGCAGGGCGATGCGGCCGCGGTACCCGGTGTTGGAGCACTGCTGGCAGCCGACGGGCTGGTACACCGTCGGGTTCTCGTCGGGCTCGACCCGGAACTTCAGGTGCGCGAGCTGCAGCGGCGAGTAGGCCGTGGGCGTCTTGCACCGGTCGCAGAGCCGGCGCGCGAGGCGTTGGGCGACCACGCAGTCGATCGCCGACCCGACCAGGAACGGCTCGATGCCCATCTCGGTGAGCCGCGTGATGGCGCTCGGTGCGTCGTTGGTGTGCAGGGTGCTCAACACGAGGTGGCCGGTGAGGGACGCCTCGATGGCGATCTGCGCCGTCTCGTGGTCGCGGATCTCGCCCAGCAGCACGACGTCGGGGTCGGACCGCAGGATGCTGCGCAGCGCGCTCGCGAAGGTCAGGCCCGCCTTGGGGTTGACCTGCACCTGGTTGATGCCCTTCATGCGGTACTCGACCGGGTCCTCGACCGTGATGACGTTGATCTCGGGACGCGCCACGGCGTTGAGCGTCGTGTACAGCGTCGTCGACTTGCCCGACCCCGTGGGGCCGGTGACGAGGATCATGCCGTAGGGCTTCGAGTACGACTCGGCGTAGACGTCGAAGTTGCGCTCGAGCAGGTTGAGGTCGCGCAGGCTCATCGACGTGTTCGAGTTGTCGAGGATCCGCATGACGACCTTCTCGCCCCACACGGTCGGCAGCGTCGCCACCCGCAGGTCGATCTGACGGCCGCCGTGGCGCACCGACATGCGACCGTCCTGCGGCTTGCGACGCTCGGCGATGTCGATCTCGCTCATGATCTTGAGACGCGAGATGACGCCGTTCTGGATCGCCTTCGGTGCCGGCTGCATCTCGTGCAGCACGCCGTCGATGCGGTAGCGGATGCGCACGTCGGTCTCGGACGGCTCGATGTGGATGTCCGAGGCGTGGTCGGTGATGGCCTGGCTGACGAGCAGGTTGACGAACCGCACGATCGGCACGTCGTCGTCCGGGCCGTCCGTGATGTCGGCCGTCGCCTCGTGGGCCTTCTCCTCCTCGAGGGTCGACGTGAGGTCGTTGAGCTCGTCGTCGGCCCGCAGGTACCGGTCGATCGCGGCCCGCAGGTCGTTCTTCTCGGCGACGACGGGATCGACGCCCATGCGCAGGCCCGCGCGGACGTCGTCGATGGCGAACACGTCGCCGGGGTCCTCCATGGCCAGGATCAGCGCCCCGTCGCGCACCCCGATCGGCAGCACCTTGTGCCGGCGGCAGACGGCCGCGGGCACCATCGTCACGGCCGACCGGTCGACCGGGTAGTCGATCAGCTCGACGAAGTCGAGGTCGGCGGCGGTCGCCCGGGCACGGGCCACCTGCATCTCGGTGACCACCCCTCGCGACAGCAGGTCGCGGATCGATGCCTCCTCCTCGGCCGGGCCGCGCGGGATCACGTCGAGCTGCTCGATCGGCAACAGCCCGTGCAAGATCAGGATCTCGGTCATGGAAGCCACGCGTACCTCCTCGGAAGTACAGGGCCTCGGGGGTAGGACGACGAGGCCGTTCGACGCTCGGGGTCGGGACCGAGCTTGCCTCACGCTACGGCCGGGGCGTCGTCGCCGACACGTCCCAGAGCGGGTGCCCCTCGAAGGGGTGCGCCGGTCGACGGTCGACTGCGGGCGGGGCGGGGCGGTCGGATCGCGGGGGCGCGTCGGGTCGGGTCGGGTCGGCCTCAGTAGGCGCGGACCACCGTGGCGGATCGCCTCGCGGCCACGAACCCGGCCCGGTCGTAGAGGCCCAGGGCGCCCGTCGGGCTCGCCGAGTCGACGTCGAGCACGGCCACCTCGAGCCCCTCGGCGACGTGGGCCCTCAGGGTCGACGCGAGCAGGGACTGCGCGAGGTGCCGCCCCCGCCAGGCGCGTCGGACGCCGACGTACTCGACGTACGCGCACGGCCGACCGAGGGCGGCCCAGTCCTCGGGGTCGACGTCGCTCAGCACGAACGCGACCACCTGCTCGTCGGCCCCGGGGTCGTCGAGCGGACGCGCCACGGCGAGCAGGGAGAGGTCCTGCCGGAACGTGCTGGCGTCGACCATGCGGCCCCAACGCTCCTCACTCGTCGGCTGGCTGCCCCAGTGGTCGCGGAACGCGTCGTTGCGGGCCTGACGCGTCGCCTCGATCAGGTCGTCGGTCATCGTGACCAGGCGGACGGCCGGGTCGAGCGCGACGTCGACGATCGGTTCGGCGAGGTCGCGTCGCAGCTCGGTCCACCACCGCACCTCGTCGTAGCCGGCTCGGCGGAACGCCGCCCGCGAGGCACGGGCGTCCTCCTCGACGTCGGTCACGAGACCGGCCGGCAACACCTCGTCGCAGGTGGCCAGGTGCTGCTCGCCCCGGGACCGCTGCCAGTCGAGCAGCCGACGGCCGAGGCCCTCGCCACGACGTCGGGGGTCGACACCGCCGACGACCCCCACCCGCACGAGGCTGATCCGGGTCGGGGAGAGGTGGCTGAGGCCCCAGGCGACGAACTGCCCGTCGACGTCGACCCCGACGATGCTGTCGCGCCCGAGGTCGATGCCGGGCGAGGTGAGGTCGTCGCGCACGACCTCGAGCGAGCGGCCCCGGTCGGGGTGGTCGACGGCCCCGATGCGGGCACAGAGCGCGTGCAGGGGCACGAGGTCGTCGAGGGTCAGCGGCCGCCAGGTGACGCCCGCGACGGACTCGGGCGGTGCCACCCGGGCGGGTGCCGTCACCCGTTCTCGGACGGGCCGGTCGGCCGAGCCGACGGCGACGCCGTCGGCGGCCTCACCCCGGGCGACGACCATCGGGGTCGAGGTGGTCGGTGCCCCGGCAGCAGCGATCTCGGCGGCAGCGGTCTCGGTCGGCTGGTCGTCAGGCATCCGCCCATCCTGCCGGGCCGGACGCCCTCGTCGCCTCAGCCGGACGGCGGACCGATGTCGTCGACCGGCACGGGGCACGGGTCCCACGACGACGAAGGGCCCCGGTCCGCACGAGGTGCGGGACGGGGCCCTTCGAGGTGAGGCCTTCGGGAGGCGCGGTGCGGGTCAGACCCTCACCGCGCCTCCGTCAGTCGCTCAGTTGTAGGTGCCGGGCGTGAAGTCGTCCGACGAGAACGAGTCGAAGTCGACGAAGCTCAGGTCGGCCTCGTTGAACGACGCGTCATCGGTGAAGACGCGGTTGGGGTACCGCTCGGCCTTCGCCTCCTCGG
The DNA here is from genome assembly GCF_040547465.1 of Frigoribacterium sp. PvP054. NCBI lineage: Bacteria > Bacillati > Actinomycetota > Actinomycetes > Micrococcales > Microbacteriaceae > Frigoribacterium > Frigoribacterium sp. PvP054. The sequence goes on from NZ_JBEPPU010000008.1 coordinate 90,838, forward strand.
TCGCCTCGACCGACACGTCGCGGTAACGCGACAGGCCGGTGCCCGCGGGGATGAGCTTTCCGATAATGACGTTCTCCTTCAGACCGACCAGCGGGTCGCTCTTGCCCTCCATCGCCGCCTGCGTCAGGACGCGGGTCGTCTCCTGGAAGGACGCGGCCGACAGCCACGACTCGGTCGCCAGCGAGGCCTTCGTGATGCCCATGACCTCTTGACGAGCGGACGCGGTCCGCTTGCCCTCGGTCAGTGCCGCACGGTTGATCTCGTTGTACTTCGACCGGTCGACGAGCTCACCGGGCAGCAGGTCGGTGTCGGCGTGGTCGACGACGGTGACCTTGCGGAGCATCTGACGGACGATGACCTCGATGTGCTTGTCGTGGATCGGCACGCCCTGCGAGCGGTAGACGTCCTGGACGCCCCCCACGAGGTGCTGCTGCACCGCACGGACGCCCTTCACGCGGAGGACCTCCTTCGGGTCGACCGCACCGGCGATGATCTGCTCACCGAGCTCGACGTGCTGACCGTCCTCGACGAGGAGGGTCGAGCGCTTGAGCACGGGGTAGATCACTTCTTCGTCGCCGTTGTCGGGCTGCAGGATGACGCGGCGGGCCTTGTCGGTGTCCTCGATCGTGATGCGACCGGCCGAGTCGGCGATCGGGGACGCACCCTTGGGCGTGCGGGCCTCGAACAGCTCGGTAACGCGGGGCAGACCCTGCGTGATGTCGTCGGCCGAGGCCGAACCACCGGTGTGGAAGGTGCGCATCGTCAGCTGCGTGCCGGGCTCACCGATCGACTGGGCCGCGATGATGCCGACGGCCTCACCGATGTCGACCAGGTTGCCGGTGGCCAGCGAACGGCCGTAGCACTGCGCGCAGACGCCGACCGCGGCCTCGCAGGTGAGGACGGAGCGGACCTTGATGGTCTCGACCCCGGCCGCCACGAGCTCGTCGATCAGCACGTCTCCGACGTCGGCGCCGGCCTCGGCCAGCACCGTGCCCTGGGCGTCGACCGCGGCGGCCGCGAGCGACCGGGCGAACACGGTGTTCTCGACGGTCGCGTCGCGCACCATGACGCCGTTGGCGTCGGGTGCGGCGATCGGCATCTCGAGTCCACGCGAGGTACCACAGTCGTCCTCACGGATGATGACGTCCTGCGACACGTCGACGAGACGACGGGTCAGGTACCCCGAGTCGGCCGTACGGAGGGCCGTGTCGGCCAGACCCTTGCGGGCACCGTGCGTCGCGATGAAGTACTCGGCCACCGACAGACCCTCGCGGTACGACGAGATGATCGGGCGGGGGATGATGTCACCCTTCGGGTTGTTCACCAGGCCTCGCATGCCGGCGATGTTGCGCACCTGCAGCCAGTTACCACGAGCACCCGACGTCACCATGCGGTTGATGGTGTTGTCGACCGGGAAGTTCGACCGCATCTCGGCGGCGACCTCGTTCGTGGCCTCCGTCCAGATCTTGATCAGGTCGGCACGACGCTCGGCGTCGGAGATGAGGCCCTTGTCGAACTCGGACTGCACCGCCGCGGCCTGCTTCTCGTAGCCCGCGACGATCTCGGGCTTGCGGGGAGGCGTGAGCACGTCGGACAGCGCCACGGTGACACCCGAACGCGAGGCCCAGTAGAAGCCCGCGTCCTTGATGTTGTCGAGGGCGGCCGCGACGGCGACCTTCGGGTAGCGCTCGGCGAGGTCGTTGACGATCGTCGAGAGCATGCCCTTGTCGGTCACCTGCTGCACGAACGGGTAGTCCGCCGGCAGGTTCTCGTTGAAGAGCGCGCGACCGAGGGTCGTCTCGAGCAGGATGTCCTGCCCGACCTCGTAGCCCTCGGGAGCCTCGCCCTCGGCGAAGTGCACGCCGTTCATGCGGATCTTGACCATCGCGTTGAGGTCGAGCGAGCCCTGGTCCTTCGCGAGGATCGCCTCGGCGACCGACGAGAAGGCACGGCCTTCGCCCTCGGCACCCTCGGTGACCGTCGTGAGGTAGTGCAGGCCGATGATCATGTCCTGCGCGGGCAGGGTCACCGGGCGACCGTCGGACGGCTTCAGGATGTTGTTCGACGCGAGCATCAGGATGCGCGCCTCGGCCTGGGCCTCGACGGACAGCGGCAGGTGCACGGCCATCTGGTCACCGTCGAAGTCGGCGTTGAACGCCGCGCAGACGAGCGGGTGCAGCTGGATGGCCTTGCCCTCGACCAGCTGGGGCTCGAACGCCTGGATGCCGAGACGGTGCAGCGTGGGCGCACGGTTCAGCAGCACGGGGCGCTCGCGGATGATCTCTTCGAGGACGTCCCAGACCTGCGGGCGCGAACGCTCGACCATGCGCTTGGCCGACTTGATGTTCTGAGCGTGGCTCAGGTCGATCAGGCGCTTGATGACGAACGGCTTGAACAGCTCGAGGGCCATCTGCTTGGGCAGACCGCACTGGTGCAGCTTGAGCGTCGGGCCGACGATGATGACCGAGCGACCCGAGTAGTCGACGCGCTTGCCGAGCAGGTTCTGGCGGAAGCGACCCTGCTTTCCCTTGAGCATGTCGCTCAGGGACTTCAGGGCGCGGTTGCCGGTGCCGGTGACGGGGCGACCACGACGGCCGTTGTCGAACAGGGCGTCGACGGCCTCTTGCAGCATGCGCTTCTCGTTGTTCACGATGATCTCGGGGGCACCGAGGTCGAGCAGGCGACGGAGGCGGTTGTTGCGGTTGATCACGCGACGGTAGAGGTCGTTCAGGTCGCTGGTCGCGAAGCGGCCACCGTCGAGCTGCACCATCGGGCGCAGCTCGGGCGGGATGACCGGGACGACGTCGAGGACCATGGCGGCCGGCGAGTTGCCGGTGGCCAGGAACGAGCTGACGACGCGCAGGCGCTTGATGGCGCGGATCTTCTTCTGACCCTTGCCCTCGGAGATCTGCAGGTGGAGGTTCTCGGCCTCGGTGGTGAGGTCGAAGGCCTCGAGGCGCTTCTTGATCGCCTCGGCGCCCATGTGGGCCTCGAAGTAGATGCCGAAGCGGTCCTGCAGCTCGTGGAAGACGGCGTCCTCGGGCTTGAGGTCGCCGACCTTGAGGTTGCGGAAGTCCTCCCACACGCGCTCGAGGCGGTTGATGTCCTCGTCGAACGACTTGCGGGTCTGCGACATCTCCTTCTCGGCGCCGTCCTTCGCACGACGCTTCTGGTCACTCTTCGCGCCTTCCTCCTCGAGGACGGCCAGGTCGTCCTCGAGCTTCTTCAGGCGGTCGGCGATGCGCGTGTCGCGCTGCGACTCGAGCTGCTTGATCTCGAGACGGAGCTCGTTCTCGAGCCCGGGCATGTCGGCGTGACGGCCCTCTTCGTCGATCGAGATGACCATGTAGGCCGCGAAGTAGATGACCTTCTCCAGGTCTTTCGGGGCCATGTCGAGCAGGTAGCCCAAGCGCGAGGGGACGCCCTTGAAGTACCAGATGTGCGTGACGGGGGCGGCGAGCTCGATGTGGCCCATGCGCTCACGACGCACGGACGACTTCGTGACCTCGACGCCGCAGCGCTCGCAGACGATGCCCTTGAAGCGGACGCGCTTGTACTTGCCGCACGCGCACTCCCAGTCACGCGAGGGCCCGAAGATCTGCTCTCCGAAGAGGCCGTCCTTCTCGGGCTTCAGCGTGCGGTAGTTGATGGTCTCCGGCTTCTTGACCTCACCGTGCGACCAGGCGCGGATGTTCTCGGCAGTGGCGAGGCCGATCCGCAGCTCATCGAAAGTTGTTGCTTCGATCAAAATTTAATCCCTTGTCAGATGTATCGACGTGTCGTTGTGGGAAGGGGGCTTAGATCTCGTCGACGTTCGACGATTCGAAGCGGGAGGAGATGTTGATGCCGAGCTCTTCGGCGGCACGGAAGACCTCGTCGTCCGTGTCGCGCAGGCTGACCGTCTGGCCGTCGGCCGAGAGGACCTCGACGTTCAGGCAGAGCGACTGCATCTCTTTGATGAGGACCTTGAAGCTCTCGGGGATGCCGGGCTCTTGGATGTTCTCGCCCTTGACGATGGCTTCGTACACCTTCACGCGGCCGAGGATGTCGTCCGACTTGATGGTCAGGAGCTCTTGCAGCGCGTACGCGGCGCCGTAGGCCTCGAGGGCCCAGACCTCCATCTCGCCGAAGCGCTGGCCACCGAACTGCGCCTTCCCACCCAGCGGCTGCTGCGTGATCATCGAGTACGGGCCCGTCGAACGAGCGTGGATCTTGTCGTCGACGAGGTGGTGCAGCTTCAGGATGTACATGTAACCGACCGAGATCGGGTTGGGGAACGGCTCACCCGAGCGACCGTCGAACAGGCGCGCCTTGCCGGACGAACCGATCAGGCGCTCGCCGTCGCGGGTCGGCAGGGTCGAGTCGAGCAGACCCTCGATCTCGCGCTCGGCGGCACCGTCGAACACCGGGGTGGCGACCTTCGTGCCGGGAGCGGCGCTGAGCGCCTCTTCCGGCAGGTTCTTCGCCCACTCCTGGATGCCCTCGACGTTCCAGCCCTGCGCGGCGATCCACCCGAGGTGGATCTCGAGCACCTGGCCGAAGTTCATGCGGCCGGGCACGCCGAGCGGGTTGAGGATGATGTCGACGGGGGTGCCGTCGGCGAGGAAGGGCATGTCCTCGACGGGGAGGATCGTCGAGATGACGCCCTTGTTGCCGTGACGACCGGCGAGCTTGTCACCCGCGGTGATCTTGCGCTTCTGGGCGATGAACACGACCACGCGCTGGTTGACGCCCGAGCCGAGCTCGTCGTCGCCGTCCTGCGAGTCGAACACCTTGACGCCGATGACCGTTCCCTGCTCGCCGTGGGGCACCTTCAGGGACGTGTCGCGGACCTCGCGGCTCTTTTCGTTGAAGATCGCGCGCAGCAGGCGCTCTTCGGCGCTGAGCTCGGTCTCGCCCTTCGGCGTGACCTTGCCCACGAGGATGTCGCCGGGGCGCACCTCGGCACCGATGCGGATGATGCCGCGCTCGTCGAGGTCGGCCAGCAGGTCGGGGCTGACGTTGGGGAGGTCACGGGTGATTTCCTCCTTGCCGAGCTTCGTGTCGCGGGCGTCGACCTCGTACTCCTCGATGTGGATCGAGGAGAGCGTGTCGTCCTTCACGAGGTTCTGCGACAGGATCATCGCGTCCTCGTAGTTGTAGCCCTCCCACGGCATGAACGCGACGAGCAGGTTCTTGCCGAGCGCGAGCTCGCCGTTCTCGGTCGCGGGACCGTCGGCGATGACCTCGCCGACCTCGACGCGCTGGCCGGCGTCGACGATCACGCGGTGGTTGTAGCTGGCGCCCTGGTTCGAGCGGTCGAACTTGCGCAGGTAGTAGTCCTGCGTGCCGCCGTCGTCGAGCTGCACGGTGACGACGTCGGCCGACACCTCGGAGACCACGCCCGCGGCGTCGGCGGTGACGACGTCACCGGCGTCGATCGCGGTGTAGCCCTCCATGCCGGTGCCGACGAGGGGGCTCTCGCTGCGGACGAGCGGGACGGCCTGACGCTGCATGTTGGCACCCATGAGGGCGCGGTTCGCGTCGTCGTGCTCGAGGAACGGGATCAGCGACGTGGCCACCGACACCATCTGGCGCGGCGAGACGTCCATGTAGTCGACCTCGGCCTTGTCGACGAGCTCGACCTCGCCGCCCTTCTTGCGGACGAGCACCTTGTCGTCGACGAAGTCGAAGGAGTCGTTCAGGGGCGCGTTCGCCTGGGCGACGACGTAGTCGTCCTCTTCGGAGGCGGTGAGGTAGTCGATCGTCGTGGTGACGTTGCCCTTGTTCACGCGACGGTACGGCGTCTCGATGAAGCCGAACGAGTTGATGCGGGCGAAGGACGCCAGCGAACCGATCAGACCGATGTTCGGGCCTTCAGGGGTCTCGATCGGGCACATGCGGCCGTAGTGCGAGGGGTGGACGTCGCGGACCTCGACGCCGGCACGCTCACGCGACAGACCACCGGGGCCGAGCGCGCTGAGGCGACGCTTGTGCGTCAGACCCGAGAGCGGGTTGTTCTGGTCCATGAACTGCGACAGCTGCGAGGTGCCGAAGAACTCCTTGATCGCGGCGACGACGGGGCGCACGTTGATCAGGGTCTGCGGCGTGATCGCCTCGATGTCCTGCGTGGTCATGCGCTCGCGGACGACGCGCTCCATGCGCGACAGACCGGTGCGGACCTGGTTCTGGATCAGTTCGCCGACCGCGCGGATGCGACGGTTGCCGAAGTGGTCGATGTCGTCGACGTCGAGGCGCAGCTGGACGGGCTCGCCATCGCGCGTGCCGTTCATCGTCTTCTCTTCGGCGTGCAGCGAGACCAGGTACTTGATCGTCGCGACGATGTCGTCGACGGTCAGGACCGAGTCGCCGAGCGGCGCGTCGATGCCCAGCTTGCGGTTGATCTTGTAGCGACCCACCTTCGCCAGGTCGTAGCGCTTGTGGTTGAAGTAGAAGTTGTCGAGGAGCGCACGCGCGGCCTCGGCGGCGACCTGCTCGCCCGGACGCAGCTTGCGGTAGATGTCCTTGAGCGCCTCTTCCTTCGTGAGGATGGCGTCCTTCTCGAGGGTCGCCTCGATCGAGGCGAAGCCCTTGAACTCCTCCATGATCTCTTCGCTCGTCAGGCCGAGGGCCTTGAGGAAGACGGTGACGCTCTGCTTGCGCTTGCGGTCGATGCGCACGCCGACCTGGTCGCGCTTGTCGATCTCGAACTCGAGCCAGGCACCACGGCTCGGGATGACGCGTGCCGAGTAGATGTCCTTGTCGCTGGTCTTGTCGGACGCGCGCTCGAAGTAGACGCCCGGGCTGCGGACGAGCTGCGAGACGACGACGCGCTCGGTGCCGTTGATGATGAACGTGCCCCGCTCGGTCATGAGGGGGAAGTCGCCCATGAAGACCGTCTGGGTCTTGATCTCACCGGTGAGGTGGTTCATGAACTCGGCGTTCACGTAGAGGGGCGCGGCGTAGGTCTTGCCACGCTCTTTGCACTCGTCGATCGTGTACTTGGGCTCTTCGAGCTCGGGAGCCGTGAACGAGAGCTGCATGGTCTCGCCGAGGTCCTCGATCGGCGAGATCTCCTCGAAGATCTCTTCCAGGCCCGAGTGGAGGGCCAGGTCGGTGCGACCCTGCTCGGTCGCCTCGGCGAGGCGGTCCTTCCAGATGTCGTTGCCGACGAGCCAGTCGAAGCTCTCGGTCTGCAGCGCCAGGAGGTCGGGGACCGTCAGCGTGTCGGTGATCTTGGCGAACGAGAGCCGCGATGCGTTGCGACCGTTCTTGGGTGAATTGGTGGATGCGTTGTTCGCAGCAGCCAAGGAAGTAACCTCCGTGGACCCCGTCGGGTCATCACTGTCGGACAGTATGTGGTGAGTGTGTGAACGGCCCTACCCGGCGGACACCATCCACCCCGCCGTCATATTCGGGGGTGGGTGTCTCGAGACGTTGTCGACCGCAATATGACGACAGGACGCACGGGGAGCGCAAAGGTCCATACTAGGTCGCCCCGGACACGCCTGGCAAGCCCTGTCGTTGACCTTTCGCTCGAGCTTCGGTATAACCCGGGCGCATGCACAGGCGATCCCCGGGATCGTGGGCCGCGCGCGCCTCCTGGTCCCGGTGATGGGAGGCTGGAGGCATGGCCGCACAGCACGACGAACCGCCCGTCGAGATCTCGATCGGGGCGGGCCTCGCCCGCGTGGACGAGGACCGGCACCGCCCGGGCTCGTACACGCTCGTCGTCGACGGCACGCCCCAGTCGCACGTCGACCTCGACGACCCGACGCACCTGGCGTTCGAGTACGTCCGACGGATCGGCCACGCCGTCGACCTGCTGCCCGAGGGGCCGGTCACGGCGCTCCACCTCGGGGCGGGTGCCCTCACCCTGCCCCGCTACGTCGAGGCCACCCGACCGGGCTCGCGCCAGCAGGTGATCGAGCTCGAGGCCGACCTCGTGGCCCTGGTGCGCGAGACCCTGCCGCTGCCGCGCGGCGCGTCGATCCGGGTGCGCTACGGCGACGCCCGCGAGGTGATGGTCAAGCTGCCCGCGGGGCTCCGCGGCACGGTCGACCTGCTGATCGTCGACGTGTTCGGCGGGTCGCAGATCCCGGCGCACGTGACCTCGCTCGAGTTCTACGCGGCGGCGGCCGAGTTCCTGTCGCCGACCGGCATGCTGATCGTCAACTCGGCCGACGGCGCGGGGCTGGCCTTCGCCCGGGGGCAGGCGTCGACGCTCGCGACCGTCTTCGACCACGTCGTCGCGGTCGCCGACCCCGCCACGCTCAAGGGTCGCCGCTTCGGCAACGTCGTGCTGATCGGCTCGCACTCACCGCTGCCGACCGATCGCATGCCCCGGCTCTACTCGTCGGACCCGCTGCCGGCGAAGGTCGTCCACGGCCGCGAGCTGCGCGACTTCGTCGCCGGGGCGCCCGTCGTCACCGACGCCACGGCCGTTCCCTCGCCCGAGCCGTCGCGGAGCGTGTTCGGGGCGCGCTGACCGCCACCGCACGGGGCCGGGCGACGGGCGCGGGCCTACTGGTCGGCGCGGGGCGCGGGGGCGCCGAGGGCGGCGCGCAGGCGGGCCTCGGCGTCGTCGGGGGCCTTGGCCGCCTCGACGTTGGCCTCGGTCACGGCCTTGATGACCTCTTCGCGCTGGATCTTGACCCCGCGCGGTGCGTCGATGCCGATGCGCACGCCGTCACCACGGGAGTCGAGCACCGTGATGACGATGTCGTCGCCGATCACGATGCGTTCTCCGACCTTGCGTGTCAGCACCAGCATCGGGCCAGCTTACCGAGCGGGCGGCCGTCGGTGACGACGACAGGCAGGAGGCGCGGGTCGGCCGCCGGGGGACGCGTCGGCCACGGGGCACCACCGCGGCAGGACGACGACCGTGGGAGGCGCGACTCAGCGGCCCGCGCCTCCTTCGCGCCAGCCCACCGGCACGCCGAGCAGGTGCACCGTGCCCGGGGTCGCCGTGTCGTCCTCGCCGACCACCGCGGCCGCGACCACGGGCGCGACCGCCCGGACGGCCTCGACCCAGCGGGCCGTGTCGTCGTGCTTGCGTCCGACGTCGACCGCGACCCACACCTGGTCGGCGGCGATCGCCTCGAGGGCGGCGGGGGCGGCGGCGTCCCAGGCGAGCGCGGTCACGACGGCCGAGTTCTCGTGCACGCCGGTCGCCCGGGCCAGGATGCCGCTGCGGCGGTCGGACACGTCGACCGAGCGCAGCCCGAACGTCGACGCCATCTGGGCGGCCACGCGGAACGCGTCGCCGGGGCGGCCGACCACGACGACGAGGTCGCCTGCCCCGCGCGACACGTCGGGGGCGGCCGGCACACCCGGGGTGGCGACGGCCCGGGCCTGCGCGGCGAGGGCGTCGGCGGCGGCCGCGAGCGAGGCGGCCGTGCGCCGGGGAGCGGCCCCGTGCGGCGCGTCGGGGTCGGCGGCGTCACCGTCGGCGACGGCACCGGCCGCCGGCGCGATGCCGTTGAAGGTGAGGTCGTCCATGATCGAGGCGAAGGCGTCGGTGCGCGTCGACACGTCGGCCGGGGGCGAGACCGGCACCGCACCTCCCGCGGTCGAGGCGGTCGACGCCACGGCAGGGCTGGACGCCCCGCCCGCCGCGGCGGCCGCCCGAGCGGCGCGGCGGGGGCTCACCGGCGTGGCCGACCCGGTCAGCACGTCGTCGAACCCGTCGCGCACGGGGGCGCTCGACGCGGCCGCGTCACCCGGGGCCATCGACGCCGACCACGCGGCCCGGGGCGCCGGCGTCCCCGCGCGCAGGGCGTCCTCGGCCTCGTCGGCCGAGGCCAGCAGCGCCGCGATGCCCGCCCGCTCGGCCGGCACAGGCGTCGTGATGCGCACGCGGGCGACGGGCAGGTCGATCGCGGGGTCGGGCACCTCGACCGTGACCTCGTAGTGCTTGCGGGCGAAGAAGCCCGCGACTCCCCCGACGGTGACCTTCTGGGCGGCGACGATGCGCGCCGAGGCGCCGTGGGTCGCCCGCACCTCGCGGCGCAGCTCGTCGAGCGAGTCGCCGGTCATGACGATCGTGGTCGCCATCTCAGGCCACGATCGAGTCGGTCGCGCGGACGACGCCGACGGTCTCGATGGTCGACCCGGCGGCGGTGGCCTCCTGGTACGAGAGCACGGGCAGGCCGTTCTGCTGGGCCGAGACGAGCCGGTGGATCGCCGGTCGCAGCGCCGGCGCGCAGACGAGCACCGCGCCGAGCCCCTGCGCCTCGACCGCCTGCACGGCCTCGCGCAGCGACCCGAGCACCTGCTCGACCCGGTGGCCGTCGAGCAGGATCTGGGTGCCCTGGTCGCTCGGCCGCAGCCCCTCGAGCATCGACTGCTCGAGCGTGGGGTCGATCATGATGACCCGCAGCACGCGCCCGTCGAGGTACTGCGCCGTGAGCGCGGGGCCCAGGGAGGCGCGGGCCGCCTCGACGAGTCCCTCCGGGTCGGTCGACACCTTCGCCCGCAGCGTCAGCCCTTCGCAGATGCGGGCGAGGTCGTTGATCGGGATGCGCTCGGCGAGCAGCCCCTGCAGCACGCGCTGCAGCTCGGCGAGCGAGAGCATGCTCGGCACGAGGTCGTCGACGGCGGGTGCGTTGACCTGCTTGACGCCCTCGGTGAGCACGCGGACGTCCTCGCGGGTGAGCAGGCGGGCGGCGTTGTCGGCGATGATCGACGACAGGTGGGTGACGAGCACCGAGACGCGGTCGATCACGGTCGCGCCGGTCATCTCGGCGCTGTGCCGCATCTCGGCGGGCACCCACTTGCCGGCCAGGCCGAAGACGGGCTCGACCGTGGCGGTGCCGGGCAGGCCGTCGAGCTGGTCGCCGAGGGCGAGCACCGAGCGGGCCGGGGCCTGGCCGCGGCCCGCCTCGACGCCCGCGATGCGGATCGAGTACGTCGCGGGCGGCAGGTCGACGCTGTCGCGGGTGCGGACCGGCGGCACGACGATGCCGAGGTCGACGGCGATCTTGCGCCGCAGCGCCTTGACCCGGCCGAGCAGGTCGTCCGAGCCGCCGCCGACCATGTCGACCAGGTCGGGCGCCAGCAGGATCTCGAGGGCGTGCACCCGCATCTGCTCGAGCAGGTCGTCGGTCGTGTCGGTGGGGGCGACGACCGCCGCCTGCTGTTCTGCGAGGGCCGCGCGCGCCTCCTCGGCCTTCGCGGCGACGCCGAGCCGGTAGGCGACGACGAGCAGGGCGCCGCCGATCAGGAGGAAGGCGACGATCGGCATGCCGGGGATGAACCCCATGCCGATCGCGGCGACGCCCGCGACGGCGAGCGCGATGCGCGACTGCCCGAGCTGCGACGCGGCCTGGGCGCCCATCTCGGTGTCGGCTCCGGAGCGGGTGACGATCATGCCGGTCGAGACGGCCATCAGCAGGGCGGGGATCTGGGTGGTGAGGCCGTCGCCGATGGTGAGCAGGCCGTAGTGCGACAGGGCGTCGCCGATGGCCATGCCGTTCTGCAGGGCGCCGATCGCGATGCCGCCGACCAGGTTGATGATGATGATGATGATGCCGGCGATGGCGTCGCCCTTGACGAACTTCGAGGCTCCGTCCATCGCGCCGTAGAAGTCGGCCTCGGCGCTGACGTCGGCGCGGCGCTGCTTGGCGACCTCGTCGGTGATCAGGCCGGCGTTGAGGTCGGCGTCGATCGCCATCTGCTTGCCGGGCATGGCGTCGAGGGTGAACCGCGCGCCCACCTCGGCCACGCGCTCGGCGCCCTTCGTGACGACCACGAACTGGATCACGACCAGGATCAGGAAGATCACCGAGCCGATGATGATCGAGCCGCTCACGGCGACGTGTCCGAACGCCGCGATGACGTCGCCCGCGTAGCCGTCGCCCAGGACGAGCCGGGTCGACGCGACGTTCAGCCCGAGGCGGAACAGCGTGGCGACGAGCAGCAGCGACGGGAACACCGAGAAGTCGAGCGGCTTCTTGACGAACAGCGTCGTCAGCAGGATCACCAGCGCCAACAGGATGTTGAGGATGATCAGCACGTCGAGCAGCGGCGCGGGCACCGGCACGACGAGCAGCAGCACGATGCCGACGATGCCGACCGGGACGGCGAGCTTGGGCAGGGTGGACTTCATCGGGTGCCTCCAGAGGTGGCGGGGCGGACGGAGCGGGAGGGCGCGGGAGGCGCGGTGCGGGAGGTCGCGGAGCCCGCGGCGGTCGCGGCGGTCGCGACCTCGCGGGCGATGCGGATGCGGCGGGGCACGGCGTCGGCCTCGAGCGACTCGGGGGCGAGGACGCCGGCGACCTCGTCGGCGGTCGTGACGCGAGGCGGGGCGTGCGTGCCGGTCAGCGTGCCGCGGGCCTTGAGCGCCATGACGAAGGTGAGCACGCGGGCGACCGGCGTGTAGAGGTCGACGGGGATCTCGTCGCCGAGCCCGCAGGCGGCGTGCAGGGCCCGGGTCAGCGGCACGTCGACGACGAGCGGCACGCCGTCTGCGCTGGCCTGCTCGCGGATGCGGGCCGCGACGGTGCCGGCGCCCTTCGCGACGACGCGCGGCGCCGACTTGCCGGGCTCGTACTTCACGGCGACGGCGTAGTCGGTCGGGTTGACCATGACGACGTCGGCGTCGGCGATGGCCCCGATCATGCGGTTGCGGCTCATCGCGAGCTGACGGGACCGCCGTTGCGACTTGACCAGGGGGTCGCCGTCGCTCGACTTGTTCTCGTCCTTGACCTCTTTCTTGGTCATGCGCGTCTTCTTGCGGTTGCGACGCATGACGACGAAGACGTCGGCGAAGGCCAGCAGCAGGCCGGCCGCGATCGCCGCCTTGATCAGGATGCCGGTGCCGGCCTCGGCCTCCTCGAGCACGGCCGAGACGCTGAGACCGCCGCCGCTCGTCAGCACGGGCATCAGGCCCTGGATCGCGAACCAGAGCACGAGGCCGACGACGGTCGTCTTGATGAGGGCCTTCGCGCCGTTCCAGAGCGCCTGCGTGCCGAAGGTGTTCTTCAGGCCGTTGAGCAGGTTGAACTGCTCGTAGTTGCCGGTCATGCGCTTGATGTGGACGCCGCCCTGCACGATCGCGGTGGCCAGCACGGCCACGCCGACCACGGCGAGCATCGGACCGATGGTGGCGGCCATCGACCCGGCGCCCTGCATCAGCTCGGTGACGACCGTCGACGAGTCGGGGTGCGCGATCGCCTGACGGATGGAGAAGATCTGGTCGACGCCGGCCGACGAGGCCCGCTCGATGGTGGACGGGATCATCACGGCAGCCGCGCCGACGCCCACCCAGGCGCTGAGGTCCTGCGACCGGGACAGCTGGCCCTTCGAGTGGACCTCCTTCATGCGCTTGTCGGTCGCGGCCTCCGAACGCTCGCCGGAATCGTCCGCCATGTCAGCCCACCCCCAGCAGCATGTCGGCGGCGTCGCCGGTCAGCGAGGCCACGACGCCGGGCAGCGCGAGGAACACGCCGCCGGCCAGCATGACCGTCATGAGGATCTTGAGCGGGAACCCCATCGCGTAGGCGTTGAGGGCGGGCGCGACGCGCGAGAGCAGGCCGAGGCCGACGTCGGCGAGGAACAGCACGACGCAGAGCGGCCCGGCGATCTGGATGGTCGAGAGGAAGAGCTGGCTGACGCCCGTGGTGAGCAGCTCGACCGGGTGGGTGAGGTCCATGCCGAGGCCGAGCGGGACGGCGTCGAACGAGCGGGTGAGCCCGCCGATGATCAGCTGGTAGCCCCCGGTCGCGAACATCAGCGCCAGCGCGGTCATCTGGAACAGGCGGGTGAACTGCGCGCCGTTGACCATCGACTGCGGGTCGAACGCCTGGGCGAGCGTGAAGCCGCCGAAGAGGTCGATCAGGCTGCCGGCCGCCTGCACCGCGGCGAAGGCGACGAACACCAGGAAGCCCAGGACGGCGCCGACGACGATCTCGAGGACGAGCGCCATGACGAAGGGGCCCGTCTCGAGCGAGACGTAGCCGGGTGCCACGCGAGGCGCGACGGCGAGCGCCAGGCCGATGCCGAGCATCGCCTTCACCCGCGCCGGGAACGCCCGGTACGAGAACGGAGGCGCGATGACGATGAACGCGGTCATGCGGACCGCGGCGAGCAGCGTGGCCTCGAGCCAGCTCAGGTCGAACGACACGGTCGCCCCTACCCGCCGCTGAGCAGCTGGGGGATGCGGTCGAACACCATGGTGGTGAACGACACCATCTCGCTGATCATCCAGTGGCCGGTGACGACGAGCGCGATGCCGACGGCGACGGCCTTCGGCACGAACGAGAGCGTGACCTCCTGGATCTGGGTGATCGACTGCAGCAGCGAGATCGCGAAACCCACCACGAGCGAGGTGATCAGCACGGGCGCGGCGAGCTTGCCCGTGATGATCAGGGCCTGCATCGAGAGGTCGAGGACGGCGTTGGAATCCATCAGGCACCCACCTGGTAGCTCTCGATGAGGCTCTTGATGATCAGGCCCCAGCCGTCGACGAGGACGAACAGCAGGATCTTGAACGGCAGCGAGATCATCACCGGCGGCAGCATCATCATGCCCATCGACATGAGGGCGGCGCTGACGACGAGGTCGATGACGAGGAAGGGGATGAAGATGACGAAGCCGATGATGAAGGCGGCGCGCAGCTCGCTGATCATGAACGACGGGATGAGCGTCAGCATGGGCACGTCGGCCTGGCTGTCGGGGTTCGGCTGGCCCGCCGACCGCGTCATCAGCGCGAGGTCCTCCTCGCGGGTGTGGGCGAGCATGAACTCGCGCAGCGGCGCGATGCCGGCGTCGATCGCGCCCTGCAGGTCGAGGCGGCCGTCGAGGTAGGGCTGCACGGCGTCCGTGTTGATGTGGGTCAGGATCGGAGCCATGATGAACAGGCTCAGGAACAGGGCCAGCCCGGCGAGCACCTGGTTCGGCGGGATCGACGGCAGCGCGAGCGCGTTGCGGGTCATCGCCAGCACCACGAAGATCTTCGTGAACGACGTCATCATGAGCAGCAGCGCCGGGGCGACGCTCAGCAGCGTGATGCCGATCAGCGTCACGACGGCCTGGCTCGGTGCCCCGTCGGGGCCGTTGATGTCGATGTTCAGGCCACCGGTGCCCGTGCCGTCGGACGTCGTCTGGTCGGTCTGGGTGAAGTCGGTGGGCGTCGTCCCGGTGGTGCCCTCGGTGCCGGTGCCGTCGGTGGCCGGGGCCGTGGGTGCGGTGGGGGCCGTCGGGGCGACCGGCGCGGCGTTGGCCTGCTGACCGATCAGCATGACGAGGGCCGACGCCATGACGAGCGCGAGCAGCGTCACGACGACCGCCCGCGCGAAGCGGGTGTCGGCGAAGCGGACCGGGGCCGCACCGACCACCGAGCGCCCGAGGGGGGCGCCGTGCAGGCCGTCGCGCACGGTCGGGCGGACGAGCTGACCGAGGGCGAGGACGAAGGAGGGGCGGGTCGAGGGGGCGGACGACCGACGGCCGGTCATCCGGCTCGTCCGCTGCGGAGGGCCGCTGCCGCCTGGCGCCACGTGTCGGGGGCCAGGATCGAGCCCTCGATCGACTTCGCGGTGCGACCGCGACCGCCGCGACGCTCGACGAGGTCGCGGGGCCGCGAGGCGGCGGCCCGACGGGCGGCGCCGCGGGGGCGGAGCAGCTCGACGGGGACGGCGTCGGCGGGGGTGGTCTCGGCGAGGACGGCGGCGGCGGGGGTCGTGTCGACGGGACGGGCCGGCAGCCCGTCGCGGGCCGCGGCGCCCTCGGCCGACAGGACGGACGCGAAGGCGACGGGCGCGATCGGGGTGACCCGCGCCTCCTGGGCCCCGGGCACGACCTCGTCGGTGCGCGGCTCGGGGACGAGCGTGAGGGCTCCGGCGTCGACCGGACGGTCGGCCGCGGCCAGCACGGTCACCGACGACTCGGTGACGCCGAGCACGAGGCGCTCGCCCTCGACGTCGACGACGACGACGCTCGCCTTCGCCCCGACGCCCTGACGGGCGACGACCGAGACCTGCGACGTGGCGCGGGTGCCCGCGCGACCGCCCTTCACCAGGCGCTTCTGCAGCACCCAGAGCAGGGCGAGGACCACGCCCAACGAGAGGACGACCCGCAGGCCGACGACGACGGTGTCCACGATCAGGCGATGCCGTCGGCGACGTCGAGGATCTTGGTGATGCGGACGGCGTAGTCCTGGTCGACGACGACGACCTCGCCGTGCGCGATGAGGCGCCCGTTGAGCAGCACGTCGGCGGGCGCACCGGCCGAGCGGTCGAGCTCGATGACGGCGCCGGGCTCGAGGCCGAGGACGTCGCGGACCGACATGCGGGTGCGACCGATCTCGACGGTGAGCGCCATCTCGACGTTGTTGATGCGGCCGAGGTTGCCGGTCGACACCGCACCAGCGCTCGGCACCGCCGACGACGGGCCGGCGATCGTGCCGGTCTCGCGCAGGCGCAGGGCGAACCAGCCGGCGGGCTGACCCGCGGCCGTCAGTTCGAAGACGACCGTCTCGGGGTCGGCGAGCAGGGCGTCGGCCGACTCGCGACGGCTCTCGCCGAGCACGCCGGTGCCGAGCACGCCGGTCGCCGCCTCGAGGGCGGGGCGCAGCACGTCCGAGACCGACACCAGGGGGTTGTCGGTGCCCGCGGCGGCGGCGAGCTGGTCCATGTCGGCCAGGACGACCGCCGTGTCGGCCGAGACCGAGCCGACGAACGACGTGACGACGACCGACGGGCCCGCGGCACGAAGACCGGAGGCGGACGCCGCGTCGACGGCCACGGCACGCAGCGGCGTGGGGGTCGGCAGCTGGGCGACCAGCGCCTCGGCCGCCGCGGTGTGCAGGGTGATGGTCGTGCCGGTCATGAGGTTCCTTCTTCGGTGCCGGTCAGGGAGGTGGAGACGACGATGCCGGCCAGCCGCGAGCCCGCGGCTCCGACGGCGGCACGCCCGACGGCCTGACCGTCGACGCTGATCTCGAGGGGCCGGTGCTGCGGGTGCGGCAGCGGCAGCAGGTCGCCGACGGCCAGCCCGAGCACGACGCTCGGCAGCACCGCGGCGGGGGCGAAGGTCAGCGAGACGCCGACCGGCACGGAGGCGAGCTGGGCGCCGAGCAGGTCGCGGGCGTCGGCGGCGTCGATCGTCGGGTTGGACTCGCCGAGCTGCGACAGCAGCACGTCGGCGGGGATCGCGACCGTGCCGGGCGCGACGCGCTCGCCGACGCGGATCTCGAACGAGGCCACGATCATCAGGTCGGACTTCTGCGCGGCCTGGGCGAACTGCGAGTTGTACTGGAACCCGCCGACGCTGATCGGGTCGGCGAGCATCGTGCCGAACGAGTAGCGCAGGTCGTCGAGGGCGTCGTCCATCAGGCGGCGGACGAGGGCCTGCTCGACGGGGGTGAAGGTGCGCTCGGGCAGCGCCGTGGGCTTCACCGCGCCGAGCATGTGGCTGACCCAGGTCAGGGCGGCCGACGACGGGAACTGGACGACGGCCTTCGCCGAGACGCCCTCGAGCGCGCAGAGCACCATCGCGGTGGTCGCCGGCAGCGACGAGGCGTACTCGTCGTACGTGAGCATCTGCACCTGCTCGCAGGTGACCGACGACAGCACCCGCACCTTGGCGGTGAGCTGCGTGCCCCACTGCCGGGCGAAGGTGTCGAAGGCCAGCTCGAGGACGCGCGAGTGCTCGCGGGCGAGGGTGGTCGGGCGACGGAAGTCGTAGACCTCGACGGTCTTCTGCGGGCGCGCCGACGCACCGACCGTCACGGTCGTCGCGGTGCTGCCCGTCGGGGCGTCGAGGAGTGTCACGGACGGAGCTATCGGCCCACCCCACCTGAGCGTTAGCCCAGGATCACGCGTACCCCCCGTACTGGGTCGTCGGAGTCAGTGCCCCGAGGAGTCCTCCTCCTCGGTCGCGTGTTCCTCCTTCTCGGCCTTCGGCTTCTCCTGGGCGGGAGCCTCGGCCGTGGTCGAGGTGTCGGCCGCCTGCTGGACGGTGGGGTTGCGGCCGTCGGTCACCGCGCCTCCCGCGGCGGCGGCGGCCTGTTCGAGCTGCGGCAGCAGGGCGCTGACCGCGTCGGACTGGTTCGACAGGACGACGATGTCGACGCGACGGTTCGCGGCGAGGTCGGCGTCGGCCGTTCCGGTGCTGAGCGGCCGCGACGAGCCGTAGCCGACGGACTGGATGTGGTCGGGCGCCATGCCGCCCCGCTCGACCAGATCGCGCAGCACCTGGGTGGCGCGGGCGGAGGAGAGCTCCCAGTTGGTGGCGAAGGGGGCGGTCGAGCTGCGCTGGTCGGCGTGGCCCTCGACCGACACGTCGTGCCCGGCGGTCTTGAGGACCGGGCCGATCGCGTTCATCACGCTGACGGCGGTGCCGCTGAGGTCGGCGCTGTTCGTGCCGAAGAACGTCTCGGAGCCGATCAGGCGGATCGTCAGCCCGCGGGCGTCGACGGCGAACTGCACGTCGCCGCTCAGGCCCGAGCCCTCGAGGTTCGCCGCGACGGCCGCCTTGATCGCCTCGAGGTCGTCGAGCTCGGCCTGCGCCGCGGTCGATGCCGCGGCGGCCTGCTCGGCGGTCTGCGCCTCGCCCGACGCGGCCGTCTTGCTCATGTCGGTCTCGGTGCCCGTCGAGTAGCCCGCCCCGTCGGGCGTGACGTCGTCGGCGGCCACGACCGTGCCCGAGGCGGTGTCGATCTTGCCGACCTCGGTCTGGCCGAAGCCGGTCGCGAGCGAGTTGCGGAGGGCCATGTACTTGTCCTGGTCGACGGTCGACATCGCGTAGAGCACGATGAACATGCACATGAGCACGGTGATCATGTCCATGTACGAGGCCATCCAGCGCTCGTCGGGGTGCTCGTCCTCGGCGTGCCCCTTCTTCTTCCGGGCGCCGCGCGAGCCGCTCATGCGGCCAGCCCCTGGTCGTCGCCGGGCTTGCCCGCCCCGACCTTCGCCTTGCCACCCTTGCCGGCCGCGCCCTCGAGCGCGTGCGTCGGCACCATGGCCTTGAGGCGTTCGCCGAGGAGGCGCGGCTGGCTTCCCGCCTGGACGGCCAGCACGCCCTCGAGCAGCAGGGTCATGCGGGCCTCGTCGAGGTCGGCGAGCTTCTTCAGGCGGGCGCCCAGCGGCAGCCAGAGGAAGTTCGCCGTCAGCAGGCCCCACAGGGTCGCGACGAACGCCGCGGCGATCATGTGGCCGAGCTCGTCGGGCTCGGCGAGGTTCTCGAGCACGTGCGTGAGGCTGACGACCGTGCCGACGATGCCGACCGTCGGGGCGTACCCGCCGAGGCTCATGAAGAACTTGCTGGCGGTGCGGTCGGCCGCGAGGCGGGACTCCATCTCGTCCTCGAGCAGGATGCGCAGCTCTTCGCCGTCGGTGCCGTCGGCGATGTTCTGCAGGGCGCCCTTCATGAAGGGGTCGTCGAGCTTCTCAGCCTCCTGCTCGAGCGACAGCAAGCCCTCGCTGCGGGCCTTCTCGGCGAGCGAGACGACGCCGTCGATGACCGACTGCGGGGGGACGACCTTGCCGGTGAACGCCCGGGGGATCTTCTTGAAGCTGAGGATGGCGTCCTTGATCGTCGTGCCGGCGATGCCGACGCCGATCGTGGCGCCGAAGACGAGGATGATCGGCGCGGGCAGCAGCAGCCCGGCGATGCTGACGCCCTCGAGCTGGATCATGCCGAACAGGGCGCCCAGCGCGAGGACGATGCCGATGATCGTTGCGGGATCCACGGTCAGCGTCCCTGCGTGGTGTCGGACGGGGCGTGCGCCGCCGGGGCGTGCACGGCGGGAGCCTGCACGGGGGGACGGAACTCGGTGACGCGACCCGCGCCTCCCGTGCCGGACGAGCCCCGGACGATGCCGAGCTGCGGACCGGTCGAGGTGCGGTTGCCGAGCGCCTGGCTGGCCGGTGCGGTGGCGGAGGGCTCGTCGTAGGCGAGCGAGACGATGCGGGCCCGGTAGCGGGCGATCATCTCGATGACCTCGGCCATCGGCTCGGTGACGACGTACTTGGCGCCGTCGACCATGATCAGGACCGTGTCGGGCGTCTCGTGGATGCGCTCGATGAGGTCAGGGTTGACAGCGAATCTGCTGTCGTTGAGTCGCGTGACGACGATCATCGGCCCGTCCTAGGTCTGTGTCTCCTGCCGCCGTCCGTGGGGCAGGTGTCGCTGCTCGTCCTGAGCGGCTACGGAGCACTATCGGCCAGGGGTGGCGGAGCGTTAGGTGCGGCGTCGGCGGGGATGCGGCCGGTTGTCCACAGGGCGGCCTCGACGGCCATCACGTTCGGTATGGTGTGTGGCATTGCTCATATCGACGAGGGGAGCCGCCGTGGCGCGGTACATCGACATCGATCTGGAGGCGCTGGCCGCGTTGTCACGCGACCTCCAGACCCTGCACTCCGACCTGTCGTCCGGCAGCGCCGGCGCCCGGTGCGACGGCATCGGCTCGCCACGACTGCGGTCGGCCGTCGAGGCCTTCTCCGACGACTGGGCGATCGCCCGCGGGCGCATGCTCGAGTCGATCGCGGCGGTCGGTGCCATGGCCGAGGCGGCGGGCACGACCTTCACGCAGGTCGACGGCGACCTGGCCCGGGCCCTCGCGCCGTCGGACGCGGCGGGTGCGCCGTGAGTCGCCCGTGGGACTGGAGCCCCCTCGACCTGGCCTCCGACCCCGTCCCCGGCGACCCGACCGAGATCCGGTCGTCGGCGACCGCGGCTCGGGCCACGGGCAGGTCGATCGAGACGCAGTCGCGACGGTTGCGGCGGTCGGCGAAGGCCGACGGGTGGGACTCCGAGTCCGGCCGCACCTTCACGACGTCGGCGGAACCCCTCGCCGACGCGATCGACCAGGCGAAGCAGCGCTACCTCGATCTCGCCGCCGCGCTCGACGCGTACGCGGACGGCCTCGACGACCTGCAGCGGCAGGCCGATCGAGCCCGCCTCGACGCCGACGACGCGAAGGAGGCGCGGCGCACGGCCGACAGGTTCGTCGTCCCCGGCGAGACCGACCCGTTCGAGGTCGAGCGGCAAGAAGCGGCCCGGACGCGGGCCGTCGACCTCGCCGACGCCGACCTCGCCGACGCGAAGGCGGTCATCACCCGCCTGGTCGGCAGCGGGGGCGATGCCTCGGGCGAGTTCGGAGCCCTGAACGACCGGGCGATCGCGGCCGTCCGCCTGGCCGGCGACGACGAGCTGCGCGACACCTGGTGGGACGGGGTGAAGCAGGTGGTGCACGACGCGCGCGAAGCCCTGAACATCACCAAGGACGTCCTCAGCGTTCTCGGCTTCGTCCTCGGTCTCGCCGCGATGTTCGCCGGCCCCCTGGCTCCGTTGTTGCTCGGGCTCTCGATCGCCGTGGCCGCCCTCTCGCTCCTGATCACCCTGGCCCAGGCCGTGGCCGGCGACGCGACCCCTGCGGATGTGCTCGGCGACATCGCCAACCTCGGCATGGCCTGCCTCGGCCTGGGTGGACTCCGCGCTGTCAGCCGAGCCGTGACGGCCACGAAGACGTCGGTGGCCCACTCCGGGGCGGCCGTTCGAGCCAACGCGGCCGCACCGAGACACGCGAATGCCGTCCGGGCGCAAGCTCGGCGCGAGCTCGCGGCCCGAGCGGATGCCATCGGCCGCAATCCGACAGTCCGATTCGTGGACGAGATGGTGGGCGGCGGTGGCCTCGAACTCTTCCTCGTCCGACGCCTGGCACGGGGTGGGCCGTCCGCCACCGCACACTACGGCCCCGGGATGCTCTGGGCTGGGATCAGCGGACCAGTCGGACTCGTGGGACACGTCGGAGACGTGGTCACGATCAAGACGATCGTGTCCGACCTCACGGATGGGTCGTATCGACAGAAACGACGCGAACCGGTCGTGGGTTCCTTGTGAGCAGGGAAGCCTTCACGCTGACGTTTCCCGCCTCCTGGCGACGTGCCGATCTGAGGAACGACAGCTCGGTCGAATGCGAACGACTGGCCAGGGCAGCGTTCGACGGACTCCCCGACAGGGATTCTCGGGACGTCGCGTCGGCGCGGCGCCGCTACCGAGAGGCCCTCATGACAGCGGTCACGCGGGCACGTGCGGTCGACGCACTCGATCTGTACTTCTTCGCCGGGGCATCTCGGACGGGCATCGGACCGATGTCGCTCATGTCGCTCGTCGTGCGTGCGGGCCCGCAGGAGTGCGATCCGGCCAGGGCGCTGCTCCGATTGGGACTGCCTCCGTCTTCCCTCGGAACTCTCGACGACGCAGAGATCGCCTGGTCTCGGTGCGTCCAGCGGGTGAGCCGATCCGTGCACGAGTGGAATGGTGTCCTGCACGACGCGTTCGGCCTCGATGCCACCTCCGTGGAAGCGGGCCGGACGTCTGCTTCCGTGTCGCAGGGCACGGTCCATTACGCAACCGACATCCGCGATGCTCCGGGCGTCTTCCTGATCCTGTCCGGGTCCACTCTCGGGACGTCGCTGCTCGGAGCGCAGATCGCCCATCTCGACTCGATCGTCAGGACGTTCTCGTGGACGGACTGACGTCGACACCGGCCATGGTCCCCTTCGTCACCGCTACGTCGAGGAGCCCCCTCCTGGCAGGGGCTCGAGCGCACGTCGCTGCAGGACTCGACGACCGGGACGCCCTCGTCCTCGCCGATGCTCGAGGACGCCTCCGCGTGCTCTCCTCCAAGGAGGATGTCATTCGGATCGGCTGGAGTTCGTCGGAGTCGCAGACGTTTCCGCTGACGCCGTTCGGCCAGGAGGGCGCAGCCTGGATCGAGACCCGACAGGGCACGTTCGTCTGGCCCCTCTACGAATGGTGGCCGGGGCACAGATACCTGCATCCCGACCTCATGATGCGGAGCGCCGGCTTCGCGTCACTCGCTGAGCATCTCGACGTACCCCTGGTCGCTGCCGACCCGTTCCTGTCGGGAACGCCGGCCCCCGGCGACCTCGTCCTCGTCGCCCTCCGACCCACTCGCGAGAAGCGCATCTGGCTCGGCGTCGAGATAGCTGCGACGATCGGAGTCGTCCTCTCGTTCGTCGTGGTCGCCGCGACCTCCTGGCTGACCGTGCAGCTGAAGGACGCATCACCCTTCGTGGTCGGTGAGACCGTTCTCAGCGTCGCGCTCGTCTGCACGGGCGTGACGGTCTCGGCGTCCTGTGTCGAATGGCTGCCGGTGCCGACGAGGCGCAGCCGCCGTGAACACGCCGTCCGTCCCCGATCTCCGCGACGCTTCGCGCGCCGAGCGATTCTCTGGGCGGAAGCAGACGGCCTGCACCTGCGAGATCAGCTCTCCGTGGGCATGACTTTCGTCACAGGCACCCGTCGGAGGGCCTCCGACACCGAGTTGGTGTCGTACACCCTTCGTTCTCGCAAGACGGCGGGGTCCCTCGCACTCGTCGACCGGTCTGGGGTCGAACGAGTGACGTTGCCCATGATGCTCTGGGCCCCGGACGACACCAGTCGCAACCGTTTGTTCGAAGTCCTGGCCTCGGCCGGACTCACGAAGACACAGCTTTCCGGGCAGGCGCCCCGGCAGACCTCTTCCTTCGGGCCCGAGTTCAACCGAGGGCTGCACGTCGACGCAGCCGCCGGGTACAGCGGCTTGCAGACACGAATGCTCGCCCCGAGCATCCGCCTCATCGCCCTCTCGATCGTGGGCACGACCTTCCTCCGCTCCGGCGCCGGCCCGACTCTCGAGTCCTCCCAGACCGAGCTGCTCGTCGGGGCGGCGACGGCCTCCACGGTCATCTCCGTCGTCGCGTTCACGAGCGTGCTCGCCCGCCTGATCGCCATGTCCCGATCGACGTCTCGAACATTCCACGAGGTCCAGGTCTCACGAACTGGGGAAGCTCCGTGAACATCACCTTCACCCATGACGACGCCTGGCGACTCGTCCACGACAGGCACTCGCCCCAGCGCGTCCATCTGTCCGACGGTCGAGGGCTGCAGGGGGTGGAAGAGCTCATGGCCTCATTGGCGGACTTCGACTTCGCCCTGGCGCGCATCGACGCCTCAGCCGGCCTGATCGGCTGGGCTGCCCTCATCATCGTGCAAGACGGAGAGGAGATCTCCTGTCCGCACCTCGATGCTCTCGGTCGAGGCCGGTGGATCGACCGACCCGACCACGACCACCCCTCGACGACCATGGGCCCGGCCTGCCGAACGGAAGACGTGCGCATCCTCGGACCCGGCTTGCACCCGACGTCGTGTGCCGCCGTCACGCGCGTCACGTGGTCCTGGGTCGTCCCCGGCGCGGACGGTGCCCGTCAGGTCGTTCTCCTCGTCACCGAATGTCCCCACCCCCAACCCGCGGATCTCGTCGTACCCGAGGTCGACGACATCGCACGGCTCCTGCAGATCTCGAGGTCGGCGTGAATGATCGCGCGTCACCGACGCGGCAGGGCAGCGGTGCGGATCGTGTCCTGCGTCCACGGTGGCGACATTACGCACGAAACGCGATCATCTCCGTCGGGTCAACGAGTCTGATCTCGTTCACCGTTCGGGACTCAGCGCTGGGCTGGGCGCTTGCCGCAGTGGTCCTGGTATTCGTCCTCAGTGGCATCAGCGTCTACATGTTGACAACCCGGGTCGTCTTGCTGGACGACGGATTGAGCTACTCACGCTTCCTCGTGACTCGACACGTCGTGAGGACTCGACCGACCTCTGGGATATTTGCCAACGTGGACGGCCCTCGGCCCGTTCTCCGGCTCATCTTGGGACGGGGCAGGCAGCCGGTCATGCGACTGTCGGGTACCTATTGGGCCACTTCCGACCTGGAACGGATCTCGCGTCACTTTCCACTCAGGTACTGCAACGGGAACGGCCTGTTGAGCCCTGCGGAGGCGGACTCCCTGGCGCCCGGCATGCTGTCGCCGCTACAGCGGCACCCCTGGGCGACGCTCGTCTTCACCGTGTGCCTGACGATGGTCGCCGCGGTCCTTCTCGGCCTGGCCATCTGGTCACTCGAGACTTCCTCGGTCGTCGCGGCGGCGAGTGCATGACGAGCGAGCCAGCCACTCTCGTCAACCACCTCTCAAGAGGTCTGTCTTGGCGTCCTGAAACCGAAACCCCAAACCGAATCCCCCCGGAGAAAGAATGTGCATGAACGCAACGACCACCCCGCCCTTGACATACCGCCCCGACTGGTCGCACTTCTGGTCGAAGGCCAAAGCTCGTCTGATCTTCATCCCCGTAGCGTTCCTCCTCGGCGGTTACCGCCTGGGTGGTGCGTTCATCCCCGTCGTCCTCGCGACGATCGCCATCGCGGGGATCGGACTGTGGCTGTACCTGCGAACGACGCACCTCAGGGTGTCCGACAGCGCCGTGAGCCGACGCAGGTGGGGACGCACCACGACGATCGCATTCGACGGCTCACAGCAGGGCATCCTCTGCGTGCTCGACCTGGGCGTTCAGAACTTGGGCTACCTCGCCGTCCGGAACGGCACGGGCCGCCGCCTCGTCCTCACCGAGGCCAATTGGCCCGGAGAACAGCTGCTCGCGATCGCCCAGCATGCACGGATCACGATCATGCCCGCCGATCAGGTCTTCTCTGGCAAGAACGCCGCCCGGATCGTGCCGGGCGTCGTTCCGATCACCACGCGACGCCCAGTGCTCTGCGCGCTCGTGACGGTCGCCGCCTTGCTCGCCGTCATCGTGCCAATCGCCATCGTGGTGGCGGGCAACGGCTGAGCCGCAGGCAGGGCGCGGCGCGTCACGTGCGCGAAACAGGGGGCTGGCAGGATGTGCCGGTGACCCACGAACCCCTCGACGAGTCGCGCCCCGGCACCACCCCCGCCGCCCGCGCCGACGACGTCACCACCGCCTCCTCCCCCGCCCTCGAGTCGTCGCCCGCCGGCCTGCCGGACGCCGCCACGCCCGACGCCGCGGCCCCGGCCCGCCACGGCATCGACGACCCCGCCCTGACCGGCTCGATCGAGACCGTCGACACCACGAAGCACACGCTCGCCGAGAACGTGATGGGCGTCGTGACCGGGGTGTTCCTCGCCTCGTTCGGGCTCTTCCTGCTGAAGGCCAGCGGGGCGGTCTCGGGCGGCACGGCGGGCCTGGCCCTGCTGACGAGCTACGCCACGGGCTGGACCTTCGGCGTGCTGTTCGTCCTGGTCAACGTGCCGTTCTTCGCGCTCGCCGTCTGGAAGAAGGGCTGGCCGTTCACGCTGCGGACGATCCTCACCGTCGTCATGCTCTCGGCCTTCTCGTACCTGCACCCGCTCGTGTTCGACATCGACGCCGTGAACCCCGTCTACGGCACCCTCGCCGGCAACCTGCTCGTCGGCGTCGGCCTGCTGATCCTCTTCCGCCACGGAGCCAGCCTCGGCGGCATCAACATCCTCGCCCTGGTGCTGCAAGAGCGGGCCGGCCTGCGCGCCGGATACGTGCAGATGGGCTTCGACGTCCTCATCGTGCTGGCCTCGCTGACCGTCGTCTCACCGTGGATCGTGCTGCTCTCGGCCCTCGGCGCCGTCGTGCTCAACCTCGTGCTGGCGATGAACCACAAGGCCGGCCGGTATGTCGGCCACACGTGATCACAACTTTCTGTCAGACTTCCGGGCAAGACCGTTCTGATTGAGGCAATCTCGTTTCAAAGCGGTCTTTCTCGTCTTGCCTCACGTCACCCGACGTCACCACACCTAGGAGTCCTCATGTCCAACACCGCCATGCCCCAGTCCGCCGGCACCGCCGCGGGCTACAACGTCCTCGCGATCGTCGGCTTCATCCTGGCCTTCGTCTTCAACATCGCCGGGCTCGTCGTCAGCCTGATCGCGCTGTCGAAGATCAAGAAGACCGGCGAGCGCGGCCGCGGACTCGCCATCGCCGGCGTCATCATCAGCATCGTGTCGATCATCTTCGGCATCATCTACATCGCCGTGGTCCTGCCCGCGATCATGAACTCGATGCCGACGACCTACTAGGTCGATCGACCCGGCATCGCAGCCGGACAGCCGAGGAGGCGCGGTGTCTGCAGAGCAGGCACCGCGCCTCCTCCGCGTCCTGGGGGAGCAACCCACGACCCGTGACGGGCTCACCCTCGCGGGGGATCGCGGGCGTCGGCGGCCTCCGTTAGCGTGACCGCATGCGACGGTGTCTCGGCGAGGTGGGCGGCACGCGCGTCGTGCCCTCCTCTCCGGGGCTACCCCGGGGCACGCAGATCGACCACGGCACCGCTCCGCAGGCCCGAGACCGCGCTCCGCGCGGCGAGGGGCCCGCACCGATGCACGAGTCGCCGAGGCACCGCCGCAGCCACCCCGACCCCGTCGTTCCCCACGCCGCCGGCCGCGCCACCGGCCGCCGCACCGCAGACCGGCGAGCGGCAGCCGGACGGGCAACCGTCGCGCGGACGGCGACCGGGTGACCGGCCCCTCCCCCGCGTCGGCGACCCTGGCCCGCGATCCCGACCCGGGGCCCGACGCCGTCGCCGTCGCCCTCGCCGACGCCCTGCTCGCCGCCGAGTGGACGGTCCGGGGCTTGGCCGCCGCCGCGGGCGAGGCGATCGACGGGCCGACGCGGTTCTGGCGCCCCCTGGCCCGGGGCCTCGTCCGCGCCCTGCCCCGCGCACCGCACGACGACCCCCGCACCCTCGTCGCCCTGATCGGACGCGACCCGGCCTTCGGCGACGCGGTGGCCGAGGCGAGGGCGCACGGCCGCCCGCTGCGCATCGTCCACCACGTGCCCGTGACGCAGGAGGTGCGCTCGGTCGACCCGCGCCTCCTGCGCTCGGGCACCGTGGCCGACGTCGCCCGACTGCTGCACCTGACCGTCGGCGAGCTCGACTGGTTCGCCGACCCCGGGCGCTGGAACCGCCGCGTCGAGCGGGGACCCCTGCAGCACCACCGGTACGAGTGGCGGGCCCGACCCGGACGCACGCCACGGCTGCTCGAGGTGCCCGGCTTCCGACTGCGCGACCTGCAGCGCGTCGTGCTCGACGAGGTACTCGCCGCCGTGCCGCTGCACGACGCCGCGCACGGGTTCGTCCCGGGCCGCAGCGCCATCAGCGGCGCCCGCCGGCACGTCGGCCGAGAGGTCGTCGTCGCCCTCGACCTGACCTCGTTCTTCGCCCGGGTCACCGCCGGGCAGGTGTTCGGCGCGCTGCGTCGCGAGGGGCTGACCGACGCCGTGGCCCACGTGCTCACCGGGCTGTGCACGAACTCGGTGCCGCCGGGCGTCCTGTCGGGCATGCCCGACGGAGGCGACCCCGAGCAGCGCTTCGCGCTGCGCCACGCGCTCTCGGTCGCCCACCTCGCCCAGGGGGCGCCGACCTCTCCGGCGCTCGCGAACGTGGCCCTGCGACGCCTCGACTCCCGGCTCGACGGCTACGCCCGGGCCGCAGGGGCGACCTACACGCGCTACGCCGACGACCTCGCCTTCAGCGGCGACGCGGCGCTCGCGTCTCGGGCCGACGCGTTCGTGCGGGGCATCGGACGCATCGTCGGCGACGAGGGGCACGAGCTGAACGCGTCGAAGACCCGGGTGCGCGGTGCGGCCACGCGTCAGGTCGTCACCGGCGTGGTGGTCAACCAGGGCACGAACACGGTGCGCTCCGAGTACGACCGGCTGCGGGCCGTGCTGCACAACGCCGCCCGCACCGGCCTCGAGGCGCAGAACCGGTCCGGGCACCCCGACTTCGCCGCGCAGCTGTGGGGGCGGATCGGCTGGGTCGAACAGCTCAACCCCGAGCGCGGGGCCCGGCTGCGCGCCGCGTTCGCGCGCGTCCCCCGGTGACGCGCACCGCGCCTCCGGACGACGAACGCACCGCGTTTCGTGCGGCACACCCGGTCTAGATCGGGTGAGGTGCACGAAACGCGGTGCGAAGGGTGCGGCAGCCGGCGACTAGCGCTTGAGGTTGGTGAGCTCTTGCAGCACCTCGTCCGAGGTCGTGATGATGCGGGCGTTGGCCTGGAAGCCGCGCTGGGCGACGATCAGGTTGGTGAACTCCTGCGAGAGGTCGACGTTCGACATCTCGAGCGAGCCGCTGGCCAGCGAGCCGATGCCGGGCGATCCGGGGGCGCCCACCGTCGCGGCACCCGAGTTGGCGGTCGCCCGGTAACCCGAGTTGCCCTCCTTCTCGAGGCCGCCCGGGTTGGCGAACGTGGCGAGCGCGACACGGCCGAGCGCGACGGTCGACCCGTTGCTGAACTGACCCATCAGGGTGCCGTCCTTGGCGAGCGAGAATCCCTGCAGGGTGCCGGCCGCACGGCCGTTCTGGTCGGTGATCGAGGTCGTGTTGAGGGCCGCGAAGCCGGTGACGCCCGACAGGTCGACGGTCACGCCGTTGAGGGCGAGCGACGCCGCGCCGGTCTGCTTGCCGTCGGTGAAGGCGAGCGAGGTCGTGGCGCCGCCGTTGCCGTCGGTCGCGCTCGCGTCCCAGCCGCCGGTCGTGCGGGTGAAGGTCAGCGTCAGGGTGCGCTCGAGGCCGTTGGCGTCGAAGACCTTGGTGTCGCGGACGATCTTGTCGCCGACCGCGGACTCGCTCGGCAGGTTGCCGCCGACGGTCGCGCTCGAGGTCGCCGAGGCCGGGGCGGCCGCGTTCAGGGGCAGTGTGATGTCGCCGAGCGCGCCTCCGTCGTTGATGACGCCGTTGGTCGCCGAGTAGCCCTGGACGATCTTGCCGTCGCCCGAGACGAGGCGGCCGTCGGCGTCGAAGTCGAAGGCGCCGGCCCGCGTGTAGACGGTGTCGTTGCCGAGGCGCGTGACGAAGAACCCGTCGCCCGAGATCATCAGGTCGGTCGCCTTGCCGGTGGCCTGCGCCGAGCCCTGCGAGAAGTTGGTCGAGATGCCGGCGACCTGCACGCCGAGGCCGATCTGGGCCGGGTTCGTGCCGCCGATGCCGGTCTGCGGGCCGCCGGCGCCCTGCGTGATCTGCGACAGCGTGTCCTGGAACTGCGTGGTCGACGACTTGAAGCCGGCGGTGTTGACGTTGGCGATGTTGTTGCCGGTGACGTCGAGCATCGTCTGGTGCGAACGAAGGCCCGAGATGCCGGAGTAGAGGGAGCGGAGCATGGGTGCTGCCTTTCAGCTGGGGAGAACTCTGGAGGCGCGTCCTGCGCGGGTGGGTCCGGTCGCGTCCTGCTCCCGGTGTGGTTCGAGGGGTGCTGCGGGTGGTGCTGGTCCTGCGGGTGGTGCGGTGGTGCGGGTCGTGTCACGCCTTCGTGGCGGCGATGCCCGAGACGAGATCCAACGCGACCTCCTTCCCGCCGACCGTCACCTTCGGGACGGCTTCGGCGAACGACACGCTCGAGGCCGTGCCCGTCACCTCGACGCCGTCCGCGCCCGTGTAGCTGACCTCGCGACCGACGAGGTTCGACGCGGCGATGCGCATCTGCAGCGAGAAGTTCTCGTTGGCCGTCGTCGTCTGGGCCGTGACCTGCTCCATCATCGCCAGCTGGGTGGTCTGCGACATCATGGCGTTGGTGTCCATCGGGGTCGACGGGTCCTGGTTCTTCAGCTGCGTCACCAGCAGCTTCATGAACATCTCGCTGTCCATCGTGTTCGAGGTCGAACGGCTCGAGCCGCCCTTCGCGGCGTTCGCGGCGGCGATCTGCGTCGCGACGTCGACGGTTCCCGATATCTGGTCGATCGAGGGCATGGGGTCTCCGGTTCAGGCCAGGACGTCGATCGACGTCGAGAGGGACGAGGAGGCGCGGGCACGGTCGACCGCACCCGTCGCGTCCAGGGGGTCGGTGGCGTCGCGCAGCGCACGGGCGGCACGGGCGTCGGCGGTGCGTGCGACGGCGGCGTCGCGGGCCTGACGGTCGGCGCCGCCGTCGGCACCGGTCTGCGCGCCGGCCGGTCCGCCCTGGCCGGAGCGGTCGCCCCGGGGGTCGGACGGCTGGTTCTGCGACGAGAGGTCGACGCTGGTCTGCTGACCCGCGCCTCCTTGTCCGGGGCCCGCCGCGGTCGCGAGGTCGCGGCGCAGGTCGCCGAGGATCGCCCGGACGGCGTCGCGACCGGCGTCCGACGCCGCGAACATCTCGACGTGCAGGCCGTGCGCCGAGACGTGCGCGCGCACCGTGACCGGGCCGAGCGCCTCGGGCGCGACGTCGACGGTGACCACGTGCACGCCGGGGCCCGCGGCCGCCAGCGTGAAGAGCGGGCGCGCGAGCTGCTGCGTGAGCGGAGCGGGCGGTGCGGCGGCCGGCGCCGGGGTCGCGGACGAGGAGGCGCTGGTCGCGGGGGCCGCGGACGTCGCGGCGGCCCCGGGCACGGCGAGCACGATCGGGTCGGCGGGTGCGGTCGCCGGGGTGGGCGCCGAGACGGTGGCGGCACCGGGTGCCGTCGGCGACGGACTCGCGGGACCGGACGTGCCGGATGCGCCGGTCGCGGTGGTCGCGCCGGACGTGAGGGTGGCCGACGACGAGAGGAGGCGAGCGTCCGACGACGAGGCGGGGCTCCCGACCGCTGATCCGGCAGGGACCGGATCACCGGTGACGGCGAACGCGTCGGGACGCACGGCCGATCCGCCGCGGGCCGGAGCGAGCAAGCCGGCCGGAGCCGACCCGGCAGGAGTGCCGACTGCACCCGTGCTCGTTGACCCCGTGCCGACGGTCGCGAGCGAGGCACCCTGCGCGGCGGACGCGGACGCGGACGCGGTGGCGGTGGTCGTCGGCGCGACCGGGGCGGACGCGCCGGAGGCCGACGCGGCGGTCGCGGAAGCGGCGGGCACGGAGGCACCGGTCGCAGGGGCGGTGGGCACGGACGCGGCGGCGGCGGCCAGGGCGAATCCGGCGGTGGCCGCAACCGTGGCGACGGCAGCGACTCCGGTCGAGGTGACGGCGGACGGCGACGTGGGGCCCGAGTCGGCGACGGACGGGTCGGGCACCGCTTCCGTCCCGGGCGCCTCGGAGGCGGAGGCGGAGGTGGGGTCGGCGGCGGCCACGGCCACGGACACGGCCGAGCCGACACGGACCGCATCGCCGGACTCGGCCGAGGCGTCACCGGAATCGGACGCTCCGCTGCGGGCCGGATCGCCGAAGGCGGAGGGGCGGGCCGAGAGCACGGCCGGGGACGTCGCGGCCGGGGTGGCCAGGGCCGGAGTGACCAGGGCCGGTGCCGCGAGGGCGGCGGCGGGACCGGGGTCGGTCGCCGGGAGCGTCTCGCCGTCGGCGACCGTCGTCCCGGCGGACGCGCCGTCCGTCGTCGGGGTGGACCCGGCTGCTGCGGTCGCGGTTCCGGGCTCGCCGGCTTCGGGAGTCGGTGCCGAGGTCGCGTCGGCGAACGGTCGGCGCCACGGCGAGACGGACGTGGGGTCGAGCGAGGACGATGCGACGGACTCGTCCGAGACGGGGGTCGAGGCCCCCGGGGCGTTCCGGTCGGCAGGACGGGCGACGTCTCGGGCGGGGTCCGGGTCGGCGTTCCCGTCGACCGTGCGGGCGTCACGCTCCGCGGGCCCGGCGTCACGCCGGACGGCGGCCCGGGTCGACGCGTGCTCGTCGCGCATGGCGGCTCCGAAGCCGGCCGCGGCCCGGTCGGCGTCGCGGGCGACGCCGGTCCCCGCCGCGCGCGACCCGGCGGGGGCGCGCAGCGACGACGCGTCGGACAGGGCAGGAGGCGCGAACGGCAGCGCGCGGGACAGGCTCACGAGGCCACCCCCGCGCTCATCATCTTCTGCAGGGCGGCCGTCATCAGGTCGGTCCCCGACGACGAGGTCGAACCCGTCCCGCCGGCAGGACCCGTGAGACCCGAGAGGCCCGACAGACCCGACAGCCCCGAGAGACCCGACAGGCCAGAGAGCCCCGACAGCGCCGACGACGCGGACGACGACGTCGCGGCACCCGCAGCCCCCTCGGCCGGCACGATGCGCCGGATCGTGCTGAGGTCGGAGTCCTCGTACCAGTTGTCGACGATCTGCACGTCCTTGCCCGGGCGGGGTGCGTGCAGCACCTTGCCGTCGCCGAGGTAGATCACGATGTGCCCCTCGCCCTTGGGCACGAGCAGATCGCCCGGCTTCGCCTCGGCGAGCGACGACACCTCGGCGCCCATCTTCGCCTGGTCGGGGACGACGCGCGGCATGCTGACGCCGAGGTCCTTGAACACGGTCTGCACGAGGCCCGAGCAGTCCATGCCCGTGCGGTCCTCTCCGCCGAACACGTAGGGCACGCCGAGGTACTTCTTGGCGGCCTCGACGACGTCCGAGCCGTCGGCCCCGCTGCCGCCGGCGACCGAGCCGGCCACGGCGTCCACGGAGGCGCTGGTCGCCGTCGCGCCCGTGCCGGAGGTCCCGGCGAGGGCGTCGGCGAACGCCGTGGCCGACGTCGTGGACGCGGCGGTGGCCGTCGCGGTCGTCGCCGCACCGGTCGCTCCCGCGCGCAGCTGGGCGATGGTCGCCTGGATGTCCTGGATTCGTGACAGGACCTCGGTCACGGGGCTCACGCCGCGCCTCCTGGGTTCTCGGGGTCGGTGCCGGACGGCGAGCCGTCGGGCCGGGGGCGCGAGGCGATCTCGTCGAGCGAGATCTGCTCGTCGCGGAGGTCGGCGGCCGCCTCGGCCGTCGCGTGCTTGGCCTCGAGCTTCTCGAGGCCGATCGCGGCACGGCGCGCCTCGTTGAAGGCGGCCTGCGCGGCGTCGGCGTCGGCCTGGCGTCGCTGCGTGACCGCGTCGAGCTCGGCCAGCATGCCGCGAGACGAGGCCCGCGACGCCGCCAGGGCGCTCAGCATCGCCGCGTCGGTCACCTCGGACGGCTCGTCGGCGAGGGTGCGCTTGGCGCGCATGCGCTCGTCGGCGGCCTCGCGGAGGCGCTCGTTGGCGTCGGCGAGGACGGCCCCGGCCTGGTCCTGCTGGGCGTGCCGCAGCCTCAGCAGGCCGAGCAGAGAGAACGGGCGGGCCATCAGACGCCCCCGAACCGCGAGGTCAGCGAGGCCAGGGCGTTCCACGAGTCGGCCGAGGCCGCACGATCGTCCATGCCCTGCTGCAGGAACGCGTCGATGGCGCCCTGGTGGTCGACGGCTGCGTCGACGAGCGGGTTCGTGCCGCGCTGGTAGGCACCGACGTCGAGCAGGTCCTGGGCGGCGCGACGCGCGGCCATGACCTTGCGCAGCGTGGTCGCCGCGGCGCGCTGGGGCGGGCTGGTCACCTTCGAGGCGACGCGCGACACCGAGCCGAGCGCGTCGACCGACGGGAAGTGCCCGGTCACGGCGAGCTTCCGGTCGAGCACGACGTGCCCGTCGAGGATGCTGCGGGCGGCGTCGGCGATCGGCTCGTTGTGGTCGTCTCCGTCGACCAGCACCGTGTAGAGGCCGGTCACCGAGCCGACGCGGTCCGTCCCGGCGCGCTCGAGCAGGCCGGCGAGCACCGAGAACGTCGACGGCGGGTAGCCCCGGGTCGCGGGCGGTTCGCCGACCGAGAGACCGATCTCGCGCTGGGCCATCGCCACGCGCGTGAGCGAGTCCATCATCAGCACGACGTCGGCGCCCTGGTCGCGGAACGACTCGGCGATGCGGGTCGCGACGAAGGCGGCGCGCAGGCGCATGAGGGCGGGCTCGTCGCTCGTCGACACGACGACGATCGACCGGGCGAGGCCCTCGGGCCCGAGGTCGTCCTCGAGGAACTCGCGCACCTCGCGGCCGCGCTCGCCGACGAGGGCGATGACGCTGACCTGGGCGTCCGAGCCGCGGGCGATCATCGACAGCAGCGACGACTTGCCGACGCCCGAGCCGGCGAACAGGCCGACGCGCTGGCCCTTGCCGACCGTGGTCAGGGTGTCGAGCACGCGCACGCCGAGCTGGAGGGGCGTGTCGATGCGGGCGCGGTGCATGGCCGACGGGGTCTCGTGGTCGAGGGGCACGAGGTCGACGCGACCGCCGTCCGAGCCGACCAGCGGTCCCTTGCCGTCGATGGGGCGGCCGAGGCCGTCGAGCACCCGCCCGAACAGGCCGGTGCCGGTCGGGACGAGCAGGGGCCGACCGGTCGAGCGGACGGGCGTGCCGGTGGTGATGCCGGTCAGGCGCCCGAGCGGCATGCAGCGGACGCCGTCCGGGGTGGTCGCGACGACCTCGGCGAGGTCCGAGCCGGCCTCGGTGCGTCCGTCGCCGACCGAGAGGATCTCGCCGACGGCCGCGTCGAGGCCGCGCACCGTGAGGCCGAGGCCGACGGCCGAGCTGACCCGGCCGACGCGCTGCGGGCGGGCCGCGGCGCGGGCGGCGGCCAGGCGGGGGGCGACCACGGAGGGCACGCGGGGCCGACGCGCGTCCCCGGCGACCTCAGCCGTGGCGAGGTCGACGGGGCCCGTCGCGAGGAGTGCAGGAGGCGCGGTGAGGGTCACGAGGCACCCCCGTCCGACGCCGGGTCGCCGAGCAGCGCCGTCCGGGCCCGGTCGAGCGCCGAGCCGAGGCGCGCGTCGACCTGGCCGACGCGCAGCTCGGCCTCGGCGTCGCCGCGGGCGAGGGAGGCGTCCGCCACGAACGCCACGTCGGCGGCCACGGAGTCGAGCGTGGCCGGCCCGAGCTGGGCGAGGTCGGCGGGGTGCAGACGGACGGTGACGACGTCGCCGGGTTCGGTCACCGCGAGTGCCCGGGCGACCGCGGCACGCGCGGTCCGCCCGGTGCGGGGACCGGACGGGGCGGGGTCGGTGGCGCGGGTCGACGGGTCGCCGGTGCCCGCGCCCCGGGTGCTGGCGTCGGCCCCGGGCAGGTCGCCGTCGACGGACTCGGAGGCGCGCAGCTCGTAGCCGAGGACCGCCTCGGCGAGCTCGAAGGCGGTGGCGACCAGCGCCTCCTCGGCGTCGTCCAGCACGGGGGCGATCCGGGCGTCGAGCGCCCGGGCCGACGCGGCCAGGGCCTCGACCGCGGACACGGTCGCGGCCTGCAGCCGGTGCAGCAGGTCGGAGTGCTCGGCCTCGAGGACGGCCCGGCGGGCAGCGAGCTCGAGTTCGGCGGCACGGAGGCCGGCGGCGTACCCGGCGGCGTGACCACGGGCCTCGGCCCGGGCGTCGTGCGCCTGACGGACGGTGGCGGCGTCGGACCCGGGAAGCGAGACGGACGGGTAGCTGACGCGCGCGAAGGCCGGGGCAGCGCCCTCGGGGGTCATCACGGAATCGAGCATCACGGGCCGTTCGGCGTTCGGGGGTGACGGCCGATCCGTGGCCTGGGGTGGGGTGAGCGATCCGTGCTCAGGGGCGACTCTCGGCCTGCGGCCGGTGGGCGTTAGCCCTTGCCCCGAAGGGGGGCCGCCGTCCCGCACCGGTGCGGGACGGCGGGCGGGCTACTCGACGAGGGCGTCGTCGTCGGAGCGGTGCATGGTGATGGAGCCCATCGCCTCGAGTTCGCGGATGGCGCGCACGACCGACGCCCGCGCCTCCTCGATCTGCGACTTGCGGACCGGTCCCATCGACTGCAGTTCGTCGTCCAGCAGCTCGCGGTTGCGCTCGGACACGTTGCCGCGGATGACCTCGGTCACCGCGGCCGGCGCACCCTTCATCGCCGTGGCGAGGATCGCCGCGTCGATGCCGCGCAGCACCTGCTGGATGTCGCGCGACTCGAGCTTGACGACGTCCTCGAACGTGAGCATGCGCGAACGCACCTCCTCGGCCAGCTCGGGGTCGCGTTCGTCGAGGCCCTCGAGCAGCGCCTTCTCGGTCGCCACGTCGCTGCGGTTGAGGATCTCGATCAGCGGCTGGATGCCCCCGACCACCTCGACCTGCTCACGGGGCGCGACGACGGCGCCGGCCCGCACCTTGAGCGTGGCCGCGACGATGCCGACCGACTCGGGGGTCGCCGTGCCCATCGTCGCGATGGCCTGGGCGACGTCGGCACGCAGCTCGACGTCGAGGCCCGACATCACGGCCGACGCCTGCTGGGGGCGCAGGTGCGCGAGGACCAGGGCGATGGTCTGCGGCAGTTCGCCGTCGAGCAACGTCACCACCTGGCCGGCCTCGGCCTCGTCGAGGAACTCGAACGACTTGCCGGCCATGTTCGACGCCATGCGCTCCATGACGCCGGCGGCGCGCTCCGAGCCGAACGACGCCTCGAGCAGCCCGACGGCGACGTCGTGGCCGCCCCGGCGCTGGTACCGGCCGCTCACGCTGAGGTCGTGGAACTCGGCCACGGTCGCGTCGGCCAGAGACGGGTCGACGCGGCGCAGGCGCACGATCTCGGCCGCGATCTCCTCGGCCTCGACCTCGCTGAACTCCTTCATGACGGCGGCCGCACGGGCCTGGTCCATCTGCATGAGGATCACGGCGACCTTCTGCGACCCGGTCAGGGGCTTGCCGACGCCGGGTGCCGCCGGAGCGCCGAACGCGGTGGGGACGAGGCTCATGCGGGCTGCCGGTCGTCCATGAGGCCGCGCAGCAGCTCGGCGGTCTTGCCCGGGTCGCGCTCGGCCATCGCGTCGATCTCGGCGCGGCGGCGCTCGGCCGAGACGAACTCGGGCGACGGCGTCGGGGCGTCGACCTCGAGCAGCTCGGTCTTGGCCTCGCCCATGCCGGGCAGGGTCAGGCGCGAGGTGGCGACGGCGTCGTCGAGCGACAACGGCATCGTGGCGTCCCAGGTCTGGGCGCCGTTCTGCGGGGCGAGCTCGCCGAGGTCGACGTCCTCGCGGTCCTGGCGACGGCTGCGGCGGGCGAAGACGATGAGGCCCACGATCGCGGCGATCGCGACGGCGGCGACGATGCCCACGGTGCGGATCGTGCCCCACATGGCCTCGCTGGCGCTCGCCGCGTCGGCGGCCTTGAGCGCTTCGGCGGCGGCGTCCGCGGCCGTCGTGTCGAAGTCGACCTGGGCGACCTGCACGGTGTCGCCGCGGGCCGCGTCGATGCCGGCGGCGGCGCTGACGAGGTCGCGCACGCTCTGCATGTTGACGCCGTTGGCCGCGGCCGAGTTGAGGGCGACCGACACGGTCTGCCGGCTGACCTCGCCGGCCGGCACGTTGAGGCTCTCGGTGACCTTGTCGACGGCGTTGTTCTTGGTGGTCGACTCGTTGGTGTAGCCACCGTCGGCACCGGTGCCCGCCGTGGTCGTGCCGTCGGTGCCGGTGGGCACGGCGATGTTGTCGGGGCCGAGCACGCCGGTCGCGCCGGTGCCGCCGGCACCGTTCGCACCCGAGCCGTACTCCTCGGTCGAGCCCGACTCGTTGAGGGCGATCGGGCCGCTCTCGGGCTGCGAGAACGACTCGGTGACCTTCGTGCCCGAGCTCTGGTCGAGGTCGGCGGCGACCACGACCGACGAGTTGCCCGGGCCGACCATCTTGTCGAGCATCGCCTGCACCGAGGCCTGGACCTTCGACTCGTAGTCGCTCGCGTCGCCGCCCGCGCCTCCCACGGCTCCGCTGCCCACGGCCGACAGCACCGTGCCCGAGGCGTCGGTGACGGCCACGTCGGTGGCCTTCATGCCCTCGACGGAGGCGCTGGTCAGGTTGACGATGGCCTGCACCTGCTTGGAGTCCAGCGTCGCGCCGGCCCGCGTCTCGACGAAGACCGAGGCGGTGGGGTCGCGCTGCTCGGAGACGAACACGGAGTCCTCGGGGATGGCGAGCTGGACGCTGGCGTTCTGCACGCCGTCCATGGCCTTGATCGTGTTGGCGAGCTCGCCCTCGATGGCGCGCTTGTAGGTGACGTTCTGCTGGAACTCCGACGAGGTGACACCCATGGTGTCGAGCAGCGAGTAGCCGCCGTCGGCGCTCGCGGCGGGCAGCCCGGCCGCGGCGGCCTTGAGGCGCTCGTCGTAGACGACGCCCTCGGGCACGAGGATCGTGCCGCCACCCGCGGTCAGCTGGTACGGCACGCCGTCGGCCTGCAGCAGCTCGACGATGGCGCTCGCGTCGGTGGGGTCGATGCCGCTGAACAGCGGCGTGTAGGTCGGCTTGCCCAGCCAGCTGACGAGTGCGACGACGCCCAGCACGAGGGCGGCGAGCAGGATGACGGCGATCGTGCGCTGCGCGATCGTGAAGCTCTTCAGGGCGGCACCCAGCTTGGCGAGCTGGCCCTTGACGGCGGTGGGCATCAGGCCTGCATCCTCATGATCTCGTTGAAGGCGTCGACGCCCTTGTTGCGGACGGCGCTGACCAGTTCGAGCGTGACCTGCGCACGCGTCGCGGCGATGGTCGCGTCGTGGATGTCGGTCAGGTCACCGGTGACCGCCTTGACGGCGAGGGTCTTCGCCTCGGACTGCAGCTGCTGCAGCCCCTCGACGGCACCGGTCATGGTCGCGCCGAAGGTCGCGCCCGAGGCCGAGGAGGCGCCGGTCGCGCCGGTCACGCCCGTCACGTCGGACGCGCCGCCGGCCTGCATCAGCGAGCCCACGTCGGCGTAACCGCTCTGCTGCACGGCCCCGAGGGCCTGGATTCCTGCGATGGGCATCAGCCACGTCCGATCTGGAGTGCGGCCTCGTAGGCCGTCTTGGCACGGTCGACCACGGCGGCGTTGGCCTGGTAGCCACGCTGCGCCATGATCAGGTCGCCCATCTGGGCGCCGAGGTCGATGTCGGGCATGCGCACGTACCCCTCGGCGTCGGCGAGCGGGTGGTCGGGGAGGTACGTGACGCGGCCGGCCTCGCTGCCGTACCGGTCGGCCTTGACGAAGACGCCCGAGGTGCCGGCGCCCTCCTGCACCTCGACGTAGCGGGCCTGGAAGGCGGTGTCGTCCATCGACTTGACGGTGTTGACGTTGGCGATGTTGTCCGAGACGGCGTCGAGCCACTTGCGGTGCACGGTCAGGCCGGTGCTCGCGATGCCGATCGCGTCGAAGGCGGTCATCAGTTCGTCCGGAACGCGGCGCGCACGGCCGTCAGCTCGGAGTTCATGGCCTGCGTGGCGAACTGGTACCGCAGCACGGTGTCGACGTTCGACAGCGTCTCGGTGTCGAGGTTCACGTTGTTGCCGTCGAGGCGCGTGGGCTCGAGGCTGCGCGACGTGGACGCCTGGACCGCTCCGCTGCCGGCCGCGACCGACCTGCCCAGCGCCTCCTCGAACTGCACCCGCTTGGCGGTGTAGTTCGGTGTGTTGACGTTCGCGATGTTCGCGGCGATCGTCTTCTGGCGCAGCGAGAGACCGTCGAGGGCGCTCTGCAGCGCCGCTTGCGTCACGGATTCGAGTGGCATGCCTGTCCCGGTGGGGTCGGTGGAGTGCGGGGGGCCGATCCGTGGCCGGGGTGTGCGAGCGATCCGTGCTCACGGCGCTCTATCGGCGGGGCGCGGGTCGACGTAAGCGGTGGGTGGGCAGCTGCCCCGTAGTGGGGGCGCACGCCGGCTGCTGCTGGCGTGCGCCCAGGACCGGGGGACGGAGGCGCACGCATGGACGAGAACGGCCGACGGCTGTCGGGCCTCGGGGTCGTGCTGCCCCTGCTGCTGTGGCCGGTCGGCTTGCGGATCGGCCTCCAGCGACAGCCCGCCGAGATCGCGTCACTCTGGTGGTTCGTCGGCTGACAGCCCTCCGCCGGTGTCGTCCGCCGGGGCCCGGTGGCACGATGAACGAGCAGCGCTCGGGGCAGCGGGCGGACAACAGAGCATCCGTCACTGTCGTCGACAGGAGTGACCCGGCTCGAGACGGGCTTCAACGTTGCCTCCGCAGGGCAGGAGAGCGGACCGATGCGAGGACACTTCAACTGGTGGTCAACCAAGTCGTCCGCCTTCCGGCAGGTCATGGGTGTCCTCACCGGCGGTGACGTCGAACCCTTCGTCGAGGACCCCGAGGGTGAGAGCCACAAGTGGGACGTCGGGGTCGACGACCTCCCGGTCATGCAGGACGATTACCGACGCCGGACGATCGCTGTCGAGACGGGGCAGGGGTGATGAGGTCCCTCCACGCTGCCGGCGCACTGACGGGCGTCGTCCTGCTCGCCTTCGTCACGGCCTGCACGTCGGGCTCGCCTGCGCCTGATGCCTCCCCCACCCGCTCGTCCCAGGAGGACACCGTGACCATCGACCAGACGCAGATCAAGGCCAACGAGATCGCCCATGCCGTGCAAGCTCTCATCCCCAGCGACCAGGTCACGTCGGTCGAGGTCGTCGACGACAGCGCGGGCTCGCTGCTCGGTGGCGACGTCGATGCCGATTCGAGTGTCGTCGAGTGGCACGTACAACGCACCATCTCGCTGCGGGAGCCGGCGAACCAGTTGCAGCTGACCGACCACGCAGTGGACGAGTTGGGGTCGTCGGGCTGGAAGGTCGTCTACGACGGTGAGACGACCGGCGCGGGAGGCCGATGGGTGGAACTGACACGGGACGCCGACGAGGGGTACCAGATCCGCCTGCAGGCCGGCGACGACGGCTCGGCACCCGCCGTCCTGTCGCTCGCCGTGACGGGCCCGACCGTCGAGACCGATGGTGACGCAGCGACGTGACGTTCCTCCTTGGGTGACCGCCGCGCGCTCTGCGTCGTCGTGTTGGGCCTCGCGCTCCTCACGGCATGCAGCACTGGCACGACCGGGCCTCACGATGCGGACGACGGACTGTCCATCGAAGAGACCCGCACGGTCGCCACGGAACTGCTCGACGGCCTCCAGGACCCGACAGCTCCGTCAACCGCCTGATCGACGTCCAGGTGAACGGCCCGGTCGTCGAGACCGCACCCGCGGACTGAGCCGAGTCGCGCCTCCTCGGATGCGCGCCTGACAAGGAGGCGCAGTCGCACCGCCGACTGGACGTGGGCCCCCCCCCCGGGGGGGGGGGGCCGGCCCGCGGGGGGGGGGGGGGGGGCCGGGGGGGCGGGGGGGGGGGGCCGGGGGGGGGGGGGGGCCCGGCGCGCCCC